>JAIXQS010000086.1 GCA_027485615.1 Verrucomicrobiaceae bacterium
CGACCTCTACGGGAAAGCCTTCGAGGAAAAATACGAGCAATACGAAGCCCAGGCCGCAGAGGGCAAGATCTGGTCCCGCCAGCTCCCCGCCATCGAGCTCTGGAAATCCATGCTGAAAATGGTCTTCGAGACCGGCCACCCGTGGATCACTTTCAAGGATCCGTGCAACGTCCGCTCCCCGCAGGATCATTGCGGCGTCATCCACTCCAGCAACCTCTGCACCGAGATCACGCTCAACACCTCCGATGAGGAAACCGCGGTCTGCAACCTCGGCTCCGTCGTCCTTGAGTCCCACATCACTCCGGACGGCGCCATCGACCACGCGATGCTCAAGGAGACCATCACCGTCGCCCTCCGCGCCCTCGACAATGTCATCGACATCAACTTCTACCCCACCGCAGCCGCGAAGACCGCGAACTCCCGCCACCGCCCCATCGGCCTCGGCGTCATGGGCCTGCAGAACGCCCTCTACAAGCGCAACCTCGCCTTCGCATCCGATGCCGCCGTCGAGTTCAACGACGAGATGATGGAGGCCATCGCCTACTACGCCTACAGCGCCTCCAGCGATCTCGCCGCCGAGGTCGGCACCTACTCCAGCTACGAGGGATCGAAGTGGAGCAGGGGACTCCTCCCGCAAGACACCGTCGATCTCCTCCAGGACGAGCGCGGCCGCAAGATCGACGTCCCGCGCGGCGGGAAAATGGACTGGTCCGTCGTCCGCGAGAAAATCGCCAAGCACGGCATGAGGAACTCCAACGTCCTCGCCATCGCCCCCACCGCCACGATCTCGAACATCATGGGCACCACCCCCTGCATCGAGCCGAACTACAAGAACCTCTACGTGAAATCCAACCTCTCCGGCGATTTCACCATCCTCAACACCGAGCTCGTCCGCGATCTCAAGAAAGCCAACCTCTGGTCCCCGGAAATGGTCGACCAGCTCAAATACTTCGATGGCGAGCTCGACGCCATCGATGACATCCCGGAGGCCATCAAGCAAAAGCACAAGACCGTCTTCGGCATCGGCTACGAATACATCGTCGATGCCGCCGCCCGCCGCCAGAAGTGGATCGACCAGTCACAGTCGGTCAATCTCTTCCTCGCCACCCCGGACTTCAAGACCCTCAGCCACATGTACCGCCGTGCATGGGACAAGGGCCTCAAGACCACCTACTACCTCCGCACCCTCCAGGCATCCAACGTCGAGAAATCCACCCTCAACGTCCAGAAGGAGCAACGCGGCGTCATGGCCACCCAAACCGCCGCCACCGCCGCCACCAACCTCGCCGCCGCCACCGCGAAACGCGAGTTCACCGCCGAGGAAAAAATGGTCTGCTCCCTCGACGCCATGATGAACGGGGGAGAGTGCGAGGCCTGTCAATAACTCAGTATCCATCTGATCCTTCAGTCATATACTCAAACCAATGAATATCGAAACTCTACAGCATTTTATCGATACATTTAATCGCGAAGTTGTAGACTCGGGATTCAAGCGAGATCTGGATGACTTTTCTTCAAGTTTACCCGCATCTCAGGCCAACATTCTGGCTCTTAGGGATATTGCGGAAAAGGTTTTAGTATCCCTTGAGCGAATCTACAACGGAGATTTACCGGCTGGTTTTAAGATCCTCCTCCCGAAGGCAGCAGCGCCCCCATTCACAAATGCTCCACATGACGAGAAGCTCTTGGAACTCATTTCAAATAAAGAAATTACTCAAGCGGAGTTCTATGCTCAGCTCACTCAGCTAATTGCGCAACTACAAGATCAAATATCGACAAATATTGATCAAATCTCTAAGATTGAAAGCTTCATCGAGCCCTACCTCAATGAAGATATAGAGCGATTGGCCGAAGGTGATAACGCAGTGATTTCTATCATTTTCAATGAAGAGAAGACGATCTCAAGTTTGTCAAACTTCACCAAAACAGTTGCAGCATGGAACCGAGCTCTGCCAATTTACCACCAGCTAGTAAAAAGTGATCCGCCAGACGATGTTCATCTAGTTGAGATTCAAAACGGATCAATAGATCTAATCGTAAATCTTAATGTCGATGTTGCTCTCGATATGGCTGAATTATTCAAAATTGGATTCAGTGTGTTTGCTGCATATCTATCTTACAAAAAAGTAGCCAAGCCGATTATTGATTCTTACTACGGAAACAAGCAGTTAATTGCTCTAGAGGAAGAGCGCGAAAAGCTCCTTCTCGAGAATATTGGAGAGGCAGTAAGAGGAGCGCTGATGAATCAACACAAAAAAGCAAAAAAAGCTAACAAGTCGATTGATGCTACAGCTGTTGAAAAGAAAGTCGAGCTTGTGGCCAATCTTGTGACATCCCACATTGTTCATGGAAATGACCTTAAGCTGCTTGCTCTGCCTGGTTGCACCGATGACTCCACCCCTAAGCCAGCTTACGCCGAAGAGTTACGCGAGCAATCTGCAGTAGCTAGACTAAATTTAAGGCAAATTCCAGCGGAATCACAAATGAAGCTCTTGGAAGTTTATGGAAAAATTGGTGATACGGCAGATTGAAGAATTCATTCAAAATGAAACAATTATTCTATTTTTATGTTTTGCTTATGCCGGTTTTTCTGCCGAGTTGTGAAGAACCGGCGTCTGCTCCTTCAGAATTAGATAAGCTTATAAGTAAAGCAGAGAAAGGAGATGCGAAATCTCAGTTTTACTTGGCGCTTAGATATGACAATGGTGAAGGGGTAAATAAGGACGATAAAATAGCAACAGAATGGTACAGGAAAGCAGCTGAAAGCGGTGATGCTGATTCTCAATTCAATTTAGCCAATAGATATGATACTGGGAAAGGAGTGAAGAAAAATAGAGAGGAAGCTACGAACTGGTATAGAAAAGCGGCAGAGCAAGGCGATTCGGAAGCTCAGTATTGGATGGGTTTTCGCTATCAATTAGGTGAAGGAGTCACTCAGGATTATTCTCAGGCTGCTAAGTGGTATCGGAAATCGGCTGAGCAAAATAATGCAAATGCACAATACAAGCTCGGCTTTTTGTACAATATGGGTTTTATGGGAGTGCCGCGTGATCCTTCTGAGGCGGCAAGATGGTATCTTAAAGCAGCAGAACAAGGGCAGGAAGTCGCGCAATCCAACCTGGCCGGAATGCTACAACGTGGAGATGGAGTGGCCCAGGATCTGGAAAAGGCTGCGAAATGGCATCTCAAAGCTGCCGAGAAAGGAATGTCGGGATCTCAATTTGAACTCGGGATGATGTATGCGAGTGGGCAAGGAGTAACGCGAAATCTCATAACTGCTTATACGTGGTTTAACATTTCTGCTGCCGATGGAAAAAATGAAGCAATTACAGCTCTTGAAACATTACAAAAATCAATGTCCCCAGACGAAGTTACTCAAGCCCAAAAAATGAGTCGCGAAATGCATCTTCGGATTTCTACAAATTGAAACAATCCATTTCTCCGACGGATTCATTTTTTGAATTGGTCGGAATGAACATAGCTCTTGTGCAGTAAAATTTCTGCCCAATGTGACTCGGGTCAGGTGCTTAATTCCAACATTTTCCGTCTCAGAATCCCCTCCAGCCTCCGAGCTTGACACTTCATCCGCAAACTGTTCAAAAGAACTCATTGAAACCACTCCTTCCCACCTTTGTCGATTTCTTCGCTGGAAGCGGGCTAGTCACGCAAGGTGTCAGGCACGCTTGCCTGCCCGTGTGGTCGAACGACGTTTGCCCCAAGAAGGCGGCGATCTACACCGCCAACCAAGGAGCCGGCCACTTTCATCTCGGCTCCATCGAGCAGGTGAAGGGCGCGGCCATTCCCGGCGGCGACATCGTCTGGGCGAGCTTTCCCTGCCAGGATCTCTCCCTCGCCGGCAAAATGGGCGGCCTCGCAGCCTCCCGCAGCGGGCTTTTCTGGCAGTGGCTGCGGGTGCTGGATGAGATGCCCGCCAAGCCCGCCGTGATCGCCTTGGAAAATGTGGTGGGACTCCTATCCGCCAATGGCGGCGCGGATTTCCATCTTCTCTACGAAGCTCTCCGGGCGCGATCCTACAAAGTCGGCCCGATGCTGCTGGACGCGCGTCTTTGGGTTCCCCAGTCCCGCCCCAGGGTCTTCATCGTCGCCGCCCGGGAAGATATCGATACCACCGCGCTGGAGGACAACGGCCCCAACTGGTTGCATCCCGATCCGGTGCGCAAGGCCATCGCACCTCTGGACGATATCGTCTTCTGGTCCATGCCCCGCCCCAACAAGCGCCCGAAAGCGCTGAGCGACATCATCGAGTGGGACGCCCCGGTGTTCGACAAAACCCGTGCGGACACGCTGCTGTCCCTCGTCGCCCCCAAGCATCAGGAATTGCTCGACAAGCTGCCCCGTCACCAGCGCGCCGTCTTCCCCGGCTACCGCCGCACCCGCAACGGCAAACAGGTTCTCGAACTCCGCTTCGACGATCTCTCCGGCTGCCTCCGCACCGCCGAGGGCGGCAGCAGTTGCCAGTTCCTCCTCCTCCACGAGAACGGCGAATGGACAGCCCGCAAGATCACCACCCGCGAGGCCGCACGCATCATGGGAGCACCCGAGCGCTACCGCCTCTCCACTTCCTACAACGAATCCTACAACGCCATGGGCGACGCTGTCGTAGTGCCCGTAGTCAAACACCTGGTCGATCACCTCTTCATCCCCCTCTGCACCGCCGCCAACCACCATGCCCTCCAACCTGCAAAGCCAGCTCCACGAGTTCGCCTCATCGCATAAGTTCCTTGGCAACAAGGGGCCGCTTTGCGTGGCGCTTCATATCACCCGCTGGGCGATCAATCATGGCCTGCCCATCGATTCGGGCAAGATGATCACCGAAGGCAAAGGGCAGGTGCTCAATCTCGGCAAGGGCGCAGTGCAGCGGGTCTTGAAGGATTACGGTATTCCCAAGGTTCTGGCGAACGAAGGCGGGCGCACGAGCCGCAGCAGCATGAGCAACATGCAGGACTACGTCTCCTTTCTTAACCAAGCCGCTGAGAAGCCGGGGTTCGACCTCGCAGAAGTGGAAGCATGGTGGGTGGCACGTGTGCGGGAATTCTTCGATGCGTCCCCGTTTAAGCTCAAGGTCGATACCGGTTCCTCGATCAAAGCCTGTCTCACGGGTGTTTTCGATGAGGCAAGAAAGCGGCAGGGCGAGAAGCGTGGCTCCACCACGGTAGGGGCAGTGATGCAGCATCTTGTCGGTGCTAAACTCGAGATGCTCTACCCAGATCAGGAAATCCGGCATAGCGGCTACTCCGTGGCAGACTCGCCGACGGGGAGATCGGGCGATTTCCAGATCGGCGATTGTGTAATCCACGTGACGAATTCTCCCGGCACGCCATTGCTCCTCAAGTGTTCCGAAAACCTGGACCGAGGTTTGCGCCCGCTGATCATCTCGCAAGACCTGAGCGCGGCATACGCCGAAAAACTCGCGGCGGAAGCGGGCATTGCCCGGCGCGTAGAAGTCCTAGACATCACCCAGTTTCTCGTAGCGAACATGCTTGAGTGGACGGGCTTTGACGGCAGCCAGCGCCGCCACACCTTTGAACAGCTCATAGCCCGCTACAACGCCATCATCGAAACCTGCGAGACAGACCCAAGTTTGAAAATTGAAGTCGCATGATCTAACTGAAATGTCTGACATTACCTTCCATCCCGCCTACTTGTCCGGTTCAGAAGCCGAAAAAATTCATCGGGCGCTAGTTGAATCAGGTCACACTGATCTCGCCGACATCATGTCGGAAAGATCCCAGCGCACGGATACCGATCGCCGATACGCCAACGCGCTGGAATTGCTTGAGGAAGGGACTTTCGAAATGGATGATGCGCCCGTTGTTTCCTCCAGCGAAGATGGTGCGTTCGTCATGGTCTGGCAGTGGGTCGATTCCGAGAGCGCTCTAGTTTAATTCCAACCATCATTCGCCATGGATATCCCTCCCCACGACCCCGATCTCGCAGCCTCCACTGATGGCTTTTTCGATCCTGAGGTCAGCAACGGTTTGCGCGCACGTTCCGCGCACCAGGCGGTGCTGCACTATCAGGAGCAAGGTTACGACGGCGATGAGCACATATGCTCCATTGATCTGATCACCAATCTTCTGCACTTCATCCACTCCTTAGGTGAATCCCCATTGGAGGCTCTGGATAAAGCCCGGGGACATTTTCTCGCGGAAGCACGCGGCGCAACCCCGCAAGTCCTCGGATGATGCATCATTGGGTCATTTCCTTTTTGGGAAAGCCCCTTCACAGTTTGGGAAAGCCCCTTCACAGTTTGGGCAAGCCCCTTCACAGTTTGGGAAAGCTCCTTCACACTTTGGGAAAGCCTCTTCACACTTTGAGAAAGCCTCTTCACACTTTGAGAAAGGCTCTTCATCTTCTAAGAATGGCGCTTCAACCTTTGGGAAAGGGGCTTCATTTTCCGGGAAAGGCAACTTTTGGCTTGCCATGATGCGGGGTGATTTGGTTTATCGAACGCGTAAATAAGGAAAAGCGATTCCGCGCAGGTATGCGGAGCCGGTTTTCTTATGAGAAACAAAGACAAAATCACCACAGCTATGCCCAGCGAACAATCATTCATGGACCGGGTTCAGCGCTCGGAAGAACTCCTAACGGCGGTTGCCGCCATGTCGCCCGCCTATGCACCGGCGGACTCCGCCTTCACCCTCGCCAAGCTGACCACGGCCGTCGCCGCCGCAAAGGCTGCGAACACGGCGTTGGACGACGCCCGCCCGCCGTATCAGGACGAGGTGACGGACCGCTCCGCGCTGGTGAAACTCATCGGGCCGCTCATCACGCAATCGCTCGCCCATGTGAAGAGCAACACGGCATGGGCGAAGCGTTTCGACGCGGTGAAAAACCTGGCGGACAAGGTGCGCGGCGTTTACCCGCCCAAGGCGAAGCCCGCCGATCCCGCGCCGGACAAGAAGGAGCGCAACCGGGGGGAGCAGAGCTACGTGGAGATCGCATCGCACCTCAAGCGCTACATCGCCCGGCTTGAAGGCCTCGCCGGATTCGCCCCGCAGGATCCGAAGATTTCCCTCGCCTCCCTCAACGGCCACCTCTCCGCGCTCGACGGCCTCAACCAATCGCTCCCCGCGCTTTCGCAGACCCTCGCGGACGCCATCACCGACCGCCAGGAAGCCTACAACGGCCCCGCCGGGCTGAAGTTTGTCTTCGACGGGGTGAAAACCAGCGTGAAAGGCCAATACGGCCAGTCCTCTGCCGAATACAAATCCATCAGCGGCATGCGGTGGTAGGCGGGGAGTGGCTGACGCCGGTCTGCCATGTGGATGCACTCCATACCCCGGCGGGGTGTCCGGAACGTAGCTCCGGGTGCAGCAGAGCGGAACCCGGAGTGAAATGCGCCATCAGTCCGGCGGCGAGCGGAAAGGCCCGATCCTTCCGCGCGCTGCCGAAGCCGTAAACCTGCCGAGCCGTTGGTGGGCTGCGGCGGGGGCGTAACGGGTGGGGGAGTCTGCCCCTTGCCCGACAAATCCCTTATGCCATCGGTCCGGGGGTTCCGTTTCACTGTACCCCCGGCTACGTTCGCGCCGTCCCTGTCGGGACTCTAGAGGCGAGCGTATCCGGATCTATGCGCCGCTCGCGGATTCGTGGACGTTTCGGGATAACACCCGACCGTCTGGTGGCTTGCATTTGGATTCGAAAAGCTCCAGCTTGTCGGTAGTAGAAAGTTTCCTGAGCCGCCGATGAAAACCACCCGTAAGCCCAAAGCCGCCACCGCATCCCAACCGGAGGACTTTGTTTCCCGCAGCAAGGCCGCCGCGAAGATCATGGCCAAGGAACTCCGCGCCGAGCACAAGCGCTGGAATCTTCCGCTGCTTTCATGGAAAGACGGCAAGGTGGTTAAGACGTGGCCATGAAACCGTTTTCCCCATTTCTCCCCATGTCCGCTCGTATCTTGCTTTTGTCGTCATGCTTATGCATCTGCGCGTGCCGGGAAAATCCCCGTCAGGCGGTTGCGGTGGATTCCGAAGCCAAACCCACGGTGACGCAACAGGAGGAACCGCCCGATGAGCGGATCAACGAACTCCAGGATGAAATCGAGGCGGGGCGGCAAAAAATCGAGAACATCGAGGCATTCGCTGAGATGGAGCGGGCCAAGCTGGAAAGAAATCCCGATTACGACCCATCGTTCCTTGAGCAAGCTTTGCTGAAACAGCAGGAGGCCCGGGAGGCCGTCGAGTCCGGTGAGAAGCGCTTGAAGGAACTCACCCCCTCGAAGGAGTGAGTCTGGGCGAACAGTGCCATTCGGGTAGGTCCCCGCGATTGAACATATCCGCTTCCCCGGCCTGACCCGCATTGAGATTTGCACGGGAGGCCTTCACAAGAAATCCCCGCCCGGCGTCGGCCCGGCGGGGATTACAGGAAGGATCGCTGGCGCGGAGATCAGGCCTTTTTCACATCGACCCACTGCTTGGTCTTGGCGGACTCGAGGACGGCGTCGCAGACGTATTGGGTGCCGAGGGCGTGGCGGAAGTCCGGGTAGCGTTTCTCGGCGGAGGGGTCGTCGAGGGATTTGAAGAACTCGGCGAGCTCGTGGGTGAAGGAGTGCTCGTAGCCGAGGCAGAGGCCGGGCACCCACCAGTTTCCGGCGTAGGGGTGGTCGCCGTCGGAGCAGTGGATCTTCGTCCAGCCGCGGCGGTCGCCGGGGACGCCGTGATCGAAGTATTCGAGGTAGTTCATGTCGTGGAGATCCCAGGAAAGGGATTTCTTCGCGCCGTTGATCTCGAAGGTGTTGAGCGCCTTGTGGCCGCGCGCGTAGCGGGTGGACTCGAAGATGGCGAGCGAGCCGTTCTCGAAGCGGGCGAGGAAGGCGCAGGCGTCGTCGATGGTGACGGGATGTTTCTCGCCGGTGGCGGTGTGGATGCGCTCCTTGATGAAGGTTTCTGTCATCGCGGAAACGGAAACGATGTCGCCGTTGATCCAGCGGGCGGTATCGATGCAGTGGGCGAGGAGGTCGCCGGTGACACCGGAGCCAGCAGCTGCGGCATCGAGGCGCCAGAGACCGGCGCCGCCTTGCGGGAGTTCTTCGGAGATCGTCCAGTCCTGGAGGAAGTTCGCACGGTAGTGGAAGATGCGGCCGAGTTCTCCGGCATCGACGATGTTTTTCGCGAGCGTGACGGCGGGGAGGAAACGGTAGTTGTACCAGACGAGGTTCGGCAGGCCGGATTTCTCGACGGCCTCGACCATTTTCTCACCCTGCTCGCCGTTGAGGGCGAGGGGTTTCTCGCAGAGGATCATCTTGCCGTGCTTGATGCACTCGAGGGCGATCTCGGCGTGGGAGTCGTTGGGCGTGCAGATGTCGATGGCGTCGATGTCCTCGCGTTTCACGAGCTCGCGCCAATCGGTTTCGTAGGAGGCGTAGCCCCATTTTTCGGCGAAGGCTTTCACCTTGGCCTCGTCACGGCCGCAGACCGCCTGGCGGACGGGCACGTGCTGGGTGTCGAAGAAGTGGCTGAGCTGCGAGTAGGCGTTCGAGTGGGTGCGACCCATGAAGCCGTAGCCGATGAGGCCGATGCGGATTTCCTTTTTGGACATGATGGTATGGTTTTGGGGTTATGAATCAGAGTGCGTTGTCCACGTCGATCATCGCCTTGAGGATGGCGTTCCAGGTGGTGGGGTCCTCGAGGATGGCGTTGTCGAACATGCAGCCGTCCCAGCAGATGTGCTTGATGCCGCGCTCGGCGGCGCCTTGCAGCCAGTAGGAGGAGCATTTCGCGATGTCGAGCTTGCCGTTGGGATCGTCGGCGCGGCAGTGGCGGCCGGTCTTGTCGTGGGAGCCGGTGCCGTGGACGGAGCCGTCGTTCTGGGCGACGTGGAAATCCAGTGTCCAGGGGCGCAGGGCGTCTGTCATGATCTTGTAGGCGGCCCAGAATTCGTCGTCGGAGTAGCCTTCCTTGAGGAGCGCGGCCTCGGGAGCGTTGTAGCCCATGAGGTAGAGATAGGTGTGGGCGAGATCCGCCTGGAAACCTACGACGCCGGGCATGGCGGTGGCCTCAAGGGTGTCCACGGCGGCTTTCCATGAGTGGAATCCGCCCCAGCAGATCTCACCTTCGGCGGCGATGCGCTCGCCGAACTGCTCGGCGACTTTTCCGGCCTCGCGGAAAGTCCGGGCGACCTTGGCGGTGTTGCCCGCGATGTCCTTCGCGAAATCGGCGGTGCCGCCTGCGGTATCGACGCGGATGATGCCGGACTTGCGGACGCCGTGCTCGTTGAGGATGCGGGCGATCCGGCAGGTTTTCTCGACGGCGAGAACGAAGTTCTTGCAGTCCTCATCGGAGCCGAAAGCCGGGCCGCCGACCGTTCCCGGCCAGACGGGTGCGACCAGCGAGCCTACGGAAAGGCCTTTCGAAGCGATGAGATCCGCCATTTTCCGGATCTCGTCATCCGAGCCATCCGGATCGGTGTGGGGATGGAAAATGAAGAGATCCACCCCGTCGTATTTGCGGCCGTTGACATCGGCAGCTACGGTGAGATCGAGCATGTGCTCGAGGGAGATCGGTGAGTGGTCGGTGCCGGGCTCCTTGCCGACAAGTCCGGGCCACATTGCATTGTGAAGTTTGAGGGTGCTCATGGGTCGCGGAGTTTTTCCCGTCTGGCGCGTCCCTTGTCAAACAACTTGGGAAAAAACCATGCAAACGGACATAAACGGAAATCGTCAGCCCCGGAGAAACGCGCCGAGCATGAGGGAATACACGCGTTTTCTGGGGATGCGGATTCCCTTTTCGAGATCGTGGAGGGTGACGTTTTCCAGAAGGGCCAAGGTCTCACGCCCGATCAAGGCCGGCAACGAGCTGGCGACGCGGAGGCGCTTCGAGCGGAGGGCTTTTGAATACCCCACTCCGCTGCCGAGACGGAGCAACGCGATTTCGCGCCACTCGGAGAAGGAGGCCATGAGCTTGGTTTCGTCGCGTGGATCAGCGATGGGCAGGTAGCAGCGTCCGGCGTGCAGATCGGCGGGCAGATCGCGGAGGATGTTCACCAATTGCAGGCCGCGACCGTATTCGACGGCGAGCATGAGCATTTCATCCCGGGGTGCTTTGGAAAAAGCTTCGCCGAGGGTCGCGAAGCCGAGCTTTGTCCAGAACTCTCCGACGCATCCGGCGACGCGCCAGGTGTAGTCGTCGAGGGCGGCGTCATCCGGCAAGGCGATGATGTGTTGCAATGACGCGTTTCCGAAACGCTCGAGGTCGAGCTTCTGTCCGCCGATGATGGTGGCGAGAACCTCGCGGATCAGGGCGAGGGAAACGGGATCCATGCCGCGCAGGGCTTCGAGGATGCGTATATGGCTTTCCAGAAGGCGCTTTTCCTTCGGGTCAGGTGTGCCTTCGATGAGGCGCTGCGGCCAAGGGACGGCTTCGGCATGACCGGCGACCTGCCGTGCGTGGAGGTCGAGGAAAGCCATGCGCTCCGCGGCCGGGATCGCGGCGGAATCGGCGATGGTGTCGCTGGCACGAGCCAGGAGGTAAGCGATGCCCGCCGGTATCCTCATCGGCCCGGGCAGGAACCGGAGGCTCAGGTAAAACGAGCGCGAAACCCCTTTGAGGACACCGCGCCCCAGCTCGCGCTCCTCATTCATCCATCGCAAGGATGCGCCCGCAGTTCTCGCATTGCGTGACCTCTTTCCCTTGCTGCACCGCGATGCCGGTGGAGGCGATCACTTTCATATGGCAGCCGGTGCACTTGCCATCGCGGAGACTGGCGATGGCCATGCCGTCCTTGGATTTCATGAGCTTCTCGTAAAGCGGCAGGTGATCCTCTGACACCTCTTTCACCAGCTTGTCGCGCTCCGCCTGAACCTCGGCGGCCTGCGCCTCCAGGTTGCCTTGGCGCTGCTTGATCGTGGCCAGATCGTCATCGACCACCTTCTGGGTTTTCGCGAAAAGCGCCTCGGTTTCCTTGAAGGCTTTGCGGAAAGAGTCCACCGTCTCCATCGCCTCCAGCTCGCGCGTCTCGAATTCATCGAGATCTTTTTCGTAACGGGTTACTTCGTGGCCCAGCGCGTTGTATTCCTCGTTTTTCTTGGTCTCAAACTGTTGGTTTTTGAGCCGCTTGATCGTCGTCCGGCGCGTCTCGGCATCCATCTCGATCTTTTTCACCGCGAGCTCGGCGGAGAGGAGATCATCGTGGGCTTTTTTCACGGCGGCGGTGTCACCGGCCAATTTCACCTTCGCCCGGGCCTCGTCCTGAGGCAGCTTCGCCAGCTCTTTCCGCAAGGCCATCAAGCGCCTGTCCCTATCCTGCAATACCAGCAACGCGCGTATTTCATCCAACATGGGAAAGAAATAGCCGCCCGATTCCCGACCCGCAAGCTCCGCTTCCGGCATTGCGCACCATGATGTGCTTGCCCCGCTCCGCCGCGTCCGTTACCGCTTTCACCGCATGAGCGAAACATCCACCCAACCCCAGTCCACGGAAGCAGAACTGATCGCCGTCCGCCGCGAGAAGCTCGCCAGGCTGCGCGCCCTTGGGGTCGATCCCTTCGGCGCCCGTTTCGAGACCACCGTCTCCCCGGCGGATCTCAAGGCCGACTTCACGGACGAAAAAAAGGTCACCACCGCTGGCCGTATCATCGCGCTGCGCGATATGGGGAAATCCGTTTTCTTCAGCATCGGCGACGCCCACGGCGCCATCCAGTGCTATGTCAGCGTAAAGGATCTCGATGAAACGCAAGCCGCGATCTGGAAGTGCCTCGACCGCGGGGACTGGGTCGGCGTGACGGGGGAAACCTTCACCACCCGCACCGGCGAGCCGACGATCAAGGTCGCCTCCTTCACCGTGCTCTCGAAATCCCTCCGCCCGATGCCGGACAAGTTCCACGGCCTTTCCGATAGGGAAACGAAATACCGCAAGCGCCACCTCGACCTGATCGGCAACCCGGACAGCGCCGCGCTGTTCATCACGCGCTCGAAGATGATCGCGGAAATCCGCAATTTTCTCCACGAGCGGGGTTTCCTGGAAGTTGAAACTCCCATGCTCCAATCCGTCGCCGGTGGTGCGGCCGCACGTCCGTTCGAGACTCATCACAACGCCCTCGGCATGCCGCTCACCCTGCGCATTGCGCCGGAGCTTTTCCTCAAGCGCCTGCTGGTCGGCGGTTTCACCAAGGTTTTCGAACTGAACCGCAACTTCCGCAACGAGGGCATCTCGCGCCGCCACAACCCCGAGTTTACCATGCTCGAGGCCTACTGGGCTTTCTCCGATTTCGAGGAAATGGCGAATCTTGTCGAGGAAATGACCTGCCACCTCGCCGAGAAATTCTGCGGCGGGCTACAACTCGAGCACAAGGACGAGGACGGCAACGTCACCCGCACCATCGACCTCACCCGTCCCTGGAAGCGCGCGAACTACCACGACCTTATCAAGGGCGCGGCGGGCGATGATTTCTTCGACATCACCCCGGAGCAACGCCGCGCGAAATGCGAGCAGCTCGGCGTGCAGCTTTCCGAGAATATGGAGGACTTTGAGGTCATCCAGCAGGTCTTCGAGAAAAAAGTCGAGGAGCACACCTTCGATCCCTGTTTCGTCACGCGCGTCGCCAGCGAGTTGGTTCCGCTGGCGAAAGTCACGCCCGGCGGCAGGACCGTCGAGGTTTACGAACTCATCATCAACGGCCAGGAAATTTCACCGGGATACTCCGAGCTCAACGACCCCGACCTCCAGCGCGAGCGCCTTGAGCATCAGGCCGGCGGCGAGGAGGAGCAGAAGGTCGATTACGATTTCATCGAAACCCTCGAACACGGCATGCCGCCCGCTGGGGGAATCGGCATCGGCATCGACCGCCTCGTGATGATGCTCACCGGCGCGCCGACGATCCGTGACGTGGTGCTTTTCCCGCTGTTGAAGAAGAAGGAGTAGATCTTAATGTGACACGATACACGTCACTCAATCTCATCCATCTCGCTCGCTGAGGTGATTTTGAGAGCAGGCTCTATCTCAAGGCCGCCGCTGTGCCGTGCCGTTGCCGTCTATCTTTTGCTGCCACCTTCATTTTATAGAAGAGGAAAGGTTTTGCCGGAAGAGATCGGATTGATAGCCTGCGTCTATGGAATTGAAGACTTTATTACTTAAGAGGGTATTTCTTCCTTTTTGGCCGCTTCCAGTGGCACTTTTTTTCGGAATAGTGACGTGCCCCCGTGTGCATGTGTTCTGGTGGGAAATTGCTGTGAAAATCAGCTGTCTTTTGGGGGTATTGATATCGTTGAGATACCTATGGGCGATGAAGTTCGGTGCCCCAATGTTCGCTTGGATGATCTGGCTCGGTTTGGCCTTCGGGTCTTGGGTTGTCTCGATGTTTTTCGTGTCCGAAATCGCACGGCTTGTCCTCTGAACTAAACAACCGTAGGAGGGTAAGTTTTCTAAGCCGCGTCCGCATCGGCATCCGCGTCCGGCTTGCGGCGGCGGAGGGAAGGGGACTTCGTTCCCTCAACCACGTGGCGGTTGATGGAGACACCCTCGATATCGCCGCGTGAAGGCACGTCGAACATGATGTCGAGCATCAGTTTCTCGAAAATGGAGCGGAGGGCACGGGCACCGGTGCCGCGATCGACGGCCTGTTTCGCGATGGCGCGGAGGGCGTCGCGGGTGATGCGGAGCTTCACGCTGTTGAGCGCGAGCTGTTTGGAATACTGTTTCACCAAGGCGTTTTTCGGCTCGGTGAGGATGCGGACGAGCTCGTCTTCGGTGAGCTTGCGCAGGGAGGTGATGACGGGGAGGCGTCCGATGAATTCGGGGATCAGGCCGAAATGGAGGAGGTCTTCCGGAAGGACTTTTTCGAGAATTTTTGAGGTTTTCTCGTCGAGATCGTTGTTGGTGTGGTTTTCGGAGTGGAAGCCGAGCGTCTTGCTGCCAAGGCGGCGTTTGACAATGTCTTCCAAGCCGACGAACGCGCCGCCGCAGACGAAGAGAATTTTCTCGGTATTGACCTGAATGTATTCCTGCTGCGGGTGCTTGCGTCCGCCTTGAGGAGGGACATTACAAACGGTGCCTTCGAGGATTTTCAGCAATGCCTGCTGGACGCCCTCGCCGGAAACATCGCGGGTGATGGAAACGTTCTCGGTCTTGCGGCCGATCTTGTCGATCTCATCGACGTAGATGATGCCTCGCTCGGCGCGCTCCACATCGAAGTCCGCGGCCTGGAGCAGGCGGAGGATGATGTTTTCCACATCCTCGCCGACGTAACCGGCCTCGGTGAGCGTGGTGGCATCGACGATGCAGAAGGGCACGTCAAGCACGCGGGCGAGGGTGCGGGCGAGCAGGGTTTTCCCTGAGCCAGTGGACCCAAGCAGCAGGACGTTCGATTTCTCGATCTCCACATCCTTGAACTCGGCGGAAACGCCCAGGTTGTTCTGGTTGAGGCGGAGGTAGTGGTTGTAAACGGCGACGGAGAGAACTTTCTTCGCCGTCTCCTGGCCGATCACGTATTGGTCGAGCTCGCGGAGGAGTTCGGCGGGAGTCGGGATTTCCTCGCGCTTGTGGGAGGCTTTGCCTTTGCCCTTTTTGCCTGAGGATTCGGGCGGGTTCAGTTCCTTGGCAAGGATGTTGCTGCAGACATCCACGCACTCGTTGCAGATATAAACGCCGGGCCCGGCGATGAGTTTCTTTACCTCGGAGTGGCTCTTTCCGCAGAAAGAACACATGGTGAGATTGGATGCGCGGGCCATGCTGGAAACTCTAAACCTTAAATTTTAAATTCTAAACCAAGAACTTCGGTCAGTCCTTTTTCTCGACCTCGGCCTGGATGGCGTCGGGGAGCTGTTTGCGGGATTCGAGAACCTTGTCCACGAGTCCGTAGGCTACGGATTGCTCGGCAGTCATGTAGTTGTCGCGGTCGGAGTCGTGCTCGACTTCCTCGACGGTCTTGCCGGTGTGCTTGGCGAGAATGCCGTTGAGGCGTTTCTTCAAGTTGAACATGAACCCGATGGTGCGCTCCACGTCGGAGGCGGTGCCGGATGCGCCGCCTGAAACCTGGTGGATCATCACGTGGGAGTTCGGCAGGCAGAAGCGCTTGCCCTTGGTGCCTGCGGTGAGCAGCACGGAGCCCATGGAGGCGGCGATGCCGATGCAGTAGGTGTTCACATCGCAGGTGAGGAACTGCATGGTGTCATACATCGCGAGGCCTGCGGTGACGGAACCGCCGGGGCTGTTGATGTAGATGTGGATGTCCTTTTTCGGATCCTGCATCTGGAGGAAAAGGAGCTGCGCGATCACGGAGGCGGCCACTCCATCATCGATCGGGGTCGTGATGAAGATGATGCGATCCTTGAGCAGGCGCGAGTAGATGTCGAACGAGCGCTCGCCGCGTCCGTCGGACTCGATGACGATGGGCACGTAGTAGCTGTTTTGCGGGGCCTGCTGCTGGCCCGAGCTGTTGGATGGTGGGAAAAGGTTCATGGTTGTTCGGCGGGTGCGGCTTCGAGTTCCTCGGCGGAAATTTCAGTGACCTTCGCGTGTTCGACGAGGAAGTCAATCGTGAGCCCGATGAGGAGCGAACTGCGGATCGACTGGATGCGGCGGGTGCGCTGGAGATCCTTGATGACCTTCTTGAGCGGCTGCTTGCGGGACTGCGCGATGCGGGAAATGTGGGCGAGCAGGCTCGCGTCCGGCACGGTGATATTCTCTGCCGCGGCGATTTCCTGGAGGAGGAAATTCGTGCGGAGGTTCGTGACGGCGCGCTGGGTGGCGACGGAGAAGATCTCTTCCTGGCGCTCCATCATTTCCTCATCGGACGCGCCCTGCTGGCTGCCTTCCTCGACCAAGGTGTTGGCTTGGCTTTGCGTCTCACGCATCACGATTTCCTCGGGGAGATCGAAGCTCGCCGATTTGTTCAGGTGCTCGACGATCTGGTTCACCTTGAATTCACCGATCTGCTTTTCCTTTTCCTGGGCCATGTTGCCGCGGATGAGATCCTTGACGTCGGCGAGGGTCTTGCCGGGTAGGAGCTTTTCCGCCAGAGCGTCGTCAAGTTCAGGCAGCTTGCTGGCCTTGATGCCGCGGAGGATGGTGTGGAGGGTGATTTCCTTTCCATGAAGCTCCTCGAAGGGGAAATCCTCGCCGAGCGAAATGGACACGGCCTTTTCATCGCCGACGTTCATGCCGGTGAGCTGTACCGCGTAGCCGGGCAGGAAAGCGCCTTCCTTCACGGGCAGCCAGTGGTTCTCGCGCTTGGCGAGGTATTGGCCTTTCTCGCCGATCAGTTCGGTCAGCGGTTGGCCGTCAACAGTGGTGGTGAAATCGACGACCGCGATGTCATCCGCCTGAAGTGCACGGCCATCGACGTCCTCGAACTCGGCGAGGCGCTCGCGAAGGCTCTGGAGCTGCTCGTCGAGCTCCGCGTCGGTGATCTCGGCGGAAGGGGCTTTCACCTCGATGCCCTTGTATTCCGGCAGGGTGATTTCCGGGGCGAGAATCAGTTTGGTATCGAAAGCGATGGAGCCGTCGGGGCGTTCGTTGAGATTGTTGGGAAATCCGAAATCGAGCACCTTGAGGTTCTCCTTTTCCAGCGCCTGGTCGCAGGCTTCGCTGAAAAGGGCTTCGGTCAGCTCCTCGGAAATCTGTTTCCCGAAGCGCTTCTGGATCACGTTCTTTGGGGCCTTGCCGGGGCGGAAACCGGCGATCTTCGCTTGCGAGGCATAGGTGGAGGCGATCTCCGCGCGCTTCGCCGCGACATCGGCGGCAGGAACCTCCACGTTGAGGGTTGCGACGCATTTCGGCTGTTTTTCGACGACGATATTCATTAAGTTCTGTGTTGGGAGAGGGGAAACTAGGTGCGGGTGGGCGGTGTTGGCAACTTTCAACTCTCCCAAAATCGCCATCTGTTTTTAGGCAAATGGATGGCGGGAGGAGGGAAGCGTTTTCAGGCGGCGAAGTGAAATGCACAAATGGCCGGATCCCTGAGGTGGCTTCGGGCGAGGCGAAGCGAAACCCGATGACTACATCGCTCGGCTCACAGGCTCCCGCTCCAGGCTGATGCCGCAGTTACCTGAGGTCTTTTTCCGTGTAGGGCCTGCCGAGCTGGGAGGAGGTTTCGGCCCGGAGTTTCTTGACCAGGGCGGGCTGGACGGGGGCGGCCTTGTTTTGCCACTCGTTGCGGACGAAGGTCATGATGTCGGCGATTTTTTCGTCGGTGAACATGGGGTTTCCGGCGAGGGCGGGCATTCCGGCCGGGGTTTCGTATCTGATGCCTTTCACGGTGATGGGGCCGGTCATGCCGTGGAGGAGGACTTTGGCGAAAAGCTCGGGTTTGCCGGTGACCCACTCGGAGCTGTCGAGCGGGGGCGCGAGGCCGATGACGCCGCCGCCATCCGGGGCGTGGCAACCGAAACAGGCCGCCTCGCCGTGGTAGAGGGCTTTGCCGCGCTCGAAGGAGGCGAGGGCGTCGCCCTTGAGGGTGGAACCGGACGATCCTTTCTTCTTTTGCCCGGCCTTCTCGATCCAACCGGCGAGGGTCTGGTCGATGGGCTTGTCGCCGATGGCGGCCTTGAAGGCGGCTTCGCGGTGGTCGAGGCCGGAGAAGGCGGCGGCGGTGACGAACCGGTCCTTGGAGGTGTTGACGAGTTCGTTGAGGCGCTGGAAAGCGGCGGTGGTGGCGATGGGACCGAGGGCGCGGCCGAGATAGACGGACTGCTCCGGGGTTTTGGGATCGAAAACAATGAGTGCAGGGCCTGCGGCGGCGATTTCGTTAGGGGGGAGTTTTGAGGCCGCCCAGAGAGCGGAGACGATCACCTTCGGGTCTTGCGCGTTTAGCGCCATGGTGATATGGGCGGCGCTCAGTTTGCCGAGACCCTCAAGAGTCCAAAGCGCATGGATCTGGGCGAGTGGATTGGCGCTGCCCAGAATGGTCTGCTCAAGTAGCGAATCCACGGATGTATCCTTGCGACCAACGAGTACGCGCTGCGCCATGTCCCGGTGCCAGCCGTTCGGGTGGGCGAGGAAAGACACAAGCTCCCCGCTGGAAAGGGCTTCCATGTCCGGGACTTTCTCCACTTTCCCGCCCTTTGCGGTGATGCGGTAGATGCGGCCGTGGCCCTTGCCGGGACCGTCGAGACCTTGCTCGGTGTAGTATTTACGCAGGTAGGAGGTGACGTAGGTCTTGTGCTGGATGATGCCGTGGTGGAAATCGAGCAGGTGGACGGAGCCGTCCGGTGCATTGTAGATGTTCACGGGACGGAAGCGCTCGTCGGTGGAGGCGAGCCATTCCTTGTCAGGGTAGGTGTGCTCGCCCTTGAGCGTGCCGTGGGATTCGGTGACCTTCATCGCTTTCACGAGGTTGACGGATGACTCGGTGATGAGGCTCTGGCCGACCCATTCGGAGGGAAAATTGGTGCCGCGGTAAATGGTGAGGCCGGCGGCACCGGTGCAGGTGAGGAGCTTGAAGGTCTCGGGATTGAGGGTGTTTTCGCCGTAGCCGTTGGATTTCTGGATGTAGGCGCGATTGACGCCGGGGGTGACGCGGATGGGAAAGGGTTTGTTGGAGCCGAGGCGGACGGCGCTGGAGGTCTTGGTGTCGAGGGCGGTGTTGCCTTCGAGGAGGTTGGGCGCGATCGTTTCGCCGACGAGGAACTGGGAATTGTTGTTCGTGTAGATGCGCCCGGAGTTGTCGAACGCGACGCCCCACTGGCCGCGGAAGGGGGTGTTTTCCACGATCCACTTGTCGCCGCTGCGGCGGATGCGCTGGGCGGATTTCGCGTTGTAGAGCCAGTTGTCGAGTCCGCGGACGAGGCCGTTGGCGCGGTGCTCGACGTTGCCGCCCTGGATGTAATCCTTCACGGCGACGACCGGCTCGCCGACGGGCCTGAGGCCGTCGCGCTTCACGAAGCGGAGGGATTCCTGGTCGGCGAAAAGGAGGCCGTCGGGATAAACGAAGAGGGCGCGGGGAAGGAGGACCTTATCCATGAAAACGGTGCGCTTGTCGGCCTTGCCGTCCTGGTCGGTGTCCTCAAGGACGACGATGCGACCGTGGGGCTTTTCCTCATCGGAGCCGTCGATATCGAGCATGTAGCCGATCATTTCGCACACCCAGAGGCGGCCGGCTGGATCGTAATCGAGCGCGACGGGTTTCTCGATCATCGGCTCCGCGGCGAAGGGGGCGATGGCGAAGCCCTCGGCGATCTGGAAGGATCTCAGGGAATCCTCCGCCGAAAGAAGCGGCGCGGGCGGGACGAGATTCTCCGGGACGACGGGTTCCATGTTGTCGTGGCCGGGGCGGTTGCCCTGCTGAGCGAGGAGCGGGGCGGCGAGAAGTGCGAGAGCGGAGAGAATTCGTTTCGTCATGGCTTAGGTTTTCTCGGGGAAGTTTGGGGGATGGTCACGAGCCGGTCGAACGGATTTTTCCGGGTGGATGGGGAAAAGCATTGAGGGGAAATGGGGTATCCGGTGGCATCGATAACGCATGTAGGCCACATCCACGCCCTGGAAGTCGGGAAGGTGTTGGTGCGGATCAGTCCGCTTTTGGGCGGCTGCCGTGGTGGTGCGGAATCGATACCGAAGGGGCTTTCCGCTGCGCGGAGGCCGCGTGTGTTTCACATCATTTACCCGGGTCGATCCAGATGTTGCGGAACGCGACGGGGTTGCTGTGGTTCTGGAGGAAAATAGGGCCCTCGGGGGAAGTGAGCGGTTTGCTGATGGGTGCGGAGCCGGTGTTGTCCTTGGTGAGTTCCAGATCCTCGTGGACGGTGACGCCGTTGAGCCTGACCGTAATGCGCGGCCACGCGGTGCGCTTGCCCTCGGCGTCGAACTTCGCTGCGGTGAAATCGACATCGTAGGTCTGCCAGGCGAGCGGAGGCAGGCACATGTTGAGGCGGGGTTTGGCGACGGAGTAGATGCCGCCGGTCTCGTTTTCCCTGCCCTCGAGGCCGAAGGAATCGAGGATCTGCGTTTCCCAGCGGCCGCTGTGGTAGATGCCGCTGTTGCCGCGCCCCTGGCCGCGGGCGGCGGGCATGTAGGGCGTGCGGAACTCGAGGTGCAGACGGTAATCGGAGAAGACCCGCTTGCTGGTAACGTTTGTCGCCTGCAAGAGGCCGTCCACCACCTTGCCGTTCTCCCATTCGTCCGCGTTCGTGCCATCGAAAAGGACGACCGCGCCCTCGGCGGGCTTTGCATCGAGGGTCGGGCTTTCGCGTTGGATGCGGGAAAGCTTTTGCAAGGTGCCACCGGGAGTTTTCAGCGTAAGGTAGCCTTCTTTCAAAGCGACGGTAAGCCCGTCCGTCTCCGCGGATTCTTCTTTCCGCAAACCTTTCACAACTGTCCGCGATTTGCCCGGCTCCCATCCCGCGCCGGGGAGTCCGCCCTCGAGGATGTAAACATCGAAGTTTCCATCGCCGAGCGCCACAACCTGCGCACCCATGGTTTTATCGCGGTATTCGCCTTGGATGAGGAAATCGGGATCTTCCGCGCCGGCGGCTTTCGGATCCGTCCATGCCTTGGGGGCTTGTTTTTCCTCCGCGTGGGCGGGAAGGAGGGCGAGACAAACGGTGAGGCAGCCGATGGCATAAATGTGTTTCATCCCAACGATACTCATCCGGCATCGCGACCTTTCACAAGTACGCAAGCTCCGGACAAGAGCGATCCGAAAAGTTGTTGCGCGGGGCGGGAGCCGCGAATAGTTTCACGGCCTACTGCTGTGTTCGACTAGTTTGGTAGCTGGCCCGGACCGATGTGAATATTACGGGGTCACTAACCGCCGGGCGACTGTCATGCCTTCTCAGGAAGACATGCAACCCGAAGGACGACCCCACTTTTTGAGCGACCGGAACGTGGCTCACAGCGCCAAGGACGGCACAGCGGTTCCCCTTTTTCCCCGACGGCGAGGTTGAAACCTCCGCCGGACGGTTCATGTTCCCCTTCCATATGAAGTTTCCCGCGACTCTCACCCTGTTGTCCCTGACAGCTTTCGTTTCCTTCGCGGCGGAGGCGGTCGATCCGAAAGCCGGCGCGGACGGGGTGGAGGATCTGGTCACGCGGCTGTCATCGGATTCGTTCCGCGAAAGGGAGGACGCCACCCTTGCGCTCTGGGAACGGGGCGAGGCGGCGCTCGAAGTGCTGCGCGCGGCCAGTGTTTCCGATGATCCGGAAAGGGTGAAGCGCGCGGCGGGCGTCCTTGAGAAAGTGGAGCTGCGCATCACGCCGGAGACCCCGCCGGAGATCTTCGAGCAGATCAGGCGCTACCGTACGGCTCCGCAGAACCTGAAGGCGAACCACATCCACGAGCTCCGCCGGATGAAGGCCTACTTCCAGCTCCTGAAACTTTATTCGATGGAGAAGCGCCCGGAGATTAAGACGGAGATGGCGGCGTCGATCCAGGGGATCGCGATGCTGGGTGCCCGGGAGGCGCTCGCGGCGGATGATTTTGCCATGGCGGAAAGCCTGCTGCGGATGTCGGCGAAGGAACCGAACGACCTGATCGCGCTGGCCTGGGTTTACCGCTGCATGGGAAAGCTGGGCGAGGGCATTGAGGATCCGCCCACTCCCGAAGATGTGGCGACCGAGGATTGGAAAATCGCGTTGCTCCGCGTGAAAGGTGACCTGGATGGTGCGGTGCGGCTGGCGGAGGAGTCGCGGCGCTCGCGTTCGCTCGCGGGGTTGAAAGTGCTGCAAGGGGATCCGACGCTTTGGATCCGCCAGAACGGCAACGGCGAAAGCGGTGCGCGCGCGCTTGACGCCTATCTCGCGATCGCGCTGAAACGCTGGGAGGGAAAAAAAGTCAACGAGGCCGATTTCGAGCCGCTTTTGCGGATCTTGAAAGCCCGTGATTCCGACGACCAGGCGCAGGCGCTTGCGTCGCTCGCCGCACTCGGCAGGATGGCGGAGGCGGAGAAACACCAGGCGGAGGAAAACCCCGATGTTGGTTTCGTGCATTACCTTTCCCAGGAACGCATCGGTGAGGCGCTGGAGACGTTCGGGCTGGATCCGGAGAAGCCCGATTACAACGCCTGGGTCGCGGAGCGTTTCACGCGGATGGCCAACGAAGAGGGGGAAGGCGGGGACGGCTCCACGCTCATGGAGCTTTTGATGATTGCCAGCTTCCTGGAAACGCGCGGGCTCTCGAAGGAACTGGGCGAGGCATACTCCGCGCCGCTAGCGAAATACGCAAAGGAGCGACCGCAAGGTTTCATTGATTTCATGACCTCGTTATTCGAACCCGTTACCGGTGCCCCGCGTTTTGCGGCGGCCAGCGGGGCAATTTGGGCAGGTGATGATGAGGATCGCTGGGGGGAGCTTTTTTCCACGGCTTTCGGCGAGGAACCGGAGGTCACGGAATGGCTGGCGTGGGTCGCTGAAATCGAGCCAGGCATCAGCCGTCCCGATAAGCTCCGCGTGATGATGGCTCTGTTCGGGGTTGGGTCTGATCCCGATAACTTGTATGGGAAGTGGTTGGATAAAGCCTGGAAAGCGATCGAAAAAGGCCCGGATGAGGATAAGCAGGACCATCTCGAAAGGATACGCACGTTGGCGGTCGCGAGGCAGGACGTGGCCACCGCCCTCAAGGCGCGCGACGAGCTAGGCGAGGAATCCAAGGCATCCGCGATGTGGCCGTCGATCGACAAATACTTCAGTGCCGCCTCGCGTTGGGAGGACGCTGCCGGCATCCTTGAGGAGAACGGTAATCGTGTGAACGGCTCACCCGATTTCCATGCCTATCTGGCCGTCACCTTGCGGCGTGCGGGTTTCGGGAAACGTGCCGCGGAACATGACGCGCTCGCGGAAAAGCTTTCCCTCGGATACTCGCCGAGCTGTTCCCGTATCGGAAACCTCTACGTCTATGGCGGCGATATGGAACGGGCGGCGGTCTGGTTTCGCCGTGCCGCGTTGCACGCGGATGTTTCCGGGAGCGATTTCGTCGCCGTGCTCGACACGTATGCCCGCTCGATGTTTGAGGATGGCCGCTGGGACATCGCTGCTTCCTGCTATGAGGCGCTGGTGCAGGCCTATGCGAGCGAGCAGTTTTCAGGCGGTTCCCTTTCCGGATACTCCAAGGCGCGCCTCAACGCAGATCTGGCGAAAGCCCTCGCCATACTCCCCGTCGACCGCGAACGAGCCAACTCGCTGCTGGAAGGGATACACCGGAATTTTGCCACAGACGGTATCCTAGCCGACGATTTCTTCCCGATGCTACGCAAGGCGGGGCTCAAAAATGAGCTTGAGAAATGGTTCGGCGAATCGTGGTCGCAAATCTCCGCTGTGATCGAGCGCTTCCCCGAATGCGACAACACCCGCAATACGGCCGCATGGCTTGCGTCACGTGCACGGATGAAACTTCCCGAGGCCGAGAAACATCTCCGGGGCGCCATCGCCAAAAACCCCGGACAGGCAGCATACCTCGACACCATGGCGGAAGTCCGTTTTGCCATGGGCGACCGAGCGGGGGCGGTGAAATGGTCGGAACTTTCGCTGTTGCACTACCCTCTCACCGACACGCCCTACGACACAATGATCCGCAAACAGCACCAACGCTTCCGCAACGGCCCGATGCCGGAGTGAGGCGGTGAAGTTTTCCTCACCCGAATTCACCTGATCTGAAACAGGTTTCCTTAACGGCGGAGAAAAGATAAATTGTTCAAGAAAAACGCTTGTGAAATTTTTCACAAGCTACCACGTTTCGCCCGGCGAGACGCCGCACCCCATATTCTTTCTCCCATGGCGAACATTTTCCCACGCTGGTCCAACCTGCTGCCACTACAAATCGCGTTTTGCCTAGGAACGGTGGGCGCCGGGGTGGTTGTCGGGATCAATTACTACGCCACGCCAAAGGCACAGGTCGTCGGCTACAAGCCGAACCAGCCGATCCCGTTCTCGCACAAGATCCACGTCGACCAGTTGGGCCTCGACTGCCGTTACTGCCATTCGTTCGCGGACGTTTCCGGGCACTCGAACGTGCCGAGCGGCAACACCTGCTGGAACTGCCACCAGCACGTCCAGAAGGACAGCCCGAAGCTTGAGCCGCTTCACGTTTCGATGAATCCCGCCCATCCTCGCTACGACGGCAAGCCGATCGAGTGGGTGCGCGTCCACAAGTCCCCCGACTACGTGTATTTCAACCACTCCGCGCACGTAAACCGCGGGATTTCCTGCCAGAGCTGCCACGGCGACATCCACAAGATGGACGTGGTCTTCCAGGATCAGCCCCACTCGATGGGCTGGTGCCTCGATTGCCACAACGCACCCGAGAACCACCTCCGCCCGCTTGAGGAAGTTTTCAACTTCAACTACGGCGATGGCGATGTGGCGAAATACACCACCGATGGATCAATCAAGACCACCGTCGATCTCGGCAAGAAGCTGAAGGAAACTTTCAACGTCCATCCCAAGGCCAGCTGCACGTCCTGCCACCGCTAACCCATTTTCCACGAAATTTTTTCCCGCCGCCCTGATATGAGCAAACGCATTTGGAACCATCCGGAAGTCCCGCAGGACGAAACGACCGTCTCGTGGCGCAGCGCCGGACAACTCCGCGACACCGCCGAGTTCCGCACCTGGCTGGACCGCGAGTTCCCCCAAGGTGCTGCCGAGATGGCGAACCAGGACGAGATGGAAACCTCACGGCGCACGTTCCTCAAGCTGATGGGTTCCTCCACTGCACTGGCCGGATTCGGAATGGTCGCCTGCCGCCGCCCGGAGGCCTACCTGGTGCCTTACACCAAGGCTCCCGAGTGGGTGATCCCCGGGAAAGCCACTTACTACGCCTCAAGTATGCCGCGCGCCGGTGGAGCTGTCCCGCTTGTTGTCACGACCCACGAAGGCCGTCCCACCAAGGTTGCCTCCAACCGCCTGCACCCGGACTACGAAGGCACGGACGCCTTCGCCCAGGCCTCGGTGCTCGACCTCTACTCGACCTCCCGCTCGCGGAAATTCCTCAAGGGCGGCAAGGCTGTGAAACGCTCGGAATTCGAGGCTGTTATAGCCGCTCTCGCTAAAGATAAGTCCGCGAAGATCGGCTTCGTATTCGGTGCTGATGAAAGCCCGACCCGCCTCCGCCTGATCGCTGAACTCGGGAAAAACGCGAACGCAAAATTCTACCAATACGAAGCGCTCGCCGCCAACGACAGCGCGATCCTCGGCGAGGGCGTGAAGCTGGTGCCCGATTTCGCGAAAGCCGACCGCATCCTCTCGCTCGACTGCGATTTCGCGGGCACGGATCCGCAGGGATCGAACGTCGCTTTTTTCAACCGCAGGAAGCCCGAGGGACAAGGCTATAAGGCCAAGCCCGACGCGGCTTCGATGAACCGCCTCTACTCGGTGGAGTCCGCCTTCACCCTCACCGGCGGCATGGCCGATCACCGTCTGCGCGTTGCGCCGGGCATGGTCGCCGCTTTCGCCGCGCAGATCGCGCGTGAGTTCGATATCGCTGCGGAAGGAATCGCGCCGATCACCGACGCGGAACAGCTCAAGTGGGTCAAGGCGCTCGCTGCGGATCTCAAGGCCAGCGGCGCGAACACCGCCGTCCTTGCCGGTTCCCGGCAGTCCGCCGCCGTGAAGCACCTCGCGCTCGCGATCAATCTCGCGCTCGGCAATATCGGCTCGGGCATCTCCGCTTTCCAGACCGGATCGAAGGGCTTCGGCGACATCGCCGCGCTCACCGCCGATCTCCAGAACGCCGACGTCGAAACAGTCATTTTCCTGACCCCGTCGAATCCCGTTTACGACGCGCCCTCCGACCTGAAGTTCGGTGAGGCTCTCGCGAAAGCGAAGACTTCCATCCACCTCGGCCTGCGCACGGATGCCACCGCGCACGCTTGCACCTGGCACGTTCCCGCCGCTCACTATCTCGAATCATGGGGCGATGCCCGCAGCTCCCGCGGCGCCTACACGGTCGTCCAGCCGATGATCCTGCCGCTCTATCCCGATTGCGTGGCGGAACTTGAGCTGCTGCTCGCTGTTCTTTCCGAGGACGGGAAGCTCGTCACAGGGGAAGGGGATGAAGGCAAGCCCGCTCCCGCACTTGAGGCGGTGAAAGCCACTTTCGCCAAGGACAAGGCGGCCTGGAAGAACCTGTTGAAAAACGGCTTCGACGCCAGCGACACCTACGCCGCCGCCACTCCCGCCCTTTCCGGCAACGCCGCCGCTGACATCGCGAACGCCAAGTCCGCCGCTCCGACCAAGGACAAGCTCGACGTGATCTTCGCCACCGACTCCTCGGTATATGACGGCCGCTGGATCGACAACGGCTGGCTTCAGGAAGCTCCCGATCCGGTCTCGAAACTCACATGGGACAACGCCGCACTCATCGCGCCGAAGACCGCCAAGGAACTCGGCATATATGAGGAGATCATCCAGCTTGAGACCACTTTCGCATCGCGTTCCCCCGATAATGAGGGAAGCGGCCGCAAGTCGCCCGTCATTTCGCTGGAAGTAAACGGCAAGACCTTGGAAATCCCCGTCCTCGTCTCTTTCGGACAGGCTGAGAACACGATCATCATCCCTCTCGGCTACGGGCAGGGCTTCAACGCCGATGACGAGCTTGAGCGTGACACAAAAAACGCGAGGCACGTCGGCCTGGTCGGTGTGAACCGCGGTTTCGACGCCTACCCGCTCCGCACCCAGGCGACCTCCTATTTCGCCACGGGCGCCAAGGTTACCAAAACGGAAAAGCGCTACTCCGTCGCGCTCACCCAGGAGCACAACGCGATGTATGGCCGCGCGCTCGCCCGTGAGATATCCACTGACACGATCGATCATAAGGGCGATTTCAAAGCCCAGCTCGCGAAGGTGAAGAAGCAGGGCAACGACTCCCACGCGCCCGAAAACATCTCCCTCTACAAGCAGGAAGACCGCAAGGGCGGCACGCTCCTCAGTGACAAGCTCCACCAGTGGGGCATGACCATCGACCTTTCCTCCTGCATGGGCTGCAACGCTTGCCTCGTCGCCTGCCAATCCGAGAACAACATCCCCATCGTCGGCAAGGTGCAGGTCGCGAAAGGCCGCGAGATGCACTGGATCCGCATGGATCGCTACTTCGCCGTCCACAAGGACAATACCTTCGATGCCGACAATCCGGCCATGGTTCCGCAACCTGTCGCCTGCGTGCAGTGCGAATCCGCTCCCTGCGAAACGGTCTGCCCGGTCAACGCCACCGTCCACACCGAGGACGGCCTCAACGCGATGGCCTATAACCGCTGTATCGGCACCCGCTACTGCGCGAACAACTGCCCCTACAAGGCGCGTCGTTTCAACTATTTCGACTACAACAAGCGCAATCCGCTCATCAAGAACAACCTCAATAAGGGGCCTGCGGGCGTCCGCCAGGACAAGGAAGCGCCGCACCTCCAGAAGAATCCGAACGTCACCGTCCGCATGCGCGGCGTGATGGAGAAATGCACCTACTGCGTGCAGCGCATCCAGGAAGCGGTGATCCGCCAGAAGCGCGGCCAGAAACAGGAAGTCATCGCCTCCGGAAACCTTTCACCCGAGGTCACCGTCACCACGGAAACACTCCGCATCCCGGTCGATTCCGTGAAAACCGCCTGCCAGGACGCCTGCCCGGCGCAGGCCATCGCCTTCGGAAACCTGCTCGACAAGGACTCCTCCGAGATGGGTCGTGCCAAGGTCTTGGAGCGGAACTATGATCTGCTCAACTACATCGGCACCCGTCCGCGCACCAGCTACCTAGCCCGGGTGAAAAATCCGAACCCGGACATGCCCGACGCCAAGTTCGTCGGCCAATCCACCATCCACATGGTCTGATCCCCGCTCTCCTAACGACTCCCTTTTCACATTTCCATGGCCTCCTCCACAGAACACGCCCCGCACACGGACACCGGAATCAAGCTTCCGGTTCTGAAGCGCGAAAAGCTGATCCTCAACGAGCGTTCCTATCACTGGATCACCGACCGGATCTGCGGCATCATCGAGAACCGCCAGCCTTTCCTCTGGTGGCTGCTGTTCATCCCATGCTCGCTCATCGCCCTCATCGGTGTCGGAGGCGGCTTGTCTTATCTCGTTTCCACCGGCGTGGGAGTCTGGGGCATGAGCAACCGCGTGTTTTGGGGTTGGGACATCACCAATTTCGTTTTCTGGATCGGTATCGGTCACGCGGGAACCCTGATTTCCGCAGTCCTTTTCCTGACCAGGCAGAACTGGCGAACTTCCATCAACCGCGCCGCCGAGGCCATGACGATTTTCGCCGTGATTTGTGCCGGAATTTTCCCCGCGTTCCATGTCGGTCGCGTCTGGTTCGCATGGTTCCTCGCTCCCATCCCCAACGCGAACGCGATCTGGCAGAACTTCAAGTCGCCCCTGCTGTGGGACGTGTTCGCGGTCTCCACCTATTTCACCATCTCCCTGATCTTCTGGTTCCTCGGCATGGTGCCCGACCTCGCCACGATTCGCGACCGCTGCAAGCCGGGTCTCCGCAAGGTTCTCTACGGCATCTTCGCCCTCGGCTGGCGTGGTGGCAACCGCCAGTGGAGCCATTATGAAATGGCGTATCTCCTCCTCGCCGCGCTCTCCACGCCCCTAGTTCTTTCCGTCCACTCCGTCGTTTCGTTCGACTTCGCGACCTCGGTCGTCCCCGGTTGGCACACCACGATCTTCCCGCCCTACTTCGTAGCCGGCGCGATCTTCGGCGGCTTCGCCATGGTGCTCACGATCATGGTTCCCGCCCGTTTCATCTACGGCCTGCAGGATCTGATCACGATGAAGCACATCGACAACATGGCGAAGATCATCCTGCTCACCGGCACGATCGTCGGCTACGCCTACCTGATGGAACTCTTCGTTGCTTTCTACTCGGGCGCGATCTACGAGATCGATGCTTTCAAGTTCCGCATCGCCGGACCGTATTGGTGGGCCTATGCCGCCATGATGTCGCTCAACGTGCTTTCGCCGCAGGTTTTCTGGTTCAAGGCCTGCCGTGAAAACCTCTGGGTCGTGATGATCGTCGCGATGTGCGTGAACGTCGGCATGTGGTTTGAGCGTTTCGTCATTATCGTAACGACCCTCGCCCGCATGTTCCTGCCGGGTGACTGGAAGACTTACAGCCCTTCCTATGTTGAAATGATGACCTTCGTCGGCACGATCGGCCTGTTCCTCACCCTCTTCCTCCTCTTCCTGCGCTTCCTCCCGTGCATCAATATCGCCGAGGTGAAGTGGACGAAGCTGGAGAGCGACCCGCACTTCGATGACAACGAATCCCATCCCGACCACGGTACGGAAGAGATCGCTTCCTACCAAAAGGAATTCGTCGAAAGCAAAAGCTGAAAAGCCCGGCACCAATAACTTTTAACCAATAACGAATAACCTCTTTCACCGTGAGCACCACCCGCAAACGAGTTTATGGCTACCTGGCCGAGTTCAAAAGCGCCTCCGCGCTTTACAAGGCCGCCGAGAAAGTTCGCGACGCGGGCTTCCGCAAATGGGATTGCTACACGCCTTATCCCGTGCACGGCCTCGACGCCGCGATGGGCATGAAGCGCTCCATCCTGCCATGGTTCGTCTTTTTCGGCGGCGTGACCGGCTGCGCCACCGCTTTCGCGCTGGCCTATTCCACGCAAGTGCTGATCTACCCTACCGTCGTCCAGGCGAAGCCCACCAATATCTTCACCATCCCCGCGTTCTTCCCGATCATGTTCGAGCTTACCATCCTGTTTTCGGGTTTCACGGTGCTCTTCGGCCTGCTCGGCCTGATCCAGCTCCCCCGACTCAACCACCCGCTCTTCGCCAGCAAGCAGTTCCACCGCGCCACCGACGACGGTTTCTTCATCGCCATCGAGGCACGCGACGCGAAATTCGGCCCCGACTCCACCCGCAACCTTCTCGCCGAGATCGGCGGGGAGAACATCGAACTCGTCGAAGAGGAAGACTGAGGAAAATACTCAATTTTCAATATCCAATATTCAATTCTTCCATGCGCTACTTCTTTCTAATCTACGCCCTCATCGCCGTTCTCGTCGTCGGGATCGGTGGTTTCCGTGGGCAGCATTTCACCAAGCCTCCCGTCCAGGTCTTCCCTGACATGGACAACCAGGACAAGCAAAAGGCCCAGTCGCCCAGCTCCTTCTTCGCTGATCGCAAGGGAGCGAGGCTCCCTGTCGCCGAAACGCAGCCGCGCGGCTTCAACGAGGAGGGCGCTTCCCTCATCGGTGGCATCCCGGAATACGAGTTCGGCGGCCAGCCGGGGTACTACTACACCGGCCACGTCGGCGATTATTTCGGAGCCGGAATGCCCGAGGAACTCGAACTCACCGCGGATACCGCCGCCGCCCTCATCCGCCGCGGCGAGGAGCGCTACGGCATCTATTGCGCCGTCTGCCACGGTGCTTCCGGAGATGGCCTCGGAGTCACTTCGAAATACGGCGTCCCCGGCATCGCGAACCTTCACCTCGACCCTTTCAAGGCGGTGTCCTATCCCGACGGCCGCATGTTCGAGACCATCACCAATGGCAAGGGCATGATGTCCGGATACGGCGCGAATATCCCCGTCCGCGACCGCTGGGCGATCATCGCCTACGTCCGCACGCTCCAAGCCGCGAAAGAAGCCGCCACCGCAGCCAAATAATTTTCCACAGATGTCCCATCACGTAACATCCGCTGACATCGCCATCCACGGCGACCACCTCGACAACTCAAAGGTCGCCAAAGCGAAGACCCTCTCGCTCGGCATTGCCGGGATCGGCACGATTGTAAGCCTGCTCGGACTCTTCGGGGTCTTCGGCGAGTGGTTCCAGGGCACCTACGCCTACTCCTGGCTCTTCGCGTTCTACTTTTTCCTGACCCTCTCCATCGGCGGCGTGTTCTGGACCCTCCTCCACAATGTCTCCAACTCCGGCTGGGGCACCTCCGTCCGCCGCACCTTCGAGAACCTCGGATCCACTTTCCCGTGGATTTTCCTCTTCGGCATCCCCCTGCTCTTCCCGCAGGTGAACCAATACCTTTACGAGTGGATGAACATCCACCGCGCCACTCCCGACGGCCAGACCGTCAAGGAACACCTCCACCACGCCGACCACCTGCTCTATGCGAAGCAATGGTTCATGAACATGCCGTTCTGGTTCGGCCGCTTTGTTTTCTACGGCATCGGCCTCAGCGCTGTCATCTGGTTCCTGCGAAAGCTCTCGACCGATCAGGACACCGACCCCAATCCCGGCACCGCCCGGCTCCTAAAGGCCCGCTATCACTCCAACTATCCGCTCATCATCTTCGCGCTCACGATCACTTTCACCGGCTTCGATTTCCTGATGGGTCTTGATTACAAATGGTTCTCCACGATGTGGGGTGTGTATCTTTTCGCCGGTTCCGCGCTGAACTCGATGGCGGTCATCATCCTTGTCTGCACCTTCCTTAAAAGCCGCGGCCACCTCAAGCATGTCACCGGCCCCGAGCATTTCCACATCATGGGGAAACTGCTCTTCGCCTTCACCACGTTCTCGGCCTACATCGCGTTCTCGCAGTATTTCCTGATCTGGTATGCGAACATCACCGAGGAAACCTCCTACTTTCTGATCCGCAACACCGATGGCTGGAACACCGGCATGATCTTCCTGGTCTTCGGCCACTTCGTCGTCCCCTTCGTCGTCCTGCTCCAGGCCTGGCTCAAGAAGAACCCGAAATACCTTTCCATCGTCGCGGCATACACCCTCTGCATGCACGCGCTCGACCATTACCTCATCGTCATCCCTGAGCGCGGCGTTTCCCTCGGAAACATCAAGCCTGACGTCTTCGGTGCGATCACCCCCTCCATCCCCGGCGCGTTCTGGGGCGACATCCTGGCCTTCGCGACAATCGGCTCGGCTTTCCTTTTCGTCCTTCTCCGCGCCCTGGGCCAGCACTCGCTCTACCCGAACCGCGATCCCCGCATCCTCGAATCCGCGAACCTTTCCAACTGATTCTTCCCAAGCATGGACCCCACCCGCGACAATCCCCTGATCCGCATCAAAGCCTTCATCGACGGCCTTGGGATCTTCACGCTCTTCGCCGTCATCCTTCTCCTCATTGTCGGAGCAGGTGCAATCTTCGGATGGTTTGGCAAAACCGAAACGCCCGAGGACGCGGCGGGCGACATCCGTTACGGCATCAGAAAGGAGATCGACTCCGCTCAGGCGACCGTCCTCACCAAGGAACAGATTTCCGCTGTGGTCGGTGATGTGGCCGGTAAACTCGCTTCCTCCAAACCCTTGGCCATCGAGAAGCCCGAGCAGATCGTGCCGGGTTCCGACACCGCGAAGAAACTAGCCGAAGCGCCTGCCGCTGACTTGGGGAGTATCGACGCTCCCGCCGCGGATGCGGACGCTCCCATCGATCCTGCCGTCATGGAGATCGGCAAAGCGCAATTCATGGTCTGCGGCGCATGCCACGGCCAGAACGGCGAAGGCGGACCTGCCGGTCCACCGCTCGCCGGTTCAGAGTGGGTCACCGGCCCGGTTTCCAACCTCGTCATCATCCAGCTCCGCGGCCTCAAGGGCCCCATCACGGTGGCTGGCAAGGTATACAACTTTCCGGCGGGCATGACCCCGATGGCTTACCAGACCGACGAGCAGATCGCCGGGGTGCTGACCTACATCCGCAACAGTTTCGGCAACAAGGCCTCCGCCGTGAAGCCGGAGCAAGTCACCGCCCTGCGCGGGGAGGTCGGTAAGCCTCAGGCCACCGTCGAGGAACTCACCAAGCCGTAACCCTTTTCAACCCAGCCCATGTCATCGGAAGTTTCCCAAAATCTTGAGCAGGACGCCGTGCTGCGCGCGTCCATCGACCGCTCGCTGCGCCATCCCGTGATGTTTTTCCTGACCAGCGGAGCCGCATGGCTCGCGGTCTCGATCATTCTCGGAGTGATTTCCTCAGCGAAAGTCCATTCGCCCGGTTTCCTCGACGGCTGCGGCTGGCTCACCTACGGGCGCACCCAAGCCGCCCACGTCAACGCCCTCATCTACGGCTGGGGCTTCCAGGCCGCCTTCGGGGTCATCGTTTGGATGCTCTCGCGCCTTTCCCGCCAGGAATGCCGCGCTTCCGGCATCATCCTGACTGCTGGTCACGTCTGGAACTTCGGCGTTTCCATCGGTATCCTCGGTATCCTCGCCGGATACGGCACCGGCATGCCCTGGATGGAGTTCCCATCGTTCTGCTGGCCCGTGCTTCTCCTCAGCTATTTCGCCATCGTGGTCTGGTCGCTCGTCCAGTTCAAGGTGCGCCCCGAGGGTCACGTTTACATTTCCCAGTGGTATCTGATGGCCGCGATGATCTGGTTCCCTTGGGTATTCATCACCGCCAACGTTCTCCTTCACGTGATTCCCGGAAATCCCGTCATGGCCGCTGGCATCAACGCCTGGTATAAATCCAGCCTGATCTTCCTGTTCTTCACGCCGGTCGCCCTCGGCACCGCATTCTATCTTGTGCCCAAGGTTTCCGGCCGGCCGATATTCAGTTACTCGCTTGCGCAATTCGGTTTCTGGGCGCTTGCCGTGATCATGCCGTGGGCCGGGATGCAGAAACTCACCGGTGCGCCGATCCCGTATTTCATTCCCTATCTCGGTGCGGCCGCGACGATCATGTTCTTTGTCCCGGCGTTCAGTGCCGCCGTGAATATTCTTCGCACCGCGATCGCCGACCCGGAGCTCGTAAACCATAGTCCCACTCTTCGCTTCACCATGGCCGGTGTAATCGGTCTGATAGTAATGGCGGTGGCCGCCGTCTTCCTGAACATACCGGGGAAAACCCTGGAGTTCACTCAGTTCTCTATGTCGGGCTACGGTTTCGAAATCCTTGCGATCTACGGATTCTTCAGTTTCGTGATGTTCGGCGCGATCTACTTCATCGTACCGCGTGTCACCCGCCGCGAATGGCTCTCGCGCCGCCTCATCAAATGGCACTTTTTCCTATCGGTCTATGGCATCGTTTTCATCGCAGTGATCGCGATTTTCGGTGGCGTTCAGCAGGGGATCGGCCAAGAGGCGTTCGACCAACCCTGGTCGGAGGCCGCGCAACGCGCGTTTCCTTACGCCGTTTTCATCACCTTCGTTTGGTTCTTCATCATGCTCTCGAATGTTTTCTTCTTCCTGCACCTTACCGTTATGTGGCTTCGCCTCGGCCGCCGCAGCACGCATCCGACTTTGCTGGTTTCCGGCCATCACGGCAGCCCACATGGCGAGGATGGAGACATCGATGACGCTGGTTCCATCGCCGCCTCCGCCCATTAGAAAATTTAGGATTTATAATTTAGAGTTTAAAATTTCCCCAAATGAGTTTCCGCACTTTCATCCTCTGCCTGTCCGCCAGCTTCGGTGTCGCATGGCTGGCCATTGTTATCGTCCCGTATTTCAAAATGCGCATGCTGGAGCCGGTCGCAGTGGAGGATGGCGATGGCACGAACGCCGTTTACATCCCCAAGCGCGCCGGCCGCATCGCCGACGGTGCCGAGGTTTACGCCGCGAACGGCTGCTACCAGTGCCATTCGCAGCTCATCCGCCCCACCTATGCGGGCAACGACATGTTCCGTCCCGACTGGGGTGGCATCGCGGGCGATGAGGATCGTGGCGACACCCGCCGGGAAACGAACGCGTTCGACTTCCAGGGAGAGAAATTCGCACCCATCGGCGTATCGCGACTCGGAACGGATCTCTCAAACCTCGGCCGCCGTGTCGAGGCGATCTACGCCAAGGGAGGTGATCCCAAAAAATGGCTCTACGCGCACCTCTATAATCCGCGCTGGAGGCCTGAACGCCGCGAGTCCACCTGTCCTTCCTTCCGCTTCCTTTTCGATGTGGTCGAGGTGAAAGGAAATCCTTCAGAAGACGGCCTTGATTTCCCCGTGAACGAGGGGATGGAAATTGTTCCGAAGCCCGAAGCCCGTGCGCTCGTTTCTTATCTTCTTTCGTTGAAAAAAGACCAACCCGTTCCAAGTTCACTCAACTTCGCCCCGCCGACCGCAGCGGCAACCGCAGCTCCCTGATTTCGAACCTTTCTTCCATCCATGTCTTCGCCCAACCAGCACTCGAAACCCGATCTCGACGAAACGATCAACGTGACCCGGGCGCATGGTCGTGTCGCCAACGAATCAGCGGCCGCCGCGCGTGAAAAACATCTTTCCGACAGCGGGCACGAGTCCGTACCCCTCTGGGTGATCACCGCCTGCGGAGTGGTTCTTCTCATCGCCGGGGGCGTGCTCGGCAACGCCGGCACCTTGTTCTCCTACAACAACACCTTCCGCGAAGGCTACGTGCGCGGGACCGCTCCCGGCGGCTCCGACAGCGGCCCGGAAGCAAAGGCCGCTCTGGCGGCATTCAGCGCCAAGGGTTCCAAAATCTACTCAGCGAAATGCAACGGTTGCCACGGTGCCGATGGCAAGGGCGATGGCGCGAACTACCCGTCTCTTGTCGGATCCGCCTTCGTGATCGAGGAAAGCCAGAAGTTTGCGATGATCATCCTCAACGGCATCCAGGGGCCTATCAGCACAGGCAAAACCTACGGCGCCGGCATCATGCCGCCGCAGGGCGCGGGTATGACGCCCGAAGATCTCGCCGGCGTGATGACTTACGTCCGCAATAATTTCGGAAACTCCACCGGCGATGTGGTCACCGTCGAGATGGCGAAAGCCGCGCTCGATCTATCCGCCTCCCGCGAAAAGGCCGGGCAATCCGTCACCTCCGAGGAAATCCTCGCAAAACACAAGGTCATGCTCCCCGGCGAGCAGATGGCTCCTGACATGATGGTCAACCCCGCCACTCTCGCCCCGATGGAATGAACTCATCTTCGTTAGAGTTTGGAATTTAAAGTTTAAAGTTTTCACATACCTATGAGCGCCCACGCAGCATCCCATGACGGTCACGACCACTCGCACGACGACCATCATCACGAGATACCTTTTTGGAAAAAATACATTTTCTCGACCGATCACAAGATGATCGGGATGCAGTATGGCATCACCGCCATGCTCTTCTTGGCGTTCGGCTTCTATCTGATGATGGTGATGCGCTGGAGCATCGCCTATCCGCACGAGCCGCTGCCCGAGTGGATGAGCTGGATTTTCACCGACAACTGGAAAGCCCGCTGGCTGCTTGACGGGAAGGTGACGGGCGAGACCTACAACATGTTCGGCGCAATGCACGGCACCATCATGGTGTTCCTCGGAATCGTGCCGCTCGGTTTCGGTGCCTTCGGAAACTACGTCACACCGCTGCAGATTGGCGCGGTGGACATGGCTTTCCCCAAGCTCAACATGTTCAGCTATTGGATCTACCTGGTCGGCGGGGTGATCATGTGCGCCTCGTTCTTCATGGAATCCGGCGCCGCGAAATCCGGTTGGACGAATTACTCCCCGCTCGCCGGTTTCGCCGACGGGCAGATCGTGAACCAATGGCTGGCAGGGCAAACCCAATGGCTTCTCGGGCTTGTGATGCTCATCACCTCCTCGCTGCTCGGCTCGGTCAATTTCATCACCACGATCATCAACCTCCGCGCCCGCGGCATGACCTGGATGCGCCTGCCCTTCTTCGTCTGGGCGATGCTCGTCACCGGCTTCCTGCTCCTGCTCGCGTTCCCTCCGCTGGAGGCCGCCGGCATCATGCAGCTGATGGATCGCGTGGCCCACTCCTCCTTCTTCATGCCCTCCGGCCTGTTCACGAAATCGGACGGCCTGGCCGACCTTTCCGGCGGCGGGTCCCCGCTGCTTTTCCAGCACCTTTTCTGGTTCCTCGGCCACCCGGAGGTTTATGTCCTCCTGCTGCCCGCCATCGCCTGCGTCGCGGAAATCATTCCCGCCAACACCCGCAAGCCGCTCTGGGGCTACAAGTCGATGGTCTATTCCGTCCTCATCCTCGGTTTCCTTTCCTTCATCGTGTGGGCGCACCACATGTACATGACGGGAATGGGCGCGGCGGTCTCTACCTTCTTCCAGACCACCACGGTGCTGATCTCCATCCCCTCGGTGATCATCATCACCGCGCTTCTGATCTCGCTGTGGGGCGGCTCGATCCGTTTCACCCCGCCCATGCTCTGGGCCTGCGCCTTCATCCCGATGTTCGGCATCGGCGGCCTCACCGGCCTGCCCCTCGCCTTCAACCTTGTCGGACTCCACCTGCACGACACCTACTACGTGATCGGCCACTTCCACTACGTCGTTGCGCCGGGCATCCTCTTCGGCCTCTTCGCGGGGGTCTATCACTGGTATCCTAAAATCACCGGCCGGTACATGAGCAATTTCCTCTCCCATGTCCATTTCTGGCCCAGCCTTGTCTGTATGAACATCATCTTCTTCCCCATGCTCACCCAGGGCATGGCCGGCTTCCACCGCCGCTGGTACAACGGCGGCGACGCCTACCTCGACAAGGCCACGGCCGCCACCGCCGACGGAGCCAACGTTTTCGCGAACACCGTCGCGCAGAACATCGACCTGAACATCGTGATGTCCTACGGCGCATGGATTCTCGCCGTCGCGCAGATCCCGTTCATCATCAACCTGTTCTTCTCCTGGAAAACAGGCCGCAAGGTGGAGAGCGACAACCCGTGGAACGCGACCACCTTGGAGTGGGCCACCCCGACGCCTCCCGGCCACGGCAATTTCACCTTCGATGTCGCCGTTTACCGCGGCCCGTATGAATATTCCCGTCCGGATTGTGACAAGGACTATTACCCGCAATGGGAAGCTCCGAATAAGCCGGTGGGCGGCGAACCTGACAAATCCGCGGACAAGGGGCACCACTGAAGTTCAGTCCCTGAGAACCGAACACTGAACGACCCCACGAGCGCTAGCAAGACAGCCCAGAACGGCAAGGCACACTCCACATAGCCGCAAGGCAACACCAGCAAACTCCTCTAGAAATGGAAATCCCCTACATCGTCAAACCCCGCAAGGACACGGGCCTGATCAATTCGAAGATCGCCATCTGGCTCTTCCTCGCATCCGAGGTCATGCTTTTCGGCGGCTTCTTCTCCGCATATGTTTATCTCCGCCTCGGGGCCGATTATCCGTGGCCCGAGAGGACGCTCCCGGTGCTTCCGGGTTTGATCAACACCTTTATCCTTATCGGTTCGTCCGTAACGGTCGTTTTCGCATGGGTCGCCCTGAAACTGGGGAATTGGAGGCAGTTCCAGATCTACATGGGCATTACGGTCGCCTGCGCTGCGATCTTCATGGTGCTCAAGGGCATCGAGTACAATGTGAAATTCCATCACCAGGCCGCCCGCCTGCACGATTACACTGTCGTGGAAGGCCACCTGGGCTACGAACTTAAGGACGGCGCGGACACCCACCACCCGAAAGACGGCGACTACGTCCTCGACCGGAACGGCAAGAAGATCGAGGAGAACATGATCCGCGTGGTCGCCGAAAAGGTAACCTTTGCGGTCAAAAGGTTCCACGCTCCGTGGGTCAGCGAGATGCTCGCCGAGGCGGAGCATGCGAAATCGGAAATCAAGCTCGCCGCGGACATAAAAATGGTCGTGGAGGAAGGAAATGAACCCGTAACCCTGGCAAAGGCCGGCGAACCGCTGAGCTTGGATCTCCTCGGGAAAATCAGGAAAGCCCAGCTCGCCGCGCTGAAGCACAATGCATCCCTGCGCACCGATGCGCTGCGTCTGGAGTGGAAAGAGGCGAAAGATGCGAACCCCGGCAAAAAGGGCTGGCAGCTTGCATCGGATGTGAACATCGACGTCGGCGCGCTCGAACCCCGCCTGCTGACCGAGGTTTCCACCGTGGAGTTTACCGTCGATCCCCCCACGCGCTTCCTTTTCAAGCCACGTGACATCAAGGAAGGTGCCGCCTCCTCAACGCTCCGCGACAACACGATCATCACCGGCGCGATGGAAGCCAGCCCCATGGTTTTCCATAATCTCGACGCCATCGATTTCCAGTGGCTCGTAATGAAAGCGAAAGAGAAGGGGATTTCCCCCGAGACGGCCATCGCCAACTCGTGGTTGATGAAAAACAGCGAGTTCGTCCGCGAGGCATGGGCATGGCACCTGGTGCGCAACGAGAAGAAGCAGGAAGTATTGAACAAGCGCTACGGCTTCAAGGAAGACGGCAAAACACCGAAGCAGACACTCACCCACAAGGAACTCTACCGTCTCGGCTGGAAGGATCTCGGCGAAATGGGTGTGGAGACCAAAGGGGTCAAGATCGGCGGCGTCGCGAAGATCAAGGAAGAGTTCATGGGGCCGAACTACAAGGCCCGCGGTGAGAAGACCTTCCCGCACCTTTCCGTCCCCCGCGAGCAAATCCGCCATGCCGCCAAATTCTCCCCGGCATGGAACACCTATTACGCGATCTATTTCACGATCACCGGTCTCCACGGACTCCACGTCATCGGCGGCGCGCTCGTCCTGCTCTATTACCTCGTCTTCGGGCGCAAGATGTTCCTTTCCAACCCGGAGTGGTTCGCCAACCGCGTCGAGGTCGGCGGCCTGTTCTGGCACTTCGTCGACCTGGTCTGGATCTTCGCGTTCCCGATCTTCTACCTGATGTAAACCGCGCACTCCCCAAGAAATTCAAAACACTCCCAAAATGGCAGATTCGATTGAAGCGATCCAAAAGGCTAAGAAGACCTATCTCATGGTCTTCGGTGCGCTACTGATAGGCACTGTTGTTACCGTTCTTGTGGCCACCGTGCCCGCGCTCGACATCGGCGGGCATGGCTTTGACATTTGGGACGCCATCCTCGGCCTCCTGATCGCCGCCACCAAGTCCACCCTCGTGGCTGCGATCTTCATGCACCTCAATCATGAGAAAAAGCTCATCTACTGGGTGTTCTTCGGAGCGATCTTTTTCTTCTTCGCAATGGGCGCGCTGTTTGCGTTGGCGGAAAGCAGCCCTATCTTGGACACATTCTTCTACAAATAAACGCCATGTCACTCCGCAGCTTCCACCTCGTCTTCGTCACCGTCTGCACGCTGTTCTCCGCGTTCCTGGTGTTCTGGGCGTTTGTGCTCGCCCCGGAGCCTTCGACCGCTTCCACCGCGTTCGGGATCGTCGGTGCTATCGGCTTGCTGCTCATGCCCGCCTACGCCGTCTATTTCCTGAAAAAAGCCACCAAACTCCATCTCTGACATCCCCATGAATCTCTTCGCCTGCTCCACTTGCGCCGTGAATTACTCGGCATCCGGTGATTCCATCGGCTGGTCCATCTTCGCGCTCCTTCTCCTGATCCTCGCGGTGCTGGGTGGCGTCGCCTTCTTCATGATCCGCCTCATCCGCCGCGACAACGCGAACCTCGATCCCGAGCTCCGCGACGACTACGTCCACCAGTAAAGAAATCCCCGCGTTTCCGCAATCAGCCTTCCAGCATTTACCAACATGACCTTCTCCGAACTCATCGGCCTCCAGGAAAACTACTCCGCCCACGGCGGCCACGTGGATCACCTCATCATCGTGGTTCACTGGTTCATGATCGCGCTCTTCATCGGATGGACGGCGTTCTTTTTCGTTTGCCTCTTCAAATTCTGGCACAAGCGCAACCCCAAGGCCTCCTATGACGGAGTTCGCAGCCATCTTTCCAGCCACATGGAGGTCGCCGTGATCATCATCGAGGCCGTGTTGCTGCTCGGCTTCGCTTTTCCCCTGTGGCAACAGCGCGTCGACAGCTGGGCGAAAGTCCAGGAAATGAACCCCGTCCGGGTTCGCGTTGTCGGCTGGCAATATGGCTGGAGCTACCACTATCCCGGCCTCGACGGCAAATTCGGTCGCACGGACGCCGCACTGATCTCCGGCTCCAATGATCTCGGAATCGACTACTCCGATCCCAATGCCCACGATGATTTCACCGCTTCCGCGCTCAAGCTCCCCGTACAGCGCCCCGCCGTTCTCAACATCGGCACGAAGGACGTAATCCACAACTATGCGATCGTGCCCATGCGCGCCCAGCAGGACGCGATCCCGGGCAAGGAGATCTCGATGTGGTTCACTCCGGTGAAACCGATGGAAACCTTCGTCGTCTGCGCCCAGCTTTGCGGCGAAGGCCATGCGAACATGATCGGGACGATGGAAGTCATACCTGCTGCCGACTTCGATTCATGGGCCACCGGGCAATCCGAATCCGCCCTCAAGGCGAACCAGAAAGCGGCGGAAGCGGCCACCGCATCTGTTTCCGAATAGGTTTTTCATCCCGCCTGTGTCCCCATGATATGACGGGCGGGATCCGCAGCTTCCACTCTTCCTCTCCGAAGCCCGGTTGCCATGGCTTATCGTTTTAGTAGGAACAGTTGAGGTTTTTCTTGGCAAGCCTCCATGGCTTCGTCTTCTTTGGGCAGTCTTATAAAACAACATGTCAGCAAATTCCGAAAGTCACACTAGGGCCTATTCCCTTGCCCAAGAACACTACGCCGCGATGGGCGTCGATACCGAAGCCGCGATGGCGAAGCTGGCGACGATCCCGATCTCGCTTCACTGCTGGCAGGGCGATGATGTGGGCGGTTTTGAAAACACCGGCGAGGGCCTGAGCGGAGGGATCGCTGTGACGGGAAATTACCCGGGGCGCGCCCGCACGCCCGATGAGCTCCGCGCGGATCTCGACATGGCGCTTTCCCTGATCCCCGGCAAGCACCGCCTGAACCTGCACGCCTTCTATGGCGAGTTCGGCGGGAAAAAGGTGGGGCGCGACGAGATCACGCCCGAGCATTTCTCCAACTGGATCGCGTGGGCGAAGGCGAACGGCATGGGCATGGATTTCAACCCCACCTGCTTCGCGCATCCGAAAGCGGCGGACGGCTTCACGCTCTCCCATGCCGACCAAGGTATCCGCGATTTCTGGGTCGAGCACTGCGTCCGCTCGCGCGAAATTTCCGCCGTGATGGGCAGGGAACTCGGCTCGCCGTGCGTGATGAATGTGTGGGTGCCGGATGGTTACAAGGACACGCCGGTGGATCGCGTTTCGCCGCGGCAACGCCTCGCCGAATCGCTGGATCGCGTGTTCGCGAAAGCGCAAGACCCCGCGCACATGCTCGATGCGGTGGAGTGCAAACTTTTCGGCATCGGCAGCGAGAGCTACGTGGTCGGCTCGCATGAGTTCTACATGGGCTACGCGGTGAAAAACCAGAAGCTGCTCTGCCTCGACGCCGGCCATTTCCATCCCACCGAAACGATCGCCGACAAGCTCGGCTCCGCGCTCATGTTCGTGCCGGAAATTCTCCTCCACGTCAGCCGCGGCGTGCGCTGGGACAGCGACCACGTCGTCACGCTCGATGACGCGCTCCAATCCATTTCCTCCGCGCTCGTCCGCGACGACCTGCTTTCCCGTACGCACATCGGCCTCGATTTCTTCGACGCCAGCATCAACCGCATCGCCGCATGGACGATCGGCACACGCAACACGCTCAAGTCCCTGCTCATCGCCCTGCTTGAACCCGCCGCGCTGAAAGAGGCGGAGGCCTCCGGCGACCTCACCACCCGCCTCGCCCTCATGGAGGAGCTGAAAGGCATGCCTTGGGGCGCGGTGTGGGACCAATACTGCGAGAAGCAAGGCGTGCCCGTCGGCACCGCGTGGCTCGCCGAGACGAAACGCTATGAGATTGCCGTGCTGAACAAGCGGGCCTGATAACGCATCACCCATCGGATTGAAACCCATTCTAAAACTCACTGAGATCAGGAAATCCTTCGGCGCCGTCCGCGCGTTGAAGGGAGTTTCCTTCGAACTCCTGCCCGGAGAAGTCCATGCGCTGTTAGGCGAGAACGGTGCCGGGAAATCCACGCTGATCAAGGTGATCACCGGGGCGCACCAACCGGACGGCGGCACACTGGAGGTGGCGGGAGTGGAAGTCTCCCACCTGTCGCCCTCGAAAGCCCGCGAACTCGGCATCGCCTGCATCTATCAGCAACCGGCGCTTTTCCCCGATCTCAGCGTGGCCGAGAATATCGGGCTGCGATTGAAGAAGACGGGCATGTTCAGCCGCGTGCGCTGGCCGCAGCAGCGCGCCCACGCCGTGGAGTTGCTCCAGCGGATCGGGGCGGAGATCTCTCCCGATTCGGAAGTCCGTTCGCTCTCGATGCCGGAGCAGCAGTTGGTTGAGATCGCGTGTGCGCTCGGTTCCGGCGCGAAGATCGTCATCATGGACGAGCCGACGGCTTCGCTCACGCAGAAGGAGCAGCATCTTCTCTTCAAGGTAGTGCGTGACCTGCGTGCCAGCGGCGTCGGCGTGGTTTACATCTCCCACCGGCTGGAGGAAATTTTCGCCCTTGCGGACCGCGTGACGGTGCTGCGCGACGGTGAGAGCGTCGGGACCAACGCGGTGGACACCCTGACGGAATCCCAGATGATCAAGCTAATGGTCGGGCGCGAGGTTGCTTCGATCTATCCGCCCTGCGAAGGCGCGCCGGGGAAGGTGGTGCTCTCTTTGAAAAACCTCGGCTGCGCGGCGGGTGGCGTGAAGGGTGTGACCCTGGATGTCAGGGCGGGCGAGATTGTCGGGATGGCGGGTCTCGTCGGCGCGGGCCGCACGGAGCTGGCGCGGATCCTTTTCGGTATCACCCCGGCCGATACGGGGGAGATCTCCCTGGACGGTGAGAAGATCACGATTTCCAATCCCCGTGAAGCCATCGCCCGCGGCATCGCCTATGTGCCGGAAGACCGCCGCAGGCACGGGGTGATCCTTGAGATGCCCATCGCCCAAAACATGACGATGGCGATCCACCCGAAGTTTTTCCCCGGAGCCATCCTCCGGTTTGGTGCGGAAAGCCAGATGGCCGGCGATTTCATCCGTGATCTCGGGATCAAGGCCTACGGGCCGGAAGCGCCGGGCGGCAGCCTGAGCGGCGGGAACCAGCAGAAAGTCAGCGTCGCCCGCTGGCTGGCGACGGAGCCGAAGCTGCTCATCCTCGACGAGCCGACCCAGGGTGTCGATGTCGGCGCGAAAAGCGAGATCCACAAGATCATCCGCGGCCTCGCCAAGGACGGGCTCGCGGTGCTGATGATTTCCAGCGACCTCCCCGAAGTGCTTGGAATGAGCGATCGCATCGCGGTGATGCGCGGCGGGGAAATGGTCGACCTCATCGACAAGGAACACGCGGATGCCCATACGGTGATGGCCGCCGCACTCGGAACGAACGGAAAGGAAGTGGCGTGATGAACAAGTATTTTCGTGAAATCACGGTGGCGGCGGCGCTCGGCTTGTTGCTGTTGTCGCTGGCGGTCTTCGCCCCGCACTTCTTCCAATTCCAGCCCTTCGTTTCACGCCTGACCTCGCAGATGCCCGCGCTGGTCGCGGCCATCGGGATCGCGCTGGTCATCA
>JAIXQS010000151.1 GCA_027485615.1 Verrucomicrobiaceae bacterium
ATCCGCTTGCGGAGCATGTCCTTGCCGCGCGAGAGCCGGGACATCACGGTGCCGATCGGCACGTCGAGAATTTCCGCGATCTCCTTGTAACTGTGTTGCTGGAGGTAAAAAAGCGCGAGCGGCGCACGGTACATCTCATCCATTTCACTGAGTAGTTCCACCGCCCTGTGTCCGTCCATCTGGCGGTCGGCGCCGTCATCGGAGGCGGATTCCGCTGCGACTCCCTCGTCGAGCGGTTCGTCGGAAAACCTGGCCAGCTTCCTGCGCTGTCCCAGAAACTCGCGGTGCAAGGTGGTGAACAACCAGGTCTTCGCCTTGCTGCGATCCTTGAGCTGCGCGTTCTTTTCCGCCCAGATGCAAAACGTTTCCTGCACCAAGTCGGCGGCGCGCTCGGGGCACCGGGTCAGTGAATACCCGAACCGGTAGAGGGGCTGGTAGTGGGCGTCCACCAATTCCGCAAACTCGCTCATACTTCGATCTTATGAGCGTATTCCCCCGTCCGCTATTCCGAATATTGCGGATTGCCTGAAAAAAAATCCTGTCACACCAGGTAAAGATTCCGTTCATTCGCAAAATCCGATGACCCGCAAAACCCTTCTCACCGCCGCGCTCGCCGCATTCATTTCTGGCACCGCTTCCGCCGAATTCCGCTTCCAGGAAAAGGACGGAACCCATTCCCTCTACGACGGCGAAACCCTTATCTCCGCCTTCCGCACCGACTACCGCGTCCCCTACCTCTATCCCCTCACCTCCCCTTCCGGCGCGAACATCTGCCGCCATTGGCCCATGGAGGAGGACGCACCCACCGAGGAAAAGGACCACCCCCACCACCGCGGCCTCTGGCTCTCCCACGGGGATGTGAACGGCTATGATTTCTGGGCGGGCATGGTCGGGAAAAAGGATGCGGTCATTCGAGCTCACTCCCTAACCACCCAAAAAGCGGGATCCTCCGCCACCATTACCGCCGGACTTAAGTGGCTGGGCGATGGCAAGGAACTCCTCGGTGAAAACCGCTCGCACACATTTTCCCGACCCGACCCCAAGACCCTCCGCATCGACATCAACTCCACCATCGTCGCCCTCGCGAACGAGATCACATTCGGCGATACGAAAGAAGGCACCTTCGCGATCCGCACCGACCGCACACTCCGCCCCATGGGTAAGGAGGCGAAGGCCACGCTCACCAACTCCAACGGAGAGACTAACCTCGAAGCTTGGGGCAAGCGCGCAAAATGGGCCGCCTACTCCGGTCCCGACGAAAAAGGGCAGGCCGTTGTTGTCGCGATCCTGGACGATCCCCTCTCCTTTCGCCATCCCACCCACTGGCATGCCCGCGATTACGGCCTGCTCGCCGCCAATCCCTTCGGAATTCACGATTTCGAGAAAGAGAAGGTCAAAACCCTCGGCAACCACGTCCTGCACAAAGGCGATGCCCTGCTTCTGAACTACACGGTAATCATCCACCAAGGCACCCTCGAATCCGCAAAGCTCGATGCGATCCACGAATCCTTGAAAAACCGACCCGTTATCGATTTTCCTGCCAAAAAATAACCCGAAAAAATGAACCGCCGCCATTTCCTCTCCACCGCCTCCCTAGCCGGAGCCTTCGCACTCACCCCCTCCTTCGCCCGCGCCGCCTCGGCCAACGGCGATCTCCGTGTCTGCGTGATCGGCTTCAACGGTCGCGGCAAAGGCCTCGCCGGGGATCTTATGAAGTGCAAGGGCGCGAAACTCGTCGCCCTCTGCGATGCCGACTCCGCCGTGCTCGATTCCTTCGCCGCCGAACTCGACAAGAAAGGCACCAAGGTCGCGAAGTTCACCGATTACCGCAAGGTCTGCGAGTCGAAAGACATCGACGCCGTCATCATCGCCACGCCGAACCACACCCACAGCCTGATCGGCGCCACCGCCGCCGCGAACGGCAAGCATGCCTACGTCGAGAAACCCGTTTCCCACAATGTCTGGGAAGGCCGCCAGCTCGCAGACGCCGCCGCGAAACACAAGGTCATCATTCAGCACGGCTTCCAGCGCCGCTCGGAAACGTCATGGCACGAGGCCTATGATTTCGTGAAATCCGGCGAGATCGGCAAGGTCACCCTCGCCCGCGGTTTCTGCTACAAGCCCCGCCCTTCCATCGGCAAGCTCGCCAAACCCATCGATCCGCCGAAAACGGTGGACTACGATCTCTGGTGCGGCCCCCGCGAGGTGGAGCCCGTCCAGCGCACGAAATTCCACTACGACTGGCACTGGCAGTTCCCCTACGGCAACGGCGATTTCGGAAACCAGGCGCCCCACCAGCTCGATGTCTGCCGCTGGTTCCTCGGCGATCCCAAGCTCCCCGCCGCCGTCCTTTCCATCGGCGCCCGCCTCGGCTACGACGATGACGGCGATTGGGCAAACACCCAGCTCGCCTGGTTCGATTACCCGACTCCCATCCTCTTCGAGGTGCGCGGACTCAAGACCGAAGGCTACAAGGGCGTACCCCTCGGCAACATCATCGAGTGCGAGGGCGGCTCCATCTCCGGCGGCCACGGCCCGGGCTGCGCCGCCTACGACAAGGACGGCAAGGAGCTGCGCAAATTCAAGGACTCGAAATCCCACATGCAGTCCTTCGTCGATTCCTGCCACTCCGGGAAAATCGAGCAATCCCACACCGCCGAAAGCGGCCACCTTTCCTCCGCCCTCGCCCACATCGGCAACATCTCCTGGAAACTCGGCGCACCCACCGCCCCCGATGCCATCCGCGCCACCCTCAAGGACGCCAAAACCACCGACGCCTTCGAGCGCATGCTCACCCACCTCTCTGACAACAAGGTCGATGCTACCAAGGACATGCTCGCCCTCGGCAAGCACCTCACATTCAACGCGGAAACCGAACAGTTCACCGGCGACTCCGCCAACCTCGCCAACCCCCACCTCAAAGGCACCTACCGCAAGGGCTTCGAGCTGCCGGCATAAAAGCATGGAGGGACGGATCAAAAATCCGCCCCAGCCCATGATTCCGTACCGATTGCCCCCTCCCCCGTACTGATTGACCCCGGTCGAGTACCGATGGACTCCGCACCCGTACCGATGGCCTCCGCACCCTTACCGATGGCCTCCGCACCCTTACCGATGGCCTCCGCATCCGTACCGATGAACCCCGCACCCGTATCGATGAACCCCGAACCCGTACCGATGGACTCCGCACCCGTACCGATCAACCCCGCACCCGTACCGATGGACTCCGCACCCGTACCGATGG
>JAIXQS010000142.1 GCA_027485615.1 Verrucomicrobiaceae bacterium
CGCTTCGAGTATATCCTTTTGGAAGAAATTAGCTGATGATTCGCTAGCTTGAATGGGGTTAACCAACACAAACGCCGCGTAAAATATCGACAAGACTATTTTTTTCATTAAAGTGGATCGAATGGGCTTACTCGTTCACATTGACAGTCTTTTGTTATTTCTCCACCGCTCCATACATCAAGTACTCTTAGGGTCCAATCGGCTTTCAGGGTTGCTTTAACCTTCTCTTTAGCCCCAGCACATGCTGAATCTTTTGTTCTGCTCGTGTGATTCTCCTGAGCCTTTATATGAGCAGACTTGTCGGAAGATTCATGCACGATGGATAACATAAAAATGAATTTGTAAACCATCTGCTCATAAAAGTCACGATCTCTTTGTCCGCCTTTCCAATAATCAAGAGCATTCATTTTATCGGATAGTTCTAATCTTAGATTTGCCACATCTGTTACTCCGTTTCTTCCATCGCCTGGTTTGTAGTCGGCCCAACCGGACGCAGAGCACTTCCAGCAATCTTCCGTTAAGGGTTCTTCGTCACCAATTTCATTGGCAGATTTTAGGTATGGTGGCAGTTCTCTTGTATCCTTTTCCAAGCCAAATAGATCAAAGTAATTCAACCCGTCATTCCCCACGAACCCATACAGGTTCACCCCTCCCCGTTCCCCATTCGGATCCCTGGATGGCCAGCGCCCGGTTTGGGGGTCGTAGTATCGGTACCCGTAGTATAGGAAACCCGTGACCAGTTCGATGGGTTTCGTGCTGAACCCGTAGCGGGAAGGTGGAGTGCCGGTTTGTTCGATGATGTTGCCGAAGGCGTCATAGCGTTGGCGGGCGGTTACAGTGCCGCTGGCGTTGACCCAGGCGGTGATGTTGCCGTTTCCATCATACGTGGGGAAGTGAGGGACTGGGGCGCCGCCACCGGAGGGGAGTGCTTCGGACATGACGAGGCCGCCGACTCCGCCTGCGCCTTGGAGGGTTTGGGAGAGGTCTTGTCCCCAGGTCATTCGGCGGGCGTAGGCTCCGTTTTCGTATTCGAGTTCCACGTTCCAGCCGTTGGTCAGGAACCAGGTGCTGACGGGGACTCCGCCGATGGTTTCGGTGCGTTTCGTGCGGCGGCCCAGGGCGTCGTATTGGTAGGTGGCTGTGTCGCCGTTGGCGGCTGTGGCGGATACCAGTTCGTTGTGGATGTTCCAGGTGAAGACGCAAGACACAGGACTGGAAGACCCAAAAGGAAGAACCTGACCTGTGAGGAGGTTGCCGTTGGGGTCGTGTGAGGGGTTGAAGCTTCCTATGCTTGTGTATTCGTTGACGGCGTTGGCGAAGTAGCTGGTGGTTACACCGTTGGTGGTAGCGCTGCTGCGGTTCGCGGCGGCGTCATATTGGTAGCCGTTGGTACGCGTGCCACTGCTTAGGGGGATGCTTGCGCTTTCCACCTGACGGGCTGCGTCGTAGCCGTAGAGTTCCAGCTGGCCGTTGCGATTCGCCTGCGTGCGGCGTCCGTCGGGGCTAAGGATGCCGTAATCCACGCTGTCGAGAGCGCCATTCGTGACAGATGTGAGGCGGCCCGCGTCGTCGTAGCTGCGAGTGGCGGTGAAGAGGTTGCCGTCCTCGACCTTGGTTTGGTGGAGCTGGTTGCGTCCGTTATAGGTGTATGCGGCCACGGGTGGTGCAGTGTCGGCGGTGATATCCTTGAGTAAGTTACGCAGGTCGTATCCGTAGTCAACGACGCTTCCGTCCGGGCGGGTGTGGGTTTCGAGGTTGCCGTCGGTGTCGTAGTCGTAGGCGAAGGTGTGTAGGCCGGGGAGTCCGGCGAGAGCATGGGTTTCGGAGGATTTCCTTCCGGCGGCGTCGTAGCCGAAGGTGACGGTGCTGTGGGCGTTGGAGGCGATATGGAGCTGGCCGAAGGTGGTGTAGTCATAGCTGCGGTCGGATGTCCCGCCGTTGTAGGTGGTGCGGCTCAGCTCGTTCCGGAGAGGATTGTCGTAATGGTATTCGATGATCGTGCCATCCGCCTTTCTCTGGGATTCCAAGCGGCCTGCGGCATCATAATCGTATTCCTGGAAGGTGAAGTCGGCTTCGGTGCGGCGGGTTTGGCGACCGAGGAGGTCGTAACGGAAGGAGAAGGTGGCTAGCTTTGCGTCGATGTAGGAGGTCATCCGCCCCGCCGCGTCGTAGTTGTAGGTGATGGTCTGGTTTTTGCCGTCCCTTTCGGTCTTGAGCCGATGGAGGGCGTCGTAGGTGCGGGTGGAGTTGGGCAGAGGAGGGGTGTTGATCGCGTAGTTGGGCGGTTGGATGTTATCGGCTTCCCGGACAGTGTGAAGCTGGCCGTCGAGGTTGTAGGTGTATTGGGTCTTGTGGCCGAGGTGGTTTGTGGTGGTGAGGGTGCGGCCTAACGGATCGTAGATGTAGGTCGTGATCTTGCCTTCTCCGTCTTTTATGGTGAGGGGGCGGAGCATGCCGTCGCGGGTGAGGATTTCGCTGATGACGGTTTGCTCAGCGGTTCCGGGGGCGAGGGTGGTTTTGATGACGTTGCCGAGGTTGTCGTGCTGGTATTTGACGGATTTCCCGGAGGGGAGGCTGGTTTCCGTAAGGTCGCCATGGCCGTTGTAGAACGCCTCCGTGGTGACTCCGGCGGCATCGGTGGAGGTGATGGTTCGGCCTTCGCTATCGAAGACGCGGAACGGGAAGTTTCCGAGGATGTCGCGGTTGCGGTAGTTCCTGCCTAACTGGTCGAAGAAGGATTGGGTGAAGTTGCCGTCGGGGAGGGTGGTCTTTGTCACGCGGTCGAGGTTGTCGTGGGTGAAGACGACGGTGCGGTTGATGTTGTCCTTGACGTTGATGAGGCGCCCGGTGGTGGTCTGGTAGGTGTAAGTGGTGGTGAGGGCGATGGGGGTGTTCCATGCGCGCGTTTGTATGACGGGGCGATCCATGACATCGTAGGTGGTGCGCGTGACGGCACCGACGGGGTCGGTGCTGGTGAGGCGGTTGCCGTGAACGTCGTAACTGTAACCCGTGGTGGAAGCGATGGCGGTGCCGTGGGCGCGGGTTTCCGAGGTGACGCGGCCTGCGGCATCGTAGCTCCAGCGGGTGATGTGGCCGAGGGGATCTGTCATGCTGCGGCGCTGGCCCGCTGCATCATAGGTGTAGGAGGTGGTGGCAGCTTGTGGGGTGCCGAAGGCTGCGGTGGTGGAGGTTAGGCGCCATTCCTTGTCGTAGATGTTGCGGGTGATGGTGCCGTCCGGATGGGTGATCTGGACGGGCTTGGCTGCGGTGCCGCAGCCACCGCAGCTTCCCGCGCCGAGATCATAGCTGATGAAGGTTTCGCGGTTGAGGGGATCTTCCTCACGGATCACGCGGCCGAGGCTGTCGTAATCGTAGAACCAGAGGCGCGGGGCTGTGGCGGGATCGGTGGTGTTGACGGCGCGGGCGATGAGGTTGCCATAGTCGTCGTAGGTATTGTCGGTGGTGACGGTGAAATCACCGGTGCCGTCCTGGACGGTCTGGCCGGCGAAGGTGATGACGCTGTTGCCGGGGGTGCGAATCTGGCGGGTGACCTGGCCGCGGTCGTTGTAGCGGTAGCTGGTGGTGTTGCCATGGGCATCGACCATGGCCGCGAGGCGTCCGGCGACGTTGGCGACGCCGAACGAGCCTGGGCCGAAGTCGGTCAGGATTCCCGGGTCGCCGAAGTGGCGGTAGGTCGTGACCGCGCCGACCGCGTCGGTGTGGGTCTTTTTCAGGCCGGAGGCGTCGTATGTCCAGGATTCGGAGGCACCGTTGCGCAGGCGGTGGCTGAGGGGTTGGCCGTAGGTGTTGTAGTTCCACGTCTCGAAGGTGGAGTCCGGGTGGTCGGTGCGGGTGCGGCGGCCGAGGGTGTCGTAGGTGTGGGTGGTGACACGCCCGTTCTCATTGACGGTGAGAGGGCGGTTGAAGTTGTCCCGTGTCCATGAGATGGATTTCCCGCCGGGGTAGGTGATGGCGATGAGGCGGCCCTTGAAGCCGCGGGTGTAGGTGGTGACGCGGTTGAGCTTGTCCTTCATGGAAAGGAGATGGCCGGTGCCGTTCGTCGAGTGGATGTATGCGTTGGAGTAGCCGTATGAATCGGTCTGTTTGGTCATGCGGCCTTCCGAGAAGACCGTTTTTTTCACCCGTCCGTTGGGATAGACGAGCTTGGGGGTGTGCTCGTTGGCTCCCCATTTCACCTCGGCGATGGTGGCTCCGTTGGCTTGGTTGGTTTCCTTGGTGACGAATCCGACCACGGTGTTGCCGTTGAATTGGTAGCGCACGAATTTCACGGGATCCGTATAGCGGGGATCGTTGGCGGTGTAGAGGCTGGGCATGTTGTAGTCATGCGTCTGGGTGTAAGTGTAGCTCGCGGACGTATTGTCCTGGTAATCCACGCCGATGAGGCGGGCCCACTGGAAGAGGCCGCTGGCATCGGTCATGACGTCATAGCTGTACTGGACTTCGCGCCCGTCGCTCCCCTCGATGTGGGAGATGACCCAGTTCGGCACGGCTTCGTTGTTCTGGCCGACGAAGGTGATGTCGGCATTGTTGTTGATGGGGGACTTGATGTGAAAGCGGATCTTGGAAACCTTCCTCTTGCTTCCCGCGCCGAGATCGAGGCCGACGTAGCCGCCCTTGAGGTAAAAGTAGCGGTAGGAGGTGGCGGTGTCGCCATCGAAGGCTTTTTCCGGGCCATGGTAGGAATGCTCGTACGGTGCGGAGCCGTAGGGAGTTCCGCCGGTGATTTTCACGTTGTTCTCGTCGTAAAACTCAAGCTCGGCGATGAGGAGCTTGGCGCTCTGGCGGTAGGTGTTTCCCTGGTAGTAGGCTAGGAATCGGTAATCCTTGCCGGGTGGGATGGTGACCTCGTGCCACTGGTTCGCCTGGGAGGAGTTGATGAGACGGTTGTGGAGCACGTCGCCGACCTGGCTGGCGGTGCCCATGTCGTTGTAGTGGAGCTTGATCCAGCGTCCGGTGGCGTCGGTGACCTGGCGGATGAGGTTGTCGTTGATGTCGTTGTAGGAAATGGCGGTGACGTTGCCAATGTCGTCGGTGATGGACTCGATGCGGTAGAACGCGCCGCCGGAGAGATCGAAGCGGCGCTCGAAGAGGATTCTGCTGCCGTCCTCCCCGAAGGTAAGCGACCAGGTGGTGGGGCCTGCCTGCCAGAGGCTGGCGGTTTGGAAAGGGAGGGTGGGCTCCCAGAGGTTGGGGGTGCCGGTGGGCTTGAAAGTAACCTCGGCTCCGTCCGGGAAGCTGACGGTCATGCGGCTGGGCGCGGTGTCGCGCAGAGTCCAGTCGTAGTTGTGGCTCCAGCTACCCTCGCGCCCGAAGGCACCGCCGCCGAGATTGCGGTTGGAAAGACGGGTGGCGGAGAATCTTGTGAAATTGAGATTGCGCGTGCCGGCGACGTTGAAGTCCGTTACATTGCGCACGGCGTTGCCGCTATAGGGATGGGTGGAATTCCCATCCGAGGATTCCTTTTCGTTCTGCGGGGATGTGTCCGTTTGGGGCGGGCAGGAAACGACCTCATCGCACTCTTTGCAAGAATCGAGGGGCACCGTGGGCGTCACGTTGGCGCAGGTGGGCGTGCTGCCTTCGCTGGCTGAGGAAGGAGGCGTTTCGGCGCTGGACTCGCCGTGTCCGGTGTCGGGGTTGTTCGCCAGCAGCAGGCTTGCGGAGATGGCGAGGAAAGTGGCGGTGATGGAGGTTTTCATAATGGGGGCGGGGATCAGAGGTTTTCGGAGGTGGAGTTTTTGGTGGCGTAGAAATCCACGATCTTGAGGCGACCGCCGGAGGGCTGGACGCGGAGGCGGTGGTGGCCGTCGTTGGGGGAAGTGGTGAACTGGAATGAGACGCCGCCCCATTTTTCCACTTTGATGAGCCGGGAAGCCTGGGTTTCGGTCTCGATGGGACACGTGCCGCCATCGAGGATGGTGACGGCAACGGGATCGCCGGGATTCGCATCCGGGAGATCGACGCGCACGGCGACCGTTTCCTGAAGCCCTGCGGGTTGCACGGGGAACTCGCCGAGCTGATTCGGCGCAAGGCGGAGGCGGCTGTTTGTCGAAGGCACACGGACATAGGCGCGGGAGCCGTCATCGCCGGAAGGGCGTGTCTCGTAAGCCACCGCCTTGTAGAGTTTTTTGTCGAAAGCCTCGTTCAACGTAACGGGCGGCGCATCGGGCAAATCGCGGGAAGATGCTTTTCCGCGATCATTTCCGGCGGAACCTGTGCGGGTGGCCGCAGGATCAACGTGAGCGGCCGTTGCCGGTTCGATGGACGGGCGGCTGAGCTTCCACGTCACCACAGCGGCGATGAGAAGGAGGACGAGAATGGCGAGGGAGCGGGGTTTCATTTATTAAAAGATTTTTGACATCAGGGAAGCATGACATGGCTTTTAACCATGGTCGTTGGTTATGGAAATGCTTCGACCGGAGCAAGAAGAAAATGGTGAAAATAAAACCACGCGTGCGGATACGTTGCAGGCAATGGGAATTTTAGATCTTCCAAAATCGAAACTAGGGTGCAGTCTAGGCAATGTGATTATGCACGCATCCCAAATTCCTTCCCATGCGTGCATCCAGCCTTCATTCCATACGGCCACCATGCCAGGACAACCCGGACTCCCCAACCTCACCGCCATGCGCGGACGCCGCAAGGGCGGCGCAACCGCCCCGCAAACCACCACACCGCAAGGCATGGCCGCCCATGCGGAAGCGTTTCTCGGAACCCTCGCCGCCCGCCACTACTCCGCCGCCTCCATCGACGCCCACCGCTGGGCGCTGCGGCAATTCACAGAATGGGCGGCCTCGCGCGGCGCACCCGATCCCTCGTCCTACCAACGCGCCGATCTCGAAGCCTATCAGCTCTTCCTCCTCCGCTACCGCAGCCCTCGCGGAGGACGCGCGCTCGCCATCAATACCCAACTCGCCCGGCTTGGCTGCCTGCGCCGCTTCTTCGCAAGGCTCTGCCGCGCCGGAACCATCCCTGCCAACCCCGCCGCCGATCTCGACCTCCCCCGCAAACAAGCCCGCAAACTACCGAAAGCCCTCAGCGCACAGGAAATCCAACTCCTGCTAGCAATCCCCGATCCCGCCGATCCCTTCGGCCTGCGCGACCGCGCAATCCTCGAACTCTTCTACGCCACCGGCATACGCCGCACCGAAATGACCAACCTCGACCTCGGCGATTACGACCCGCAATCGCAAACCATCCACATCCGGCGTGGCAAAGGCGGCAAAAGCCGCATGCTGCCCGTCGGCCAACGCGCCGCCGCATGGCTCGACCTCCATCTGGGAAATTCCCGCCCCCGCTTCGACCACCTGCCGGGCGAGACAGCGATGTTCCTCAGCGGCTA
>JAIXQS010000010.1 GCA_027485615.1 Verrucomicrobiaceae bacterium
ATCGCTGCCGTGGTCAGTGTGCTGCGCAGCGACTGGCTGACCCAGGGGCCGGCTGTGCCCGCTTTCGAGCAGGCCGTGGCCGGATATTGCGGCGCCGCCCATGCGGTGGCGGTCAACAGCGCGACATCGGCACTGCACATTGCCTGCCTCGCCCTCGGCGTGGGCCCCGGCGATCTGGTCTGGACCAGCCCCATCACTTTCGTCGCCACGGCAAACTGCGCCCGCTACTGCGGCGCCGATGTGGATTTTGTCGATGTGGAGCCGGACACGGCCAACCTCTGCGCCATCGCCCTGGGCGAGAAACTGGAGCGCGCGCGGCAGGCGGGTCGCCTGCCCAAGGTCGTGATCCCCGTACACTTCGCAGGCCTGCCCTGCGACATGCAGGCCATCCATGCACTGTCGAAAAAATACGGCTTCAGGATCATCGAAGACGCCTCGCATGCGATCGGTGCCCGCTATCAGGGCGAGCCGACCGGCAACTGCCGCTACAGCGACATCACGGTGTTCAGCTTCCATCCTGTAAAGATCATCACCAGCGGCGAAGGCGGGATGGCACTGACCAACGATCCGGCACTCGCGACACGAATGGAGCTGCTTCGCAGCCATGGAGTGACACGCGACCCGGCGCAAATGGAATCAGAACCTCACGGACCGTGGTACTACGAGCAGATCGAGTTGGGGTTCAATTACCGGATGACCGATATTCATGCGGCGCTGGGGCTAAGCCAGATGATGCATCTGGATGATTTCATCCTTCACCGCGACGAAGTCGCCGGGCGCTACCATGCCCTGCTGTCGGACATGCCGTTGGTGGGACCTGCTACGCGGGCCGATCGCAGCAGCGCGCACCATCTGTACGTTGTTCGTATATCCGACGAAGCGGAAACCGGTTTGTACCAACGTGTATTCTCCGGTCTTCGCTCCCTCGGCATCGGAGTCAATCTTCACTACATCCCCGTCTACCGGCAGCCGTATTACCAGCGCCTCGGCATCGATGCGAGAGACTTTCCCGAGGCGGAACGCCACTATGCTGCCAGCATCAGCCTGCCCATGTATGCCGGCCTGCAACCGTTGCAACAAGATGAGGTAGTGGCGGCACTCCACGAGGAGTTGGGCGCATGAAGATTGCCATCATTCCCGCACGGGGTGGCAGCAAACGGATACCCGGCAAGAACAAGCGCTCTTTCGCCGGAAAGCCGATGATCGCGCATGCCATTGAGGCGGCCATGCGCGCAGCAATATTCGACCGGATCATCGTTAGCACGGACGATCCGGAAATCATGACCATCGCCAACCGGTTCGGCGCCGAAACGCCCTTTGTTCGTCCCGCCGAACTGGCAGACGATCACACGCCGACGGTTCCCGTGATTGCGCATGCGATCGGTGGAATCGAGGCACAGGGTGAGACGGTCCAAGCAGCATGCTGTATCTATCCCTGCGTGCCGTTTCTACAAGCGGTCGATCTTGTGCGCGGCCTGCAGCTGCTGGAAAGCAGCCATGCCGACTACAGCTTCCCTGTCGCACGCTACCCCTCGGCACCCCAGCGCAGCATCCGCCTGGACAAGGACGGCATGACATCGCCATTCTTCCCTGAATTCGAACTGACCCGTTCGCAGGATCTCGAGCCGGCCTATTTTGATGCAGGACAGTTTTACTGGGGATGGCGTGCTGCCTGGCTCGGCAATACAAAAATCCACGCCAGCGGCCGCGGGCTGGACATACCGTCCTGGCGGGTCGTGGACATCGACACACCGGACGACTGGGATCGCGCCGAGTTGATGCATAGGGCATTCCTGTCTATCGCAGAACCTGCAGGAAAAGTCATATCAGGCGGCATGCCGCACCATGACCGCACCGCAGCGAATCCAGAGCGGCGCACCGACCTTACCGGAGAATTCAATGCGGTTTGAAACCCAGAAGATCCAGAGAAGCGCGCTGGCGGCGCAACAGGCGAAAAACTATGCGAAGGCGAATGAGCTGTATCGCAAAGCGCTGGCCAAGGAACCTGACAATCTCGAGCTGCGACGGAGCTATGCCCACAGCCTGTTCACGACCGGTGATTTCCGGGCAAGCGCCCATCATTTTCACGAACTGCACATAGACGTTCCCTCAGACCGGAACATCTGGCATGGCTGCGCCGTTTCATATCTTCGGCTCGGCGATTTCGGGCTGGCATCGCAGTTCCTCAAGAAACTGGTCGCTGCCGACCCCTCGGACTATGATTCGTGGCTGAACCTTTCCCATGCGGCCGGCAATGCAGGACAACATGCAGATTGCCTGTTTTACGCAATGCAGGCGCTGCAGCTGCGCCCGCTGGATCCAAGGGCCCACAACAACCTCGGGGCGGTCCTGATGCAGGTCCGGCGCTTTGATGATGCGCTGGTTTCGTTCGAGACGGCCCGGACGCTCGCGCCAAACAGTATCGACTCGCTATCCAACACCGCCACGGTGCTCAGCATGCTGAACCGGTACGATGAGGCGATCCGGATTTACGAGGAATGCCTGTCGCTTTGTACAGGCGATGCGCAAACAGACGCCTCCATCCGGTATCGGATAAGCTTTGACTTGTTCCGTACCGGCCAGGTCAGCCGTGGCTGGGACATGTACGAACATGGCTTCACCCCGCTGGATTCCCGAAGCCGCAATCCGAAGCGTCGGTTTGATGTCCCCCGCTGGGAAGGACAAGCGCTGGATGAGAAGACGCTCCTCGTCTGGCGCGAACAGGGGCTGGGCGATGAGCTGGTTTTCCTCGGTGCGCTACATGAAGTGTGCGATCGGGTGAAGCATGTCATCGTCGAATGCGACAGCCGCCTGATTGCACCGCTGTCACGCTCATTCCCCCAGGTGACTTTCCGCGAGCCGGCATACCGCCCCTTCCCGTCCATGGAAGCGGTCCATGCCGATTTTGACTACCAGATCCCGATGGGCTCGATGATGCGGCTCTTCCGCCCCGACATCGAATCGTTCCGCAGGACCAGAACGCTGATCCAGCCCGACCCTGTTCGCGCAGAGCACTTCAGGCAGAGGCTTGCCGCACTGCCCGGCAAGTTCAATATCGGCCTGAGCTGGCGCAGCGGCATGCTCAACCCCGAGCGCAACCCCTATTACACCTCTGTCTCCGACTGGGAACCGCTGCTGCGCCTTGAAGGTGCCAACATCATCAATCTCCAGTATGGCGACTGCAGCACCGAGCTGGCGAATGTGAAAGAGCATTTCGGCGTCACGATCCATCACTGGCCGGACCTCGACTTGAAAGACGACCTCGACGGCGTTTTTTCCCTGCTCAGTGCCATCGACACGATGGTCACGGTAGACACGTCGGTATCCGCAATGGCGCCGGCCGTGGGCACGCAGACCAGTGTGCTCTGCGCTAGCAGCAACTGGATGATGTTCGGTCGCGATGACTACCTGATCTATCCGGGCATCCGCGCCTATACAAACCGTGGCGACGAACCGCTGCGCGAGCGCATTCCCGACATCGTGACCGACTTGCGTACCCGCTTCGGCTTGCGCTGAGCCAGCCGATACAAGCCATGAATGGCCACCGCCTGAACGTCATGTTCCGTGCCGATGCCTCTGCGGGCATCGGCATTGGCCATTTGATGCGCTGCCTTTCGCTGGCTGACGAACTCGCCCGCCACGGCGCGCACTGCCTGTTCGCATGCGCTTCTGTGACTGCCGGTGTCGCGGTCAGGATTGCTGCCGGTGGCCATGAACTGCTGATGCTTGATACGGCTGAAGGCTCCGAGCAGGCTGATGCTGCGGCGACCGTAGCGGCCTTGTCCGAGCGGGACATGGACTGGCTGGTCGTCGACCACTATCGACTAGGCATTGAATGGGAATCGTACCTGCGGCCCTGCGTCGGACACCTTGCGGTGATCGACGACCTGGCGAACAAACCGCACCATGCCGACCTGCTGCTCAACCAGAATGCCGGTGCAGACGCTGCCAGCTACCGGGCGCTGCTGAATGCAGATTGCCGCTTGTTGCTTGGCCCCATGCATGCGCTGCTCAGGCCAGAGTTCGCCGCAGCACGGCAGAGGGCAGCGCGTCCTGCGCTGCGCGACCGCGGGCTGCATCTGGTGGTGACCATGGGTGGCACTGACCCGCGCAGCGCGACGGTGGAGGTCCTGAGCGCCATTCAGGCCTGCGCATTGGCAGATGGTGACCGCATTACGGTCGTGCTGGGCTCGTCCGCAGCCTGTATTGACGACGCGATTGCCATGGCCGCCGCATCGCGCAACACGATCCGTATCGCCGTCGATGTCACAGATATGGCCGGACTGCTGAGTGACGCCGACATAGCGATCGCCGCTGCGGGCTCGACACTGTGGGAGTTGTGCTGCCTCGGCATCCCGACCATTGCCGTGATCACTGCCACAAACCAGCAGCCGGCTGCCCGCGCGCTGTCAGCTTGCGGAGCCATCCTGCTCGTCGAGACATCCGAGCTTGTTTCATCCAACTTGCCTGCCCTGGTCAGCAGCCTGCTGCCTGCAGGTAACCGGCAACAGATGTCAGCATGCGCCGACAGGGTAACCGATGGCCTCGGTAGCCTGCGGGTGGCAACTGAATTGATCAACCGCGTCCGCCGAGCGCCGCTTACCCTCCCGTCCCCGGAGAGCCTGTCATGAAGCCATCCCGTGCGAACCCGCTGGCCATAGCCGGCCGCCCCATCGGCCCCGATCGACCCCCTTATGTCATCGCCGAGCTCTCGGCCAACCACAATGGCAGCCTCGATGCAGCATTGCGCATGATCGATGAGGCCAGGGCATGCGGTGCCGATGCGATCAAGTTGCAGACCTACACGCCGGACACCATAACGCTCGACTGCGACGGTGAGGATTTCACCATCAGGGGCGGGCTGTGGGATGGCAGGCGGCTGTATGACCTGTATCAGGATGCGCACACGCCCTGGGACTGGCATCCGCAGCTGTTTGCTCATGCGCGGCGAACCGGCATCACCCTGTTCAGCACTCCCTTCGATCCGACGTCGGTGGACCTGCTCGAAGACCTCGGTGCACCGGCTTACAAAATCGCCTCCTTCGAAGCGGTAGATCTGCCCTTGATCCGCTATGTCGCATCGACAAAAAAGCCAATGATCATTTCAACGGGCATGGCCGATGCCGACGAAATTGCCGAGGCGATCCAGGCCGCCCGCGATGGTGGCTGCCACGAATTGGCCATCCTGCATTGCGTGAGTGCTTATCCTGCCTCGCCCGCCGAGTACAACCTGCGACTGATACCCGACATGATGATGCGCTTCGGTGTCGTCACCGGCCTGTCCGACCATACGCTGGACAATGCCACTGCCGTGGCCAGCGTCGCGCTGGGCGCCTCGATCATCGAGAAGCATTTCACGCTGAATCGACGCGGCGGCGGTCCGGACGACAGTTTCTCCCTTGAGCCGCCAGAGCTACGGGCGCTGTGCAAGGACGCGCGCACCGCCTGGGAGGCACTGGGCAAAGTGGACTACGGGCGCCAGCCTGGCGAAAAGGCCAATGTCCAGTTCCGCCGCTCCCTGTACTTTGTCGAGGACCTGGCAGCCGGTGACACCATCACCAAACGGCATGTACGAAGCGTCCGCCCCGGGTTCGGCCTGCCGCCGAAGTACCTGCCCGAGCTGCTCGGCCGGACGGTGCGCGAAGATGTGCGACGCGGCCAGCCTGTAACGGAAATGGTGCTGGTGGAAAGGGCCTGAAATGACGCCTACACCCTTGTCAGTCGCCATCATCGGCTGCGGCAACATCGCCGGCGGTTTCGACCAGGACCGGCCGGAAACGGCTCACCCTTATACGCATGCCGGCGCTTACCGCCGGCACGGTGGCTTTCGCATCGTCGCCTGCATGGATACGGATGCCGGCCGCTGTGCAGACTTTGCCACGCGCTGGAAAGTGCCTACCCGCTACGGCGACCTTGCCGCGCTGATCTCGGGTCAGCAGGAGGTCGATGTCGTCAGCATCTGCTCGCCGAACGCAATGCATGGGTCGCAACTGGAAGCCGTGCTGGCGATGCGGCCGAGACTCGTGTTTTGCGAAAAGCCGCTGACCGTCAGCGTCCCGCTGTCGGAGCGCATCGTAGAAAGCTATGCTGCTGCCGGCGTACTGCTGGCAGTGAACTACACGCGCCGCTGGGCGCCCGATGTCATGGCCTACGCGACCGCCCTGCAGCGCGGCGACTGGGGCCGGGTGCGGTCGGTATCGGGCATTTACACCAAGGGTATCGCTCACAACGGCTCACACCTGATCGACCTGCTGCATCTGATGATTGGGCCGCTCACCGTCGAGGCTGCCGCAGCGGGCAGTGCAGACCATTGGCCTGACGACCTCAGCGTACCGGCCCTGCTGCGCTCATCCGACGGCGTCCCGGTGACGCTGTCCGTCGGCGACGCGCGGGACTACGCGCTGTTCGAATTGGAGATCATTGCCGAAAAGGGAACGATCCGGATGGAGGACGGCGGCAGCTACTGGCGAGTGCGCTGTGTGGTCGATGACATGCGATTTGCAGGCTACCGCCACCTCGACCGCGGACACGAGCATCCGGGCGAATACGACAAGGCCATGTCGGGGGCGATCGCCAACCTGTACTCTGCAGTGACACATGGCATTCCGCTCGCATGCAGCGGAACGGAAGCGCTGGCGGCGCAGCGGCTTTGCAGCGAGATCGCCCGGCTTGCAGGCGTTTCAGGTGCGGCCGCGCGGCCCTCCCATCAAATACTGGAGACCAAACAATGAACGAAAGCACACTGGCCGTCCTCGGCGGGTCACCCATCATCAGTCGTCCCTTTGCCCCCTTCGTGAGCGTCGGCGAAGAGGAAGCCGAGGCAGCCGCCGCCGTGATTCGCGGCGGCGTACTGTCGGCCTACATCGGTGCGCGCGGCGAAGGCTTCATGGGCGGGCCGCAGGTGCGCGCGCTCGAGGCCAAGGCAGAGCACTATTTCGGCGTGCGCCATGCGATTGCCGTCAATTCATGGACCTCGGGCCTGATCGCCGCCGTCGGCGCATTAGGCATCGAGCCTGGCGACGAAGTGATCACCACGCCATGGACCATGGCCGCCACTGCGACGGCGATCCTGCACTTCAACGGAATTCCGGTGTTCTGCGACATCGATCCGGTCACCTTCAACATCGATCCGGACAAAGTCGAAGCCCTGGTCACGCCGCGTACCCGGGCCATCATCGCTGTCGATATCTTCGGCCAATCAGCAGACATGCTTGCCCTGCGTGCCATCGCCGACCGGCATGGGCTCAAGCTCGTCAGCGATACTGCGCAGGCGCCAGGTGCCCGGCACCACGGCAAGCCGGCGGGCACGCTGGCGGACATCGGCGGTTACAGCTTCAATTATCACAAGCACATTCACTGCGGCGAGGGCGGGATCCTCGTCACTGACGACGATCGGCTCGCGCAGCGCATGCGCCTGCTGCGCAACCATGCAGAGGCGGTCATCGATGCCGAAACACCTGCCGAGCTTTGCAACATGCTGGGCTTCAATTTCAGGATGGGCGAGATCGAGGCGGCCATTGCGGCCATTCAGCTCGACAAGCTGGAGACACGGGTGCAGTCGCGCCAACGGGCGGCAGACCGCCTGCGCGCCGGCCTGCAAGGAATGGAGGGCCTGGGCCTTCCCAAGGTGGCCGAAGGCAACACCCATGTCTATTATGTGTTCGGCCTCACGCTCGATCCGCTGGCTACTGGGGTGGACCGCGCCACGCTCGTCGCGGCGCTGCGTGCCGAGGGCGTGACCGGTCTGGGCATCGGTTACCAGAACCTGCACCTGCTGCCATTGTTCCGCCATCGCATCGCGTATGGCACGGCCGGCTTCCCCTGGACCTCGCCGCATGCGTCGAGCGATGTCACCTACGGCGAAGGCCTGTGCCCTGTTGCCGAGCGCCTGCATAGCGAGACTTTTGTCAGCTTCAGCGTCTGCCATGCCGAACTCGAAGACGAGGACGTCGAGCTCGTCATCTCAGCATTTCGCAAGGTCTGGGCAGGACGCCACCTTCTGGGAACCAGCCACCGCAAGGCGGCATGAGCGGCTCCATGGCCCTTCCGATCAATTTTCCGCTGACCAGTGCACGCGTGCGGCTAGCCCCTTTCGTGGTGAACGACATGACGCCGGTCTACCTCGGCTGGCTGAATGACCCCGAGGTAGTCCGCTTTAGCAACCAGCGCTTCCGCCGCCACGATGCGGCTACGGCACTCGCCTACCTGCAGTCTTTCGAAGGCACGGACAATCTGTTCCTTGCCATTCGCGAGGCACAGGCTGGCGCACTGATCGGAACGATGACCGCGTATGTGGACCGCAGGCACGGCACGGCCGATCTCGGCCTGCTGATCGGTGAGCGCGGCGTCTGGGGCCAGGGATTCGGCCTCGCCGCCTGGCAGCTGCTAGGCGACGCCTTGCTCGCCTGCCCCGGCATGCGCAAGATCACGGCCGGCACGCTTGGCTGCAATATTGGCATGCTGCGCATCATGCAACACTCTGGCATGGTGCCCGAGGGTCTGCGTCGGCAACAGGAACTGGTCGATGGCGAGCCTCAGGACATGCATCTTTACGGGAGGCTGCGTGAGGCTGCCTGAGTTCCACGGACCGGTAGTCGTTGCCTGCCATGACGCCGGTGCGACCAACCTCCTCATCGCCTGGCTAGAGGCCATGCCCGGCTTGCGTCACTGGCTAAGGCCGGTGATGCAGGGCCCGGCCGCGTCGCTGTGGTGCCGAGCCTTTCCCGATGTGCGATTGGTTGACGATCTCTCCGCCGCGCTGGCCGGGGCCCATTGCCTGCTCAGCGGCACCGGGTGGGCGAGTATGCACGAGCACGAGGCGCGCGTACTTGCGGCAAACGCCGGCCTTCGCTCGATCGCCGTCATCGACCACTGGGTGAATTATCCGCAGCGCTTTGTTCGCGACGGGCGCCGCATTCTGCCAGAGGAAATCTGGGTCGGCGACGCAGATGCTGCAGCCATCGCGCGCCGCCACTTCCCAGACATCCTGATCAGACAACTGCCCAACCTCTACCTCGAAGGGGTGATCCGGCTGATCGGCGCACTGCCCGAAGCCAATTCCGGCGACGTTCTTTACCTCTGCGAACCGACACGCAGTGACTGGGGCCGCGGAGTGCAGGGCGAGTTCCAGGCGCTTGATTTTTTTGCCAGCCATGCCGCGCTGGCCGGCGTGCCCGGATCGGCGCGCGTACGCCTGCGCCTGCACCCGTCGGAGCCCCAAGGCAAGTACGATGCATGGCTTGCCGCCAGCAGACCGGTCTTCGTTCTCGACGATAGCGACTCGCTGGCCGATGCGATGCGTAGCGCGCGCTGGGTTGCAGGCTGCGAATCTTACGCGATGAGTATCGCCCTGCATGCCGGACGTGAGGTGATCAGCACCTTGCCGCCCTGGGGACCGGAATTCAGGTTGCCGCAAGCCGGCATCTGCCAGTTGCGGAAACTCGGAGTCTTCGCATGAAATACTGCACGCAATGCCTGCAGCCTGATACTCGGCCAAACACCCAATTCACTGACGACGGGCGGTGCCCGGCCTGCGACTATTTCGGCAGGCTGCAGGACGTCGACTGGCAGGAGCGATTCGAGATCCTGCAGGACCTGCTGGCGGACTTCCCGCGCGCACAGGGCCAGTACTTTGATTGCATCATCGGCGTTTCCGGCGGCAAGGACAGCACGCGCCAAGCGCTTTGGGTCAGGGACAAGCTCGGACTGAAACCGCTGCTCGCCTGCCTCAGTTATCCGCCGGAGCAAGTGACCCAACGCGGCGTCGACAACCTGTCGAACCTGATCGAGCTCGGCTTCGACCTGGTGATGTCAGCCCCGGCACCGGCGACCTGGCGGCGGCTGATGCGGGAATCCTTCCTGCGCTTTACGAACTGGGCGAAATCGACCGAGCTTGCCCTGTTCAGCTCCGTGCCGCAGCTGGCCATCCGCCATAAGATCCCGCTGATCCTCTGGGGCGAGAATCCCGGCCTTCAGCTGGGTGACCTGAAGACGCTGGGCAAGACCGGCTACGATGGCAACAACCTGCGCTACATGAACACCCTGTCTGGCGGCGCGCTCGACTGGATGGTCAAGGCCGGCCTCGACACGAGGCAGCTGATTCCCTACCAGTACCCGTCGCCGGAGGAGTTCGACCGGCATCGCCTGCAGATCGTGTATCTCGGCTGGTTCCTGGGCGACTGGTCACTGGCGAACAACGGCATGTATTCGGCCGCCAGCGGCCTGAAAATCCGGGAGGATTCCGTTGCCAACACCGGCGACCTGCTGGGCGTCACCTCGCTTGACGAAGATTGGGTGACGCTGAACCAGATGATCAAGTACTACAAGTTCGGCTTCGGTCGCGTGACTGATTACGTGAACGAAGAAATTCGACTGGGCCGGCTCAGCCGCGACGAGGGCATTCGCCTGGCAAACGCTTATGACGACGCCTGCGCACCCAGCTACATTGAAGCCTTCTGCGACTACATCGACATCACCGTCGATGAGTTCTGGTCTCGGGTTCGAGCCGCGGCCAACCCGGCGCTGTTCCATGTCGACGATGCCGGCCGGCTGCGCCGCAAATTCGAGGTAGGAGTCGGCCTGTGAAAAAACTGACCGTTGGCATCGTCGATTATGGCGCAGGCAACCTAAGTTCGGTGCGCCAGGCTGTGACTGACCTCGGTCTGCGCAGCAGGGTCGGACGGGATGCCGCCACGCTCGACACCACCGACCTGCTGCTGCTGCCTGGCGTCGGTGCCTTCCCGCACGCCATGCGCGCATTGCATGAGCGCGGGCTGGATGAGTTCCTGCTCTCCAGCGTAACGGCTGGACGTCCGCTTATCGGCATTTGCCTCGGGATGCAGCTGCTGGCCGACACCTCGGAAGAGATCGAAACGACCGCCGGGCTGGGACTGATTCCGGGCAAGGTGATGCCGCTGCCCTGTGGCCGCTGGCACATCGGCTGGAACCGGCTCGAGGTGACGGCAGAGGATCCCCTGCTGACCCCCTTCGATGGCAGCACGATGTACTTCAATCACTCCTACCGTTTCGACGGCCCAAATGCCTACCGGCTCGCCGTTGCCCGCATCGACGAACGTGGGGATGCGTTCACTGCCGCCATCCGCCGCCACCACGTGGCCGGCGTACAGTTCCACCCTGAGAAAAGCCAGCAGGCAGGCTTGCAGCTGCTATCGCGCATGATCAACGAGGTCTGCCATGCTTAAGAAGCGCCTGATCGCGACCATCGTCGTTCGCGCAGGGTGGGCTGTGCAAAGCATGGGCTACCGACGCTACCTGCCGCTGGGACGGCCCGAGGTCATTGCGGAAAATCTGGATCGCTGGGGTGCGGACGAAATAATCGTCCTGAGCATAGACCGCAGCCATCATCCCGCCGGACCCGATTTCGCGCTGCTCGACAGGATCGCGGCACTCGGATTGCGCACACCGCTGGTACTGGCAGGCGGCATTCGCTCGGAAGCCGATGCCGTGCAGGCCATACGGTGCGGTGCCGACCGTATCTGCGTCGATGCAATGCTGCACGACGACCCGACAGGCGTGCGAGCCATCGCCGAGCGCATCGGCGCGCAAGCAGTGATTGGCGCCCTTCCACTGTCCGTTCGGGACGGCTCGCTGCAGTGGATGGATTATCGTACCGGCGCGCAGCAAGCTGTGGGGCCGGCGATCCTTTCGCTGCTCGCCGAAAAACGAATTGCCGAGGCCTTGCTGATCGACTGGTGCAATGAGGGCAAGGATGGCGGTTTCGACATGCGCATTGTCCGGCATTTCCCCGACAAGACGGTGCCGCTGCTGGCCTTTGGCGGCGTCGGCAGTCCGCAAAAGCTGCGCGAACTGCTTGGCCATCCGCAAGTGGCCGGCGCGGCCGTCGGCAACCTGCTCAGCCATCGCGAACATGCGATCCAGCAGCTGAAATCCCAGCTGGCCGGGCTGCCGGTCCGCGAGGCTTTTTACCTGACGGAGAACCTTGAGTGACTTTGCGCCATACCGAATGCCAGCGATGCCTGTATCCGGCCAGCCACCCGCTGGGTCTGGTCATCGACGATGAAGGTATATGCTCCGGATGCCGGATCCACGAAGAAAAGGACAGGCTGGACTGGGAAGCGCGCTGGGCTCGGCTGCGCGACATCGTCCAGCCTTATCGTGTTACCGGCGGCAAGACCTACGACTGTATCGTGCCGGTCACCGGGGGGAACGACTCCTATTTCATCGTCCATGTGGTCAAGCAGTTACTGGGGATGAATCCGCTGCTGGTCACTTACAACAAGTACTACAACACCCCGCTCGGTATCTGGAACCTGGCGAACCTGCGCCGCCAGTTCGACTGCGACATCCTCGTGCAGAACGTGAACCCGGTCTCGGTACGAAACATCACCCGTACCACCCTGCGCGAGCTGGGCAGCATCTACTGGCACTGCATCGCAGGACAGACGGTTTTTCCGGTCCAGACGGCGATCACGCACGGGATTGCTCTGATCATCTGGGGTGCGCACCAGGGACTGGAGCAGGTCGGCATGTTCTCGCACGAGCATGAGGCGGAGATGACGCGCCGCTACCGCAAGGACCATGACCTGATGGGCCACGAAGCAGACGACTTGCTGTCGACCTTCGACACGCTGAGCGAGGATGACATCTGGCAGTACCGCTATCCGGACGATGCCAAGCTGTCATCGGCCGGCGTGCGGGGCATTTATTTGGGGAATTTCATACGCTGGGATCCGAAAGCGCAGCATGAACAGATGATGGAGCGGTATGGCTACCGCACTGCGAGCTTCGCCCGCACTTTCGATTGCTACGACCATGTGGACTGTTACAACTTCATGGACCTGCATGACCACATAAAGTACCTGAAGCAGGGCTATGCCAAGGTCACTGACCACGCCTCGAGGGAGATCCGCCACGGACGCATGACTAGGGAGCAGGCGCAACGACTGGTCGCCCACCACGAGCGGCAGCCTATCCAGTACCAGCAACACTGGCTCTCATGGCTGGGCATGGACGAGAATGCGCTGCGTTTCGTGCTCGACCAGCACCGCCATCCGGACCTGTTCGAGCAGACCGAGCCGGGACAGTGGCTTCGTCGGGCCCAGCCTGTTGATATAGCGATACAAGGCGACTTGCCGAAAGCGGGATTCCGGGCCACGTCAACGCTCGCCAATGGCGACGCAGACCGCTACGTCGTTATCGGCAAGGGCTATCCGTAACTTCCGCCGTGGATCGGCGGGGATCCAGCCGGAAGAAGAAATACTCGCTGTCCTCTGCGCGCAGATGGAATCCGCAGTCTAGAAAGCAACGAATAGCAGCGGCATTCTGTCGCCTGACGGTTGCCTTTAGGCAGACCGCATGTTCCAGCAGGTAGCGGGCCGCGGATTCGCGCAGCAGGGACTTGGCCCATCCCTTTCCGCGCATTACCGGATTCAGGTTGATCGACACTTCGGCAGCCGACCCATCCGCATCCAGATCGAAGCGGCACATGCCGATCTTCGTACTGTCGTCAGCAGCCAACCCGATGAATAGCGTGCGCCGAGCATCCGACAACGCATTCCTGAACCATCGCTCATGGGCGTTCTTTTCGACAAATGCGGTGGAAATCGACATCGATCTCGTGCGCGCATCGTTGCGCCACCTACCGATATCTTCGGCATCTTCGAACGACGCCCTAACGAGCCGCAACATCGGTACTGCCCCAGTCACTGCTTCTCGAACAGCCACCAGGTCACATCATCGAAGCCGGCGGTATCGTACACATGCCCCCAGAGGAAACCGTAGTCGACCAGCCTGACGTCGAAGTTCTCGATGAACAGCTTGCCGAAATCGCGCTTGAACAGCCTGTCTTTCTGGCCCTGATACTCGAGCATCACTGGGGTACGATTGAAATACTCACCCATCAACACATAGCGCGAAGAGAGCTGATGCATCTTGTGCATGCTTGGCAGAAGCTCGTCCGGATGAATATGGATCAGCACGCCGATCGTGAACACCAAGTCGAAGCTGGCGGGTGAAAACGGCGCCTCGCGCAGTGGACCATTGAACGCCTGGTCGAGCGTATGGTGGGCGGTAACGTGGCGGAAGGCCGGCTCGGATATCTCTACGATTGATCGACTTGCCGTTGGCAGGACCTGTTCGAGGGAGCCGATGTTGCGGCCGATGTTGCAGCCGCATTCGAGCAGCGAATTTACTTCGCTGGTACGCGCCAGCATCTTGTGCCAGGCCTCGATACCTAGGGCCTGATCGAATTCGGAATTCTTGAGCATGTAGTCCTGCGCATAATCTTGGGCCCAGAATTGTTCTTGCGCGGTCTTGAAGTTCATGGTCATTCTCGCAACTGTCGGGAAATTGCCAGCGCTTTGTCCGCTGGGGGCGTGTTTTTCATTCACTAGCAAATTTTAGACCAGACATCAGCCGGCAAACAAAAAGCCGGACGGGTTGCCCCGTCCGGCTTTTTCCCGCGGCTGCCGTGATTAACGCAGCAGGGCGAGCACGCCTTGCGGCTGCTGGTTGGCCTGCGCCAGCATTGCAGTCGCAGCTTGCTGGATGATCTGCGCCTTCGCGAGGCTGGTGGTTTCCTTCGCGTAGTCGGTATCCAAGATACGGCTCTTCGATGCTTCGGTATTGGTCACGATGTTCGACAGGTTGTTAACCGTCGACACCAGGCGGTTTTCCATCGCACCCAGCTTGCTGCGCATGCCGCTGACCTTTTCGATCGCATTGTCGATCGTGCCGATCGCCTTGGTCGCCCCGGCCGCGGTGCCAACGTTGAGACCGGTCAGTGACGAGCCTTGCTGAGGAGCGAGCTGGGCAGCATTCACCTGGAAGTCTGCTGCCCCCACGTTCTGCTCGAACAGGCCAGTTACGCCGGCGGTCGTGCTATCGCCTAGTTCGATGCTGATCGGACGGTTTTCCGCAGCATCCAGGCGGATACCACCGTAGGTCGTTCCGTTCGTGATATTGAACAGGGTAGTCGCCGTGCCCGACGGATTAGCCGAAGCGACCGTCAGAGACTGAACGTTCGTACCCTTCAGGCGCAGGTTGAAGCCATCGACCTCTGCGGTGATACCGGTTTGCGACGATGCAGCGTTGATTGCTGTAGCCAGATCGGCCATCGTGGTGCTGGTACCAGCGGCAGTGAACACGGTTGTACCGTTAAACTTAACCGTTGCGCCAGCCGTGAAGCCACCGAGATCGGCCGCAGACATGCTGATGGTCTTGTCGTAGGACGCGTAGGCAATCACACCCGTCTGTTCCGAAAAATTGTTGATTGCATTCAGCTTGCCTTGGAAGCTGTCGGTTGCAATATCTTCGTCGTAAATTTTTACGCCGTTGATCGTCAGATCGGACTGGGTCCACGCCGTTGTCACTGCCGCCGACTCGAGGTTGGCGCCACTGACGGTGTAGGAATCTTGGGAATTGTTGAACTCCGAGGTCACCTCACGGAAGCCGAGTGCTGCGAGATCCGAAAGACTGCCTGGTGATGCCAGGCCCTGGTTGCCGCGCTCGATGCGGATCGGGCTGCCATCCTTCGATTCCAGCTTGAGGAAGCCGTTGAACGACACGAAGCCTGCCGCAGTCGTGCCCTGGAAGCCCGAGCCAGTCTCGTAGCCGGACGACGCCGTGGTATCGACAATGCTGATCGCAGCACCAGTATCGTTCGACAGAACGAGCTTGCCGTCGTCGTTGATGCTTGCCTGTACCAGCGAGCCCGCTTCAGCATTGATATTGTCGCGCAACTCCTCAAGATTGTTCGAAGCAGAGATCGAGAAGGTCGTTGCCGAAGAGGCGCCGAGAGCCGTCACCTGCAGCTTCAGTTGGCCATTAGTCGTCACGCCGGTGCCGATCTGCTTTGCCACCACGGTGTTGAAGCCGCTAGCGGTCACGTTGTCGACGTTCTGGTTGATATTGCGAATCAGGTCTTCGAGGTCATCGGTCGATGCATCGAACTTTTTCAATTCCTGGCCATTAATCAGGATGTCGCCTTCTTCAAAAGACGCCAAGCTCACGCGTGCACCCACCAAGGTATCAGCGCCCATTGAAGCCTCACCCATACCGAGATCCTTCAACCGCACCGAGCCCACGGCGATATCCATGGTCTGGTAACCCTTGTCGCCGATCTGCAGCTTCTTGTCCTTGAACGAACCGTCGAGCAGCTTCTGGTTGTTGAACTCGGTCGTGGTCGCGATGCGCTCGATCTCCGACTTCAGCTGGACGACTTCATCATTCAGTGCCTTGCGGTCCGAATCATTGTTGGTGCCGTTGACCGACTGAACTGCCAGTTCACGCATGCGCTGCAGGATGTTGGACACTTCGTCCATCGCGCCTTCGGCGGTCTGCATCAGCGAGATGCCGTCGTTGGCGTTGCGGATCGCCATGTTCAGGCCGCGGGTTTGCGAGGTCAT
>JAIXQS010000150.1 GCA_027485615.1 Verrucomicrobiaceae bacterium
AACGAGCACCGAGGAGCGGGTGCGGTTGTTGCGCGGATCGCCGGAGCGGCAGACATCGCAAGTGCAACCGATCACAGGGACCCCGACGGATGTGCCGGTGCCTAGAAACGTGATGTGGCCCTCGCGAGGAAACACTGGGTCGCGGGCTGAGGGGATTAGCCGCAGCAACCACCGCCGCCGCCACCGCCGCCGCCACCACCGCCGCAGCAACCGCCGGAGTTTGCGTTCTCGATTTCCTCGTCGGTCGGCACACGGCCGAGTTCAAGGGTCATGCTGACGTATTTGCCGATGTTCTTCTGGATGCCTTCCAGCGTGCGCTGGGCGTCCATGAAATCCGCCGCCACCTCGTTGTCGAAAAGCGCGTCGCGGGCGGCTTCGAAAGCCTTGATCTCCGCCGCGCCGAGCTCCACGCCGGCGTGTTGCTTGTGGTGGAGTTCCTCGCCCTTCTCGTGGACGGACTGGTATTGCAGCTTCGCCGAATCGTCGGCAAGGAAGCGCTCCACGTCGCCTTGGAGCTTCTGGAATTGCGCGTCTTCCGCGATCGCAGCGCAGAGTTCCTTGGTTTTGGATAGGATGGATGTTTTCTCGAGGAGCATGCTCATGAGGAAGTCGTAGGCGTAGACCGCCCCGCGCGCAACCGTGTTTTTTGGTGTGTATACGCAGCTCGCCCTACGGAATCGTGATCTGCAACACCTTCGTCGCCACCGTCGCCACCAGTCCGTCGGCACCACTCGGCAGCAGCACGGTGCGCCCGGTTGTGTGCGCGCTTTCCAGACAGCCCTCCACCACCGTGATCAGCGAGAAACGATTAGGGAGGGGATTCGAAATGATATCACCAGCTGCGAGGTCGTGGAGGGTGGTTTTGAAAAAGGGGCACTCAGCGAGCATATCACACTCCGGCTTATCCATCCCCGGCTCAATGTCTTCGAAGTCAATGCACACCAGTGATTCCTCCACGTGGAGCTGGCGTGGGTTGCCGGCTGTATCGGTGCGGTTCCAATCGAAGACACGGTAGGTAGTGTCCGAGTTCTGCTGGATCTCATGGATCAGGAAACCCGCACCAATCGCATGCAGGCGGCCGGACTCGATGAAAATAGAGTCACCCTTTCGCGGCGTGATCACGTGAACCTGCTCCGCGACCGTGCCCTCCGCGATCGCGCGCTCGAACGACTCGCGCGTAGCTCCTTGCCGCAGCCCCACATAAAGCCTAGATCCCGGCTTCGCATCCGCGATGAACCACATCTCCGTCTTCGGCTCGCCGCCGAGTTTCACCGCGATGTCGGCGGGCGGGTGAACCTGGATGGAGAGATCGTCCGCCGAATCGAGGATCTTGATCAGCAGCGGAAATCGCTCCGAGTCCGGCAGCCCCTCGCCGAAGATTTCCTCGCGGCGATCCCTCCACAGCTCATGCAGCGAAATCCCGGAAAACTCGCCGCCGAAAACCACCGACTGCGCGTCCTCCCGGTCCACGATTTCCCATGCCTCACCGAAAAGAACATCAGGCCTCGGCAACGGGCGTCCGTAGATGATCTCCAGCGCGCGCCCTCCCCATAGGCGTTCCATGTAGAGCGGTTCGAAAGTGATTACTTCCATGGTGGAGATGTTAGTCAACAGGGCGGAGTTGGCGAGCTTTTCGGTGTGCCAATCCGAGAATCGCGAGTAGGTTCCCCGCATGGCGCTCGTGCTATTTTTCGATGGGGATTGCGCATTCTGCAGCAAGTCCGTGCGCCGTGTCTACCTGCTCGACGCGAAGGGAGCTTTCGAGTTCGCCCCACTCCAAGGTGTCCTCGCCGCAAAGCTCAACCTGCGGAATTACGCCGAGAAAGGCGGGGGCTCCATGGTCATCCTCCGCGAAAGCGACGGTGTCATGTTCACCAGGGGCGACGCCATCATAGAACTTGGAAAAGCGCTCGGCGGAGTCTGCGCCGCGCTGGCATGCGCCTTTTCCATCTTCCCCAGGTGCGCACGCGACTGGGCCTATGATCTCGTCGCGAGAAACCGGCACAAGCTCGCCGGCAAAAGCAACCAATGCGCCATGCCGGACAAGGATTTCATGGCTCGGATGCGGAATTAAGTGGCACGATGCCTCCGCCCATACAGCCCTTCCCAGCGACGCCGTCGTCTTCCACCGGGAACTTCCACCGGGAAAATCAGAACGGGATATCGTCCTCTTCCTGGTAGTCGTCGGCAGGCGCGGCGGAACCGCCTTGGCGTGAACCGCCATCATGACCGTTGGAGGGAATTTCAGAAAACTGACGGGTAGGGCCACCCTTGCCGTCGGGCAGGAACTGGAGGTTGTCCGCCACTACCTTGAGCTTGCTGCGCTTCTGGCCGGTGGCCTTGTCATCCCAGACATCCATCTGGAGACGGCCTTCGATGAACACGCCGCGGCCTTTCGTGAGATATTTCTGGGCGTTTTCGGCACTGCTGCCCCAGACGGTGACATCCACGAAAGTGGTCTCATCCTTCCAGCCTCCGTTGCCGTCCTGCACCTTGCGGTTCACGGCCAGTCCGAGGTCGGCGACGGCCGAGCCTTTCGGCGTGTGGCGCAGCTCCGGATCACGGGTGAGGTTACCGATCAGCATCACTTTGTTGAGGTTGGCCATGGCGGTGTGGTAAAATTCAAATTCTAAATTTCAAATTCCAAGGAAGAGGAAAATGGCCGGGCTGTCGCCCGAAGCTTACGCAACGCGGTTGAACTGGTTCAGGTAAACCGCGGTGTTGAGAGCGAGCTTCGCCTTGATCTGCACGATGCACTCGGGCGCGCCGGTGAATGTGTATGTCACATAGTGTGCTCCGCTGACCTTGCGGGGCGTGTAGGCGAAATCCTTGCGCCCCATGTTGTCGATTTTCTCGACCTTCGCGCCTGAGGACTCGATGTCCTTGGTGATCGCGGTGACCAGGTCATCCATGCTGCCCTCTTGGCTTTTCGTTGTCAGGACAATCAGACCTTCGTATTTGCGGCTCATCTTCGTGTATCGGGGTTGGTTTGTTTCGTGGTGTGTTGAATCGGTTCGATGCCAGGGCGATGCCTTGGGAGCGCGAAACCTGAACCGCTTCGCAGGCCATGGCAAGCATGTTTTCAAGGCTTTCCCGCTCGTCTGGCGCGAACTTTCCGAGGACGTGCCCGGTCATTCCGCCCGATCCGTTTGCGGCTCCGATTCCCATTTTCAAACGGGGAAACCCATCACCGCCGAGATGCTCGATGATCGACTTGATCCCGTTGTGCCCTCCTGCGGAGCCCTTTTCCCTGAAACGTAAATGCCCGAGCGGCAACGCGACGTCATCGTAAGCGACGAGGATATCGCCGACGTCCCATTTATGAAAGGCGACGAACTGCCGCACCGAGCGTCCGCTCAGGTTCATGAAAGTCTGCGGCTTCATCAGGATCGTCCCGTCGGGAAGCTTCGCGAGGTGCGCCTGCCACTTCGGTTCTGTTTTGAAAACAGCCCCTTCCTTCGCCGCGATGCGGTCGAGCAGCATGAATCCCACGTTGTGCCGCGTGTCCTCATACTGCCTGCCGGGATTTCCGAGGCCGATGATCAGGGGAATTGCCATAAAGGTTCCGGTTTCTTAGCGCCGCCCGTTTTGCCATCAAACAAAAACGCCCGGAGCGGATGGCACCGGACGTTTTGGAAACGGAATGATCCGGAGCCGCGTATTACTTGGCTGCTTTCGCTGCCGGGGCAGGGGCGGCGGCTTGCTCGGAAACGAGGGCTGCCGGCTTGCCGATGTGTGCCACCACGACGTCTGCCGCGTGGGTGGCCTTCACGCCCTTCGGCAGTTCGAGTTCACCGATGTGGAGCGACTCGCCTTCTTCGAGGTAAGTGACATCTTTTTCGATGGAATCGGGAAGATCATTCGGCAGGCAGACGATCTCGAGCGTGTGCGCGTATTGCTCGAGAACACCACCGGCCTTGACGCCCTTGGCCTCACCGATGAGATGGACGGGGATGTTCGCGGTGATCTCGGTCTTGTCGTCCACGGCGAGGAAATCCACGTGCAACGCATGTCCGGTCAGGGGATCGTGCTGGATGGTCTTGAGGAAAACCGAGCGGTTGCCTTCACCCTCGATGTCGAGGTTGATCAGGATGTTGTCTGAGGAGCTGTGGGCAAGAAGCTCGGCGAAGGTCTTCGCATCCACCTTGAGGTTCTCGTTTACGACACCGCGTCCGTAAACCACGGAGGGGAGCCAGCCTTCGCGGCGCATTTGCTTGAGTTTGCCCGATCCGCTGCGGAGGCGGGGAGCGGCTTTGAGTGTCGTTTTCGTGGCCATGGGAGAGATGGGGTTGATGGTGGATCTTCGGTCCCCGCAAAATGCCTTTTGCCTTTGCGGGGACGCGCTTCGTAAACGGCAATCCGGCTCTTGTCAAAAAATTGTTTGCCTTCTCAGAAAAGAACGTCGTTTTCTCGACGTCGCCTCTCGAACCGCCCAAAACAGCCCCGTGCACATCGTCATCGCGCCGGACAAGTTCAAGGGATCGCTCACCGCCATCGAAGCGGCCGCCGCAATCCGCGCCGGTTTCGCCCGCATTTTCCCGGATGCAACCTTCGACCTTCTCCCCCTTGCCGATGGCGGGGAAGGTATACTGGAAGCGTTCTCGCGCGGCGTTTCCGACGCGAAAACCCATGTCATCACAGTGAAAAACGCTCTCGGGCGGGACGTGCGCGCCGAGTTTCTCCTTTCCAGGAAATCCGCCGTGATCGAGTCTTCTCAGGCAAACGGCCTTTATCTGATCCCCCAATCCGACTGTGATATCACGCGTTCCAGCACCTTCGGAGTCGGCCAACTCATCCTGGCGGCCATCGCGGCGGGAGCGGAAAGCATACTCATCGGCATAGGCGGCAGCGCCACGAACGACGCCGCCTTGGGTCTCGCCGCAGCACTGGGCTGCGCTTTTCTGGATAGGGACGGGAAAAAGGTCGAGCCCATTCCTGCCAACATCCCTCGTATCGCGAGCATCGATTCCTCGGAGATGCCTCCCCTCCCCCCGATCACCGTCGCGTGCGATGTCGCCAACCCGCTCCTCGGCGAGCGCGGTGCCACCCGCGTCTATGGCCCGCAGAAAGGCCTGCTGCCCGGACAAGCCGATGAAATGGAAGCCGCCCTCTCTCATCTCGCTGAACTTGCCAACGCGCATTTCGGCACGGATTTCACCGCAACGCCCGGAGCCGGTGCGGCGGGCGGTCTCGGCTACGGCCTGATGACTTTCTGCAACGCGCGCCTCGAATCCGGTTTCCATTGCATCGCCAAATCGCTCGGTGCGGAGGAAAAGATCGCCGCCGCCGATCTGGTCATCACCGCCGAGGGCTCGCTCGATGCGCAGACGCTCGAAGGCAAAACCCCGCATGGAGTTTCCCAGCTAGCCCGCAAGCACCGCAAACCCGTCTATGCCCTGGCCGGACGCCTCGCCGACGAGGAAATCCTGCTGCCTCATTTCGATGGCATCGCCTCCCTCGTCAACGCCCCCATGACCATCGAAGAAGCGATCGCCAACGCCCCCAAGCTCCTAGAAAACGCCGCCGCCCGATTGGCTCACACGATCCGCAGCGCCACCTCATCAGATATTTCTTCCCGCGAGTCATAACCTGACTACACAGAAATCCGCTTGCCAAGCCGCATCCCCCTATCCCATTTTCACCGCCCCGCGATAGCGCGCTTAGCTCAGTGGTAGAGCACATCCTTCACACGGATGGGGTCGCAGGTTCGAACCCTGCAGCGCGCACCATTTTTCCCGGCCACCCTTTTCATCGGGTGGCCTCGCCGAGAACTTCCCGGCCTGTTGCGTCAAGTCTTACCGGGATCGCATCAATGGGCACAATCACCCCGCTGCTTGTTCGAACGACGTTGGCGGGGCGAAGGTCAAAAACGGCCACGTCACTTCGCACAAAGCCCATGGAATCAGCGTAGCCGACGGAGAACCGGGCGGGCAAGAGACTGAAACCCAGCCTTTCAACCATCATTGCTATGATCTCATCGCGAGTCGCTCCATCTCCGGGGACATGGGGCTGACGGGTGATGATTCTCGGTTGCAAACGTGTTCCCGCAACACCCACAAAAGCCACATTGTCCGAGAAAATCTCATTTTGCAGTATCAGCCGCTCCAGATACTCGAGCGGAAGCGCAGGTTCCAGTGCGGGTGCGCCCGAGTCGAATGAGACCACGTATCCGGCTGCCGAGGGCTTGGTGAATTTCAGCCACTGGGCGCCTTTCTCTACGAACGTCAAATCATGCTCCCGCCCGCCTTCGATCAGCGGCTGGAGATTTTCGTAGAAGCATCTCCCTTCTTCCGCCCAGCGGACGAGGCGGCGGAGGCTTTCGTCGTAAATCGACCATTCGTCGATTTCGCCATCCGCTCCACTTGGGCGTAAGCGTCTTGCGAGGTCGTCGCAGGCCTCGATGAGCGGGCGGTCGCGATCCGGTTGAGGTAAGAAGGCTGTCTCATTCAATTACCGGGATAGATAACCACACATCTCGCCCTCTTCCAATGAAAAACCCTTGGGAACACCTCATGCTCGCTTTCGGAAGCACATTCCCCGGGTTGCATCCCCCGCACTCCTCGTCCTTATTGTGGGATGAACAATCCATTCAGCGCCTCACTTTCGGCTTCCGCCTTCTTTTTTCTCTCGATGGCGGTGGGGGCGGCCGGGGATGGAAAGCGCCCGACAACGGTTGACCTGAAGTTCGACGGCGATACGGGCGAGCCGATCTGGACCGCTCAGAACGATAATGTCATGGGCGGCGTCTCCAAGGGTGATGCCGTGATCCGAGGCGGGCTGCTGCATTTCACCGGTTCGTTGTCCTTTGAAAACAACGGCGGCTTCGCGCAAGTGAGGATCTGCGACCTTGCCTACGACCTGACGGGGAAAAAGGGCGTGCGGATGAAAATCATGGGCGACGGCCGTACCTACCAATTCAGGATCGCCACCGACGCCCGGCATCGCGGCTCCAGGATCGCCTACAGCGCCGAGTTCCCCACCAAGGCCGGGGAGTGGGCCGAGGTCGTGGTTGCCTTCGCGGATCTGAAACCCAGCCACCGCGGAAAAAAATTGGACGGTCCGCCCGCCGATCTCTCGCAGGTGGAGGAATTGAGCCTGTTCATCGGAGACAAACGCGAGGGCGCCTTTTCGCTGGCAGTGGACTGGATCAGGACGGAACCCTGATCCCGCACGATCCGAAAAAGTCATGGAAACGCCTCCAAACCGCCATAAATTTGTCGCAATTCCCCGGGAAATTATGATGATCCATCCCATGAATGTGAGAGCACATACCGCCACACTATTTCTCTTAGCTCTACTTTCTAACAGCAACGCGTGGGGCGTGGTGGTGGCTACTCCCGCTTCCGGTAATCTCCCGGGATCGGCGCCGGCGAACGGCGCTCCTTGGGACAATGTTTTACGCATGAACACCGCCTCGGGAGTCTATATCGGCGGTGGCTGGGTGCTTACCGCTGAGCATGTGTTCGACGATAACCTCAATCCCTTCGTCATCCACAATTCCATCTCCTATCTGGCGGATCTTTCCAAATCCTACGTTCTGAACAACCCCGCTAACTTCCCCTCTTTGGGACTGACCGCAGAATCTGACGTCGTTCTGTTTCGGCTCCAAAACGCGATACCCGGCCTTCCCACCATCCCGCTCGGACAGGCGACGGCGAATCTAGGAATCACGATGATCGGTTTTGGCGGTGGAAAATCATGGGGTTCCAACAACGTGGAAGGGCCTCCTGTCCTGACCAATGTCAATTGGTCTTCAAACGATTTTCGCGCCTTCATCAGCGACTATGACACGGCAACCCAATCCGAAGGACAGGGTATTGGGGGGGACTCGGGAGGAGGTGCTTTTGCCTTTCAAGGTGGCGGATGGAAATTGGCAGGTATCATGAACGCGGTGGACACGGTAAGTAGCCCGCAGTTGACGGTTTTTGCGGATATCTCCACCTACTCCGCCCAGATCAATGACATCATCCTGACGCAAGGCTCCATCCCCGAGCCCTCGTCCCTCCTTCTCACCACCCCCGCCCTGCTCCTGCTTCTCCGCCGCCGCAGATGTGAGACCCGCCATTGACGCGGGCCCTGTCATCGTTTCCCATCCGGCATGCCCGCAGCGGAAACGAAAAAAAAATCCCCCATCTCCTCGAACCGCTGGATTCTTTCCTATCTGCTGCGTGAGAAACGGGTTTTCATCCCTTCGCTCATCGCGCTGTTGGTCACGGCTTGCCTCGCGCTCGCGTTCCCCTATTTCCTCAAGGAACTGGTAGGCAGCCCGGTCGATTCACTCCGCAACGCCGTTCCGCCCGCGGAAATCCTCGCCCGGACGAACGAGATCATCCTCAAGCTCGTCGCCGTCCTCTTTCTCCAGGCAACCATCGGATACTTCCGTGTGCAGGGCTTCATCCGCTCCGGTGAGTCCGCGCTGAACCGCCTTCGCAAAGACCTTTTCAAACACCTCCTCGGCCTGCCCGTCCCCTACTTCCAGGATCAGCGCGCCGGCTCCCTCAGCAACCGCGTCTCCGCCGATCTCGCGCTCGTCCGCGAAACCCTCCTCACCACAGTCCCCCAGGCCGTGCGGCAGACGGTCATCCTCATCGGCGGGCTGGTTTTCATCTTCATCTCCTCGTGGAAACTCTCGCTGGTCATGCTTTGCTGCATTCCGGTCGTTGTGCTGCTCATCGCCTTTTTCGGACGGAAAGTCCGCAACCACTCCAAAGCGGCCCAGGAATCCCTGGCCGATGCCTCCACGGTCATCGAGGAATCCGTCCAGAACATCTCAGATGTGAAAGCCTTCACCAACGAGGGCTTCGAGCGCGGGCGCTACGAATCCTCGCTCGCCTCCTTCCTTGCCGTCGCCCTGCGCGGCGCGAAGGCGCGGGGCGCGTTCCTTTCCTTCATCATCTTCGTGCTCTTCGGCACCATCGCCTTTGTCGTCTGGTACGGCGCGCGGATGTATTCCACGGGCGGGATCTCGTGGGAAAACTTCTTCGCCTTCATCATCTTCTCGATCTTTGTCGGCGCCTCGCTCGGGTCGTTCCCGGAAATCATCTCCCAGTTCCAGCAAACCGCCGGTGCCACCGAGCGCCTGCGGGAGATTCTCGATATGCCCGCAGAGCGCGAATCAGGCCGCTCCGATCTGACCCTTAGCGGCGCGATTGACTTCGCGGATGTTTCTTTCCGCTACGCCTCCCGCCCGGAGGTCGCTGTTCTGGAAAACCTGACCGTATCCCTCCCTTCCGGCCAGCGCACCGCCATCGTCGGCCCGTCCGGCGCTGGGAAATCCACGCTGTTTTCCCTCATCCTCGGCTTCAACGACCCCAGCTCCGGAAAACTCCTGTTCGATGGCAACGACGCCGCTGAAATCTCCCTCACCTGCCTGCGCTCGCAGATCGCCATCGTCCCGCAGGAGGTCATGCTTTTCGGTGGCACCATCTCGGAAAATATCGCCTACGGCAAAGAGGGAGCCACCCAAGCCGAGATCGAGGCCGCCGCCGCCATGGCCAACGCCCACGCCTTCATCGCCGATCTTCCCGAAGGCTACGCCACCCTCGTCGGCCCACGCGGCACCAAGCTCTCCGGCGGACAACGCCAGCGCATCGCCATCGCCCGCGCCGTCCTCGCCGACCCCAAGATCCTCCTCCTCGACGAGGCCACCTCCGCCCTCGATTCGGAATCCGAACGCCTCGTCAACGAAGCCCTCGAACGCCTCATGGCAAACCGCACCTCCCTTGTCATCGCCCACCGCCTCTCCACCGTCCGCCACGCCGACCGCATCCTCGTCCTCTCCAAAGGCAGGATCATCGAGCAGGGAACGCATGAGGAACTCCTCGCGACGAACGGGACTTACCGGTTCCTAGCGGAGACGCAGTTATCGTGAAGGGTCGGGAGCTTTTTCCCAACGGAAATCCCCAGAGGAGCAAACCTGTCGTGTTCGCGCAGCCCGCATCCGGGTCACGACGGATTCTCCTTTGGGTTGCAAGATTTACCCTCATGGCCATCCTCTGCATCATGCGCAACGCACCATCCCTCGCGGCCATGGCGGCTGTTTTCCTCACAGCCACTTTTTTGGCGGACGCGCGGACGCTTTCCAACCGAGAGGTCCTTGTCCTGTATAACAACGCCAACCCGGAATCCGTGCGCCTCGCCGAGGCCTACCAGAAAGCGCGCGCCGTCCCCGCCGACCAGTTGATCGGCCTGAACATGCCGCTGAAGGCTGATATCACGCGCGGCGAATACGAGGATTCCATCGCAAAGCCATTGCGGGAGGCTTTCGATGAAAAGGGCTGGTGGAAGCGGCAGCGCGATCCGCAGGGCCTGATGTTGCCCACGGAAAACCGCATCCGTGCCATCGTCCTGATGCGCGGGGTGCCGTTGCGCATCCAGCCTACACCGACGAAACCGGAGGAAGGCGCGAAACCTCCCACCGATCCCATTGCACCACGCGACGAGGCGAGCGTGGATTCGGAACTCGCCATGTTCGGCATCGAATCGTTGCCCGCGAAAGGCGTGCTGAAAAACGCCTTTTTTGAAAGCACCAAGCCCTTGTCGGAAACGGCGCTTCCCTTCCTTGTCCTCACCACCCGGATCGACGCCCCGACCTACGCCACCTGCAAGCGGATGATCAATGACGCCGTGGAAACCGAAAACCACGGCCTCTGGGGGCGCGCCTACGTCGATGTCGCCAACAAGTTTCCCGCGGGTGACATGTGGCTGAACAAGGTCATCTCGCAAAACACGGGCGTCGGCATCCCCACGGTAACCGACCGTTTCAACGACACCTTTCCGAAGAACTATCCGATGACCGAGGCGGCCATCTATTACGGCTGGTACGATGGGAATGTCAGCGGCCCGTTCCTTAACCCGACCTTCATGTTCCGGCCCGGCGCGGTGGCCGTGCACCTGCATTCATTCAGCGCGGATCAGCTATCGGATCCGCACAAAAACTGGTGCGCCCCGTTACTCGTGCGCGGCGCGGCGGCGACCGTCGGCAATGTTTACGAACCCTACCTGCACCTCACCCACCACTTCGACATCATGCATGACCGCCTGTTGAAAGGCTGGAGCTTCGCGGAGGCCGCGTGGGCTTCCATACCGGTCACCTCCTGGCAGGGCGTGTCGCTCGGAGATCCGCTTTACCGCCCCTTTCTGCATATCGATGGCAGCGGCGAAAAGCGCGCGGAGGACAGGGATTTCCGTGCCATCCGAGCCGCCATGAGGCAGTGGCCGGCGGAGACGGAAGAGCGCAGGAAAAAACTCGCCGACGCAGCGGAGAATCTCAAATCCGGCGACCTCGCGGAAGGCCTCGCCCTCGAATACAAGGAGCAGGGCGACATACCTAACGCCCGCCTCTGGTTCGGAAAGGCAAAGGTTTTCCACACCACCAAGGAGGATAAGCTGCGGCAGGATATCCAGGTCATTGCCATCGAGCGCGCCGCGCAAAACAACACCGCCGCCATCATCGGCCTTCGCAACGCAAAGGCGGAATACGGCACGCTCTCCGAGACCGAAGCTCTTTCCGGTTGGCTCGACATCCTTGATCCCCCGCCGCCACCCGTCGCTGATCCCACCAAGGTCACGAAGCAATGAAACCTTAAATTCTAAACTTTAAAATCCAATTCCATACACTATCTCCATCCGTATCAACTTTCGTCAGAGTCCTCCGTCACTGGGCAGAGGACTCTCTTCCTTGGGGTTTAAAAATTAAGATTTAGAGTTCATGAACTACGGATTCCTCCTGGAGAGCGTCTGGCATCCGCCGCTGGCATTCGAGGAAGTCGCTGCGCCGAAGCTCCCTCCTGAGCTGGAATTGCAGGCGCTGTGGTTTTCCGGCGCATTCGGTCGCGACTTCCGGTTGAGGGACGGACGCGTTCTGCGCATCACCCAGTTCGGTGAGTGGAACCACGGTGCGGGGCCGGATTTCGCGCGCGCAGCGATCGAGATCGACGGCTGCCCTTTCATCGGCGACCTCGAGATCGATACCTGCCCCTCCCATCGGGAGG
>JAIXQS010000168.1 GCA_027485615.1 Verrucomicrobiaceae bacterium
AAAAACGCCTCTACATGACCGCCACGCCGCGCCTCTATGGCGAGGATGCGAAAACCAAGGCTGCCGAAGCCGCCGCCGAACTCTGCTCCATGGATGACGCCGCCTACTTCGGCGAGGAACTCCACCGCCTCGGCTTCGGTGAGGCCGTCGGGAAAAACCTCCTCTCCGATTACAAGGTTCTCGTCCTCGCCGTGGATGAGAAATACGTCAACCAAGCCTTCCAGAAGCAGATCACCAATTCCGACAACGAACTCACCCTCGACGACGCGGTGAAAATCACCGGCTGCTGGAACGGCCTCGCCAAGCGTCTCGACAACTCCACCGCCACCGCCACCGATTTCCAGGGCGATACCGGACACATGACCCGCGCCGTCGCCTTCTCCCGCTCCATCAAGGACTCCAAGGCCTTCGTCCAGAAAATGGCCGATCTTATCGGAACCTACAAAGCAAGGAAATGGACGCGGCTTCCCATTTTGCCTCCGATGCGCTGGTTTTTTGCTCGAAAGATACTCCTTTCAAAGGCATTAAACACCTAAACCATTCCATGCCAAAATACATCAACGCCGATAAACCAAGTCTCTGGAAGCCGGATATCGCCGCCTCAGTCGACCAGTTCAACCAGTGGTTTATTCGCTTTGCGCCCGAAACCTTTCGCTCGACCCGCCGCACCACGACGGAGAAAGTCAAAAGCGCACTGATCGCTACGCGCGATCTGCATGAGATCACTCCACAAAAGCTCAAAGTTCATCCCGAAGTGATTTCCACTCTCCGAATGTGCACTGCGCCACCTTTGGCGGTAGATCGCCTGATTGGTCTTGCTGGTGCCAGCAAATCCTTGGTTGGAACCATGGAGACGGGCAAACTCGCCAGCCGAATGGCTCCAGTGGTTCTAAATGAAAATCTGACCAAAATATGTGATGTCGTCACGTTGCTCTTGGATCACGATATTTTCCCTTGGCTTGACGGAGCAAAAAGAAGGAAAGCCACCGAACCCGAACGTGATCGGGCGGCAACCATAGTTGCTGACCGTCTGTGCGGTGCGGTTGCAAATCCAATTGTCCGCAATGCTCAGGAGCAACGTCAACTTCAGTTCATCGGTGAATGGCTCGAAGCTCGCGGCTATAGGAAGAAATCCCACTCTTCATCGGAAGCGCTTACCAAGATGGAGCCTGGAACTTATGCATTTCGCATGAATCTCGTCGTTGGCAGTACCAAACGCGTCAACATCCCCGTTGATGTCGTCATTCAGCCAACCAAGCCAAGGAAAGATAAATTTCCCATACTCATCGAAGCAAAATCCGCAGGCGATTTCACAAACACAAACAAGCGCCGCAAAGAGGAAGCGACCAAAGTTCACCAACTGCGCTCCACCTATGGGAAATCCGTCCAGTTCCTGCTTTTCCTCTGCGGCTATTTCGGCAGCGATTATCTTGGATATGAAGCCGCCGAAGGCATTGATTGGATTTGGGAACACCGAATCGACGATCTTGCAAAAACCGGACTGTAATGTCGAATGCTTACAATCCAACAACATCCGAGTGAAGCACGTCGCCAGACCATGCAGCGTGACATTGACTCGCTGAAGTCTGCGGAAGAACGCAACCGGCTTGGTCAGTTTGCCACCCCCTACCTGCTGGCTCTTGAGATAGCTGGCTACGTCAAATCTCTCCTCAACCCTGACCAGCTTCCTCCACGCTTCGCCGACCCCTCGATTGGATCCGGTAGCTTCTATTCCGCCGCATCAGCAATCTTTGGTTACGATGGATTGAAACATGCCTTGGGCATTGAACTTGATCCAGTGTTTGCAGATGCCGCCAAATCCCTATGGAGTGATTCCGGCCTTCAGGTGATCCGGGGAGATTTTACTCACGTCATCACCCAAGGCGATTGTCCACCTGCGCCAAGCTTAATACTAGCCAATCCTCCTTACGTTCGTCACCACCACCTCGATCAAGCTGAGAAGCTGCGTTTGCAATCACTTGTCCTCCAGCGCACCGGTATCAAAGTCAGTGGTCTTTCCGGTCTTTATGTATATTTTCTCATACTGGCGACAACATGGATGGAAAAAGGCGGTTTGGCCGCGTGGCTAATCCCATCGGAGTTTATGGATGTGAACTATGGCTCCGCCCTTCGTGATTTTCTAACCAGGCATGTCACTCTTGTTAGAATCCATCGTTTCGATCCCGCAGACGTTCAGTTCAACGATGCCTTGGTCACCTCTACTGTAGTGGTTTTTCAGAATATCCCAGCACCGGCATACCATAAAGCAGAGTTCACCCTAGGCGGAACACTTCAGCATCCCACAGTTTGCGAAAAAATCGGACTTTCAGAACTGAGGAATACGTCTAAGTGGTCATGTTTTCCAAAACATGCCGAAAATGACCGCAAGAGTCCCAATAATGCCGATGGTCCACAACTCGGGGATTTGTTTCGTGTTCAGCGCGGCATCGCCACCGGTTGTAACGCGTTTTTTATCTTGGAGCGCTTCAAGGCTACTCAACTTGGTATTCCGTCTGCCTTTCTTCGCCCTATTCTTCCCAGTCCGCGACACCTTGCGGTAACCGTCATTGATTCAGAGGCTGATGGTTACCCAAAACTATCTACGCAACTGTGCCTTCTCGACTGTAATCTCCCCGAAGCCTTACTTGTTACCAAATACCCGAAGCTATGGGCTTATCTTCAAACTGCGGAAATTCTCGATATCAGAAAAGGTTACATCCTCCGCAGCCGGACTCCATGGTATCGGCAGGAACAACGGCAGGCAGCACCATTTCTCTGCACCTACATGGGGCGTGGATCTAAGGACAAGATACCGTTCCGCTTCGTCTGGAATCGTTCAAAAGCAGTAGCAACCAATCTCTATCTCATGCTTACCCCTATTGGCGGGCTGGCAGCAATGCTTGCTAGATATCCTGAACGAGAAAGCCTCATCCACGAATGGCTGGGCAAGCTAACAGGTGGCGAATTATGCGGCGAGGGTCGTGTCTACGGTGGTGGACTCAATAAAATTGAGCCAAATGAACTGGGCCGGATTTCAACGCAATCATTGGTCGAACGGTGGCCGGAACTCATTCGTGAGCCGAATCGTCAAATGAACCTTTTCACGCCATGAAGATGCTTCCGTTCACCAAGGAAACGGCGAACTACAAAAAGTTCACCAAGTCTGGCCGCGACCTCGCTCATTGGCATCTGAACTACGAAACCATCGAGCCCTATCCGCTAAGTGAAATCTCCCCGGAACTCGGCCTCGATCCATGGAAGCAATTCCACGTCACCAAGATGACCTTCGGCAAGCCCACGCCCGCCCAGAAAGCCGCCGGCCTCAAGGCAGACAAGACCCGCATCCACTACAACTCCCAACTCACCCTCGATGGCATCCCGCTGGAAGCCTACGACTACATCGTCAACGGCAAGCCCGCCCTCGAATGGATCATGGAGCGCTACCAGATCACCATCGACAAAGCCTCCGGCATCAAGAACGACCCGAACGACTGGTGCAAGGAACACAACAACCCCCGCTACATCGTAGATCTCCTCAAGCGTGTGACACGCGTGAGCCTGGAGACGATGAGGATCGTGAATACGATTCCAGCGTTGAATGAACGAAAATGACGCTTGGTTGGGAAGAGGGCTGCTTTGCAGGTTGAAACGCCGGGCGGGATGGGGCACTTTGTGGCGGCTATGGACGCGCTCGGAGATATTGAAATCAGGATCGAGGGAATGGTGGGCGCACATAAGCTCACACCCGCGCTGGTGGATATTGAGGAAATCCGAGAAGTTCTTTCCCAGGTCTCCGGGCTTTTGTTTCCATCGGAGAAACGTTCGCAGCGTCCGCTGATCAGCTACGAGATCGAAGAAGGCTCGGTGCGACACAAGTTTCGGACGGTGATGCAAAGCGTGATTGGTTTTGGCGCAGTGCTGACGCAAATCTCCAGCGAAGGGCAGATCGACTTTCTTCATGAACGCAGCGCGATCGCCATCGAAAGCCTGCAGCACTTGGCCGTGGAAAAGGACTACGTGGTGACCATCAGCGCGAACGAAGGTCGCCTCATGATCGACCGAACCACCCACTACCTGCGGAACGCCAAGCTGTGGGTGGATGCCGAGTTTTATCTCTATGGTGAGTTGACGAATGCCGGCGGCAAGAGCAGCCCGAACATCCATCTGGATACCGAGGAATTCGGCACTCTCCGGATTTCGACGGACAAGGATTACCTGCGGGGAGCGGACAAGAACCTGCTTTACAAGAAGTTTGGCCTTCGGGTAACGGGAAAACAGAACATGCAAACCTTCGAGATGGATCGTAATTCGCTGACCTTCGTCGATCTGTTTGATTACGATATGGAATACTCCGACTCGTATCTGGACGGTTTGATGAAGAAGGCCGCTCCTGCCTGGGAGGGAGTCCCGAATGCGGATGAATGGTTGGAGGAAGTCCGGGGAGGTGTGCATGTCTAAAGTGACTGAGAAGCTCGGAGTTCTCTGCGATACGGGCTTTTTGATCCGGTTGAACCAACCGCAGGATCCACTCCATGCAAACGCGCGTGGGTATTTGAAGCGCCTGCTAGCTGGTGATCACCGAATCTACGTTTCCACCATCGCGCTGGCCGAGTACGCGGTAATGGACAAGATCGAGAACCTGCCAATGCGCTATTTCCGAGTAATACCATTCAACATCGATCACGCCCAAAAGGCAGGAGAGTTCGCGTGGACGGTATTTTCCAAGCGCGACCAAATACCGGAGGAAATCACCCAACGTGTGATTATCCCCAACGATACAAAAATGT
>JAIXQS010000137.1 GCA_027485615.1 Verrucomicrobiaceae bacterium
AATCGTCGCGGAAATCGTTGTCACGCCCAGCAAACTGGACAAGGCGAAGGCCAACGCGCTTGACCTGTTCTCGGACGAGGGAAAACCGAAAGTACGCAAGCAGGCGGCCGCAGCGAAGAAGGGCATTGGCAGCATTTCTCCCCCCCCTGATCAAGCCGCTGAGGATCCGGACTTCGTAAAAGGAGCGGACGTCGCCATGGTGCCGTCCCCAGGGAATCAACCACCCGCTGCGGCACAGGATAGTGGAGACGAATCCGACGATCCGAAACTGATCGTCATCAAGCCGCCCATCCTCGTTCCCGATCTTGCCGCGAGACTCGGTCTGAAGCCGTTCAACGTGATGGCCGATCTCATCAAGCTCGGCGTTTTCCCTGCCCCCAACCAGCCTCTCGAACCCGACATCGCCGCCAAGGTCTGCGAAATCCACGGATTCACTTTTGAGCGCGAGAAACGCGATAAGGACAAGGGTTTCCATAAGGTTGATGAGGTTATCGTCGAGCCGGAGGCTCCGCAGTCCGAACCCGAGGATCTCCTGAAAGTCCGCCCGCCCATCGTCACGATCATGGGTCACGTCGACCACGGGAAGACCTCCATCCTCGATTATTACCGCAAGAGCAAGGTCGTCAGCGGCGAGGCCGGCGGGATCACCCAGCATATCGGCGCTTATCAGGTCAGCCACAACGAACAGCTCATCACATTCCTGGACACTCCGGGTCATGCCATCTTTTCCGACATGCGGGAGCGCGGCGCGAACATCACCGACATCGCGATCATCGTGGTCGCCGCGAACGACGGCATCATGCCGCAGACGACGGAGGCCATCAAGCACGCGCAAAAAGCCGGAAAAACGATCATCGTTGCCATCAACAAGTGCGACCTGCCCTCGGCGAACGTCGAGCGGGTTAAGAGCCAGCTCGCGGAGACAGGTCTCCAGACTACCGATTACGGCGGCGATACCGAGTTCGCAACCATCTCCGCCCTGAAAGGCGAAGGCATGGATGATCTGCTCGAACTGATCGTCCTTCAGGCGGAAGTCCTGGAACTCCGCGCCAACCCCAAGGCGACCACGCGAGCGGGTGTCATTGAGGCTCGGGTTGTTCCCGGTCGCGGCACAACCGCAACGGTCATCGTCGAGTCCGGCACCCTGAAAATCGGCACCCCTTTCATCTGTGGTCCCTTTGCCGGAAAAGTCCGCTCCTTGATCAACGACCTCGGCGAGCAGGTGAAGTTCGCACTTCCCGGCATGCCTGTTGAGGTGATCGGTTTTGAGGAGCTGCCCAATGTCGGCGATCACCTCACCGAAATGAAGACCGAGCGCGAGGCGAAAGCCCTTGCCTCCGATCGCCAGGAGGAACTCCGCCTCAGGCGCCTCAAGCCGCAGCACCGCAACCGCATGGAAGACCTCTTCTCCATGGTCAACGACGGCGGCGGCAAGAACCAGCTTAAGATCATCCTCAAGTGCGATGTCCAGGGCTCCGTCGAGGCGATTAAAAAGGCGATCCTTGCCATCGAGTCCGCGAAGGTGGACTGCCAGTTCATCACCGCCGCCGCCGGGCCGGTCACCGAGTCCGACATCGCCTACGCCGACTCGTCGGAAGCGATCATCATGGGCTTCAACGTCAAGGTGGAAGCGAAGGCCGTGAAAGCGGCCAAGTCAGCCGGTGTCGAGATCAAGCTCTATTCGATCGTTTACGAACTCATCGATCAGGTGCGCGAAGCCATGCTCGGACTGCTGGAACCGCTCACCCGCGAGACGGTCATCGGCCACGCCGAGTGCCGCCAGGTTTTCAAGGTCAACAAAGGCAAGGCCGCCGGCTGTTTCATCACCGACGGCAAGGTGCACCGCAAGGCTCACGCCCGCGTCATCCGCGGTGGCATCCCGGTGTTCGATGGCAAGATGTCAACCCTCCGCCGCTTCCACGAGGAGGTCGAGGAAGTCCGCACGAACTTCGAGTGCGGCATCCGCCTCGGCGAGTTCAACGAATACCAGGAAGGCGACATCATCGAGTGCTACAAGCTCGACAAGGTCGCGCAAACGCTGTGATCGCTTTGCTCCCAAGCATTAAGCTCGAAGCACAAAATCCGAAACGAAGAAATCCACCCTTTTCGTTTAGATTTTAAAACTTAGAATTTAGAATTTCATCACAGTGTCCCGCCGCATCGACCGAGTCAACGAACTGCTTCGCCGTGAAATTTCCACGGTGATCCAGCATGATTATGAATGGGATGGGAAACTGGTCACCGTGAGCGCCGTCGAGGTGACGCAGGATCTGAAGGAAGGCAGGGTCTGGATCGGTGTGATCGGTGGATCGGCCGAGCCGATCATCGACAAGCTGAACAAAGCCCACGGAGCGATCCAGAAAGAGGTGATGAAACGCGTGATTCTCAAATCCACACCGGTTCTGCGCTTCAAGCACGACGCCTCCGCCGTCCGCGGTGTCGAGATCGTGAACCTCCTCGAAGAGGTGGACAAACTTCCTAAGGCTCCCCTTGAGGAGGAAGAGGAAGGCTGAGGCATTGTTCAAGGGGCGGCAGCGAACAATCATACTACCCGGATCTTTTTGATTTGAGTTTGCTGCGGGTTCCGATGGTTTCCCCGATTTTGAAAGGATAACGCCCTGTGAATTCTCATCTGGATTCTCGTTCAGGGCGGCTTGCGCGGTTTGCGATTCCGCTGGATTCCTGTTCCCGGTGAACGCCCGGGTGAAAAATTTCATCTACGCTCCCACCGAGTCCGCCGACTTCCCGGGATCCACCCAAGACGCGACATACAAGCCGAAGAAGGCTGAAGAGGTGCTCTCCTTTTCCTTCGCTGTGCAGAACGACATCACCATCGGCACTCCCACCAGTGCCAGCAGTGCGGGAAAGGCGAGGTTCGAGAGCGTTCAGCTGCAATTTGTCGGGGATCTTTCCGTTCTGCCTATGCTCATTTCAAAAAGCACCCTCGGCACCAGCTACAATGACCTGGTGATCGAAGGCGTCGCCAACGGAACGCTTTTCATGAAGCTGGAACTCAAGCTCTGCTTTATCGAAAGCATCCAGCTGGCGAGTTGGCGGAGACGGGCGTGTTTATCATCGGGGATGCGGATGGTGAGGGTCTTCATCGCCTGCGGAGGGGTAAAAGTTTCAGACGGCAAGTGGATGGACTTCCGAAGAGATGATCGCACCTGATTCGGTGCGGGCTTTGCGGAGATCATATTCATTCTGGAGGCCGATCCAGAATTCGGCGCTCGACCCGAAATAGCGGCTGAGGCGGAGGGCCGTATCAGGGGTGATGGATCGGCGTCCACGGATGATCGCGGTGACGCGGCTATGGGGGATGTGCAGATCGATGGCGAGACGGTATTGGGTGATCCCCAAGGGTTCGAGGAACTCGGAGCGGATGATCTCGCCGGGGTGAGGGAATTTCAGTTTTTTGCTGGTGGTTTTCAATGGGAATCGGTGATCTCGACATCATGGGCGTGTCCGTTTTCCCAGCGAAAGCAGATGCGCCATTGCTGGTTGATACGGATGCTGAATTGGCCGTTGCGGTCACCCCTAAGCGCCTCGAGCCGGGATACGCAGGTCGTTGATGTCGATAGCCTGGCTGATCATGGCGAGCTTGATGAGGGCGCGTTGCTGGATGTCCGGGGGAAATCGTCTGGAGCGCTCTTCGTTCCAGATTTTCCGGGTTTCCTTGTCGGCGAAGCTTTGCAGCACCCGCGAAAGATTGTTTATTTACGCTTCGCGTCAATAGTTGCTTTCGCTGCGGGAATCGAGGCGAGACGCCTCTTGCACGGCCTGCCGCGGGACGCGGCAGCTACGCCTAGAAATCAAACAGGTTCATCTGCGGCGAATTCGCCTGCGGTAGGTTATCCTCCAG
>JAIXQS010000153.1 GCA_027485615.1 Verrucomicrobiaceae bacterium
TCATATCGTAGCCGGGGCCGCAGTTCGCGTATCCGTCGGCGAGCTTGCCAACCGCGCCGAGGCACATTTTCTGCCAAAGGCGGGGAAGGTGAAGGACTCCGAGCGGGCCTGCGGTTCCGGACGAGATGGTGGGTATGATTTTGTTGCTCATGGTGCGCGGAAGCTAGCGTTCAACTTCCAACTTTCAACTCCCAAACGCCAAGGAATCGTCTCTCCGCCCGAATACCCCAATTTCCAATCGCCAATCCCCGATCTCCCATTTACAACCCCGCTCCATGTCCACACTTCCCACCGCTGACCTCCTGGCGCTTGACACGGACGGCTTCCAGAGCCGCCTGTCAAAGCTCAGGAGGTATCTTTGACGTTCCCTCCCTCGAAAACAAAATCCAGACGCTTGAGGAAGCGATGGGTGCACCGGATTTCTGGAACGATACGGACAAGGCTCGCTCTCTTTCTGAAGAGGCGGCAGCGATGAAAAAGAAGCTAGCGGCTTTCCTCGCCCTGGAATCCCGCAGCAAGGACGTGATCGAAGGCGTTTCGCTGGCGAAGGAATTCGACGACGAGGAGCTGGCCAAGGAAGCCATCAGCGGCGCGGCCAAGCTGGAGAAGGACATCCGCGAGTTCGAGCTCCTCACGCTCCTGAACCGGCCCAATGACAACGCCAGTTGTTACCTCGCGATCCAGTCGGGAGCCGGCGGCACCGAGGCCTGCGACTGGGCGCAGATGCTCCACCGCATGTACACCCGCTGGGCGGAGAGCAAAGGCTATAAAGTCGAAACCCTCGACTGGGAAGACGGCGATGGAGCCGGCCTCCGCTCTGCGACAGTCAAGATCAGCGGCGAGAACGCCTTCGGTTTCCTCAAGAACGAACGCGGCGTCCACCGCCTCGTTCGCATCTCACCTTTCGACTCCGCGGGAAAACGGCACACCTCCTTCGCATCCATAGACGCCACACCGGAGGTCGATGACAAGATCAAGATCGAGATCGCTGACAAAGACGTGGAGATCAGCACGATGCGTTCCGGCGGCAAGGGCGGACAGAACGTCAACAAGGTGGAGACCGGCGTCCTCCTCCGCCACCTTCCCACCGGGATCCTGATCAAATCCACCGCCTCCCGCACACAAGGCGCGAATAAGGAACTCGCCTACCAGATCCTGAAAGCGAAACTTTTCCAGATCGAGGAAGACAAGCGCGCCGCCGAAGCCGAAGCGGCCTACGGCGAAAAAAGCGACGTCTCATGGGGCAGCCAGATCCGCTCCTACGTTTTCCAACCCTATCAGAAAGTGCTCGACCTCCGCACGGGCGAGGAAAGCGGCAATATCCAAGACGTCATGGACGGCGACATCGACGCCTTCATCGAAGCCAAACTGCGCGGAAAAGTCCGCGTCAAGGGCGCAAAAGACGACGAGGATTGATCGGTTGGCCGCAGGCAAATGGAATCAACCATGCCATTCATTCCCTCTGTGAGGCAGGGCGGACACAATCCCCCGCTCCGGTTCTTTGAGTTTCATATGTCATTTTCGGAAAATTTTGCCCGACACAATTTTTCCCATTGACGCCCCCCACCTCATCCTTTCACCTTACGCCCATCCTTATTGAGATTGATTCGCAATAATAACAAGCCGACAAAACACGATGAAAAACCGAACTCGCGACAAACAAGGAAAGACCGCAACTCTGGCATTGGCGGGAGTGATGATGGCGGGACAAGCAGGAGCGCAAGATGCGCTACAGACTTTGGCTCCTTTGACGGTGGTAGGCGCGGGCGACGAGTTGTTCCAACTTCCCGGATCGGCGGCATATGTTAGCGCCGAAGAGTTCCGCTCTCGCGGCCAAACCAATCTCGCCCGCATCGCCGCCAAGGTTCCTTCCGTTTTCGTGCGGGATGAGGACGGCTACGGAAATTTCCCCAACATCGCGCTCCGGGGAGTCGATGGAACGCGCTCGAGCAAAGTCACGCTGATGGAAGACGGGATACTGACCTCCCCCTCGCCTTATTCCGCGCCCGCCGCCTACTACGTACCCAAAGCCAGCCGAATGTCCGCCATCGAGTTCCTGAAAGGTTCTTCGCAGGTGAAATACGGCCCCCACACCACCGGCGGCGCCGTCAATTTTCTCTCCACCCCCATTCCCGCAGACGGCGAAAACAACTTCTTTTCCCGCACGACCTATGGTTCCGACCAAACCGTTTTCAACCAAACGTGGTATGGCGATACGCAGACCACCGATGCCGGGACATTCGGATACCTCCTCGAACTCCATACGATGACCAGCGAAGGCTTCCGTGACATCGACGGCACTTCCAAGGACTCCGGCTTCGACCTCATCGAGCCGATGCTCAAGCTCTTCTACGAGCCGAGCACAGACCTCAAGCAACGCTTCGAGTTCAAGTTCGGCTACACCGATTTCGATGCGAACGAATCCTACGGCGGCATCACCGTAGCCGACCTGCGCAGCGATCCGAACCGCCGCTACTCCTCCACCCAGTTTGACCACCACACCGCCGAGCAGTTTCGTTCTTACCTAAAATGGATCGCGGAACCTTCCGACGCCCTCCGCATCGAATCCGCCGGTTACTTCAATTCCTTCGAGCGGAACTGGGATAAACTGGACGGTCTGCGCGGTGCCGGGCTTCGTACCAACGTCGCGGAAGCCCTGCTCCACGGCCCCTCGCTTGCCGTCCTCCAGGGTATGGGCGTCGGCGAAATTTTCACGCGTGATGCCTTCCGCGATCACGAATCCTACGGCTGGCAAAACCAAGCCAACTTCCGCTTCGACACCGGCTCCATATCGCACGACCTCGCCGCCGGACTCCGCCTCCACTACGACCGCGCGGGCGGCACCAACCAGCAGATTTTCTACGCCTCCAACGGACTCGGCAGCTTCGGCCCAGCTGCGCCGGGAGCGGTCGGATCCGCCGGCCTACAGGAGGTCTTCGCCACCGCCCTATATCTGGAAGATGAAATCAAGATCGGTGCGCTCACACTCCGCCCGGGAATCCGCTTTGAGCACCTCGATGTGGAGAACACGACCGGTGCGGGTGTAAACACATCCGGCCAAGAGCAACTCGTCATGGGCGGCATGGGCGCGACCTACGATTTCGATACGGAAAATTCCCTCTTCGGCGGCATCTACCGTGGAGCCTCACCCGCCAATCCCGCCGGCTACCTTACCGGCACCGAAAGCGAGGAAAGCCTCGGCTTCGAGATCGGCTACCGCCACCGCAAGGACGCGCTCCGCACCGAACTCGTTGCTTTCTACACCGACTACGATAACCTGATCGCCCCCCAGTTCGATGTCGTCGGCGGCCTGAGCCCTTTGCGAAACGCCGGAGCCGCGGAAACATGGGGACTCGAGAGCCTTGCCGAATACGACCTCGGCCAAGCTATGGGCGCCAGCTACGCACTACCCGTTTATATCAGCGCCACTTACACCCAGGCCGAGTTCAAGGATATCAACGGACTCCTCGCGAACACCGCCGGACTCTTCTCCGGTGCCCGGAGCGGCAGCGAGCTGCCCTACCTCCCCGATTGGAAACTCGCAGCGGGCATCTCCTATCTCGCCGAAAAATGGGGTGTAAACCTCGACGCCTCGTTCACCACCTCCACATGGGGCACCGGATACAACAACGATGTCCGCATCGACAACCTCACCGGATTGCCGGGCAACCCGAGTGCGGTCGATGGCAAAATAGACTCCCTCTTCCTCGTTGATATCACGAGCCACTACAAGCTGAACGAAAACTTCAAACTCGTCGGCGGCATCCAGAATATCTTCGACACGCAGAAGATCGTCAGCCGCGCCCCGCTCGGCCCGCGCGCCAACGCGCCACGCATGCTCTTCGCCGGTGTCGAGGCCACTTTCTGACTCTTGCCCGGAGTCGGATATGCGCTTGCCTTTTCAGCCAACTGACCGGTTGACAGGCAATGCGCTACTGATAGCCTCCCGCGCCCGCTCCACGGTAAAAGGAACTGTTTTCCTGCACCGAGAAATGGCTGCGGAATGCAACCCGACAACAAAAACACGATGGCAACCAAAAAGAAGACAGCGGCCAAACCCGCCGCGAAGAAACCCTCCGTAAAAGCGAAAAGCTCCGCAAAAGCGACAAGCTCCGCAAAAGCGAAAAGCTCCGCAAAAGCTACGAAATACGTTTACACCTGGGGCGCGGGCAAGGCCGACGGCCACGGGAAAATGAAAGAGCTGCTCGGCGGCAAAGGCGCGAATCTCGCGGAGATGACCCTCATCGGCCTTCCGGTCCCATCGGGTTTCACGATCACCACCGAGGTCTGCACCTACTACTACGATCATAAGAAAACCTACCCGAAAGTCCTCCGTTCCCAGATGGAAGCGGGCGTGGCCAACATGGAGAAAATCATGGGCTACAAGTTCGGCGATTCGAAAGGTTTCCCCCTTCTCCTCGCCGTCCGTTCCGGAGCGCGCGA
>JAIXQS010000177.1 GCA_027485615.1 Verrucomicrobiaceae bacterium
ACGCCAGACTCAAGCTCCGGGCATGGATCCACCGCTACAACAACCACCGCCCCCACCAGTCCCTCAAATACCTCTCCCCAAACCAATACCACCAACAACAATGCAACCAAGCAGCCTGATTAACATAAATGGCTGTCCAACTTCCGAGGGAGCGCTACACGATGTCACTACTCATCCCGTTTCTTGACAATAAGAATGTTGCGATGAAACACCTGACCCTAAAAATTTTGTATTAATACACTTAAATATAATAAATTATTAATTTAAATTTATAAACTTGTAAAACTCATCAAGTGATTTTAAATAATTATTTTTGGAGTCTGGTCCTTGATTAAGATTTGGATTTGGTTTTTCCTTATCCTTCCAGACAAGAGGGTCAAGATATATATTACTAATATCTTGATTTTTCGCTATTAATTCTTCTTTGTGTAATATTATTGCTACCTCAAAGTTCTTATTTCTTAAAATGCGCGAGCCTTTAACACTCCAAAAATAATTATAAGCTAAGAAAGCTTGCTTACGTGCATGCTCTAGTAAAGATTCGTCATTCTCAAATATATTATTGGCGGAAGAAATTATCCCATGGGCGGCTACACGCGAATAAAAGTCAGGCTCACCAAATGCAACATTATCAAAAATTTCTTCGCTTGCTAATTTCTGGTTTAGGAATAACAGAGTAATTATCAGTATATATTTTTTATATATTAAAATTTTCGGCATCTTTGTATTATTGTTCGCATTTTTCAACGGCATCACCAGAGCATTTATTGACCATTTCTCTTGCAGCCGCAATCATGGTATACAAGTAGGCATTGGTGCCGCCTGTGACTGTGGTATCGCCAATTACTATTGGCAAATCACCCGCAGCTTCATCTGATCCATTCACAGTAACGTTTTCTCTTTTTCCAGTTTTACAACAGTAAAATTCAACATCAAATCGAATATCTTCTACAGTAACATAACCCTTCATGACAGAGCCTTCTGCAATCAGGTTGATGTATTGCCCGAGTTTTCTTCCGACTTTTGCTGCATTTGAAAGAGTTTCTTTCCAGCTAGCATGACTGGTAGCTGCATCGTGATGATGTTTTTTAGCTTTTGCAACATAATAATTTGTAACGGTAGTTATTGGGTCTTCGATGGTGTATTCCTCCCCAATCAGTGTTATTGAAGTAAGACTAAAAGTAATTGTAGGATATTTTATGCCTGGGTGAGGTTTTTCAACATCGCTTCCCTCGCCAAAGCAAATTTGTGATGATAAAAATAATAGCCCAGTAATCTTTTTTGAGAATTTCATCTTATTAAGAATTTATCACTTTCTAACTGGTTAGCTATTTCCGCACAATATGCTTCATTTAGAATAATTTGCTTATTCACAGATGTCGCTAATTCAATTTTATAAATAAGTTCACGTTCTATTTTTAGAGAGGGCATACCGCCCAGAGCTTTAAAGATAAGATCTCGATGCATTTGTCCATCTATATTATTATCATTTATTATGCATTTGAGTCCCAACCAATAGTGAGCGATGGCAGCCCTGCGGTGGCTGGGGGTTTCCTTTGCAATCCATTCGAAGAATTCAAAAGCTTTATCTTTTTCGCCATTCTGGAGAAGCCATTCGGCGTAGGTGCTACCGAGAATTACGTAACCTTCGGGGGTGGCGCGGTTGGCGTCGATGATGCCGGAGGCGAGTGCAGTGGCTTCGATTGCGCGTTCCGATTCGGTGAGGGAAAGGAAGATGACGCTTAAATATTCATACCATACTGAGCTGCCAGTTGAGTGGAAATCGGCTTTTTGCCTCTCAGTGAGATTGTCCCATTTTTGTAGCAGTTCACGAGTTCTACTGAGATCCCAGTAGAGCTTACGGGTCAGATATTCCAGGTGAGCGAGCTGTTCTTGCGGGGTCGTCGCGGCGGCGATGGCTTTGTCGGCCAATCGTGTGCCGTGATCAGCAGCTTCGTTTTTGAGCGCGGTGAAATTCGATCCTGCAAGTGCGAGCTGTCTGGCGGCGTCGAGGAGGATTCGGAAGTCGTCGGTTTCGCGGAGGATGGCGCGGATATTATCGCTGAGCTGGCCGATGTCGGTGGAGGCATCTCCGGATTTTCCTAGGAATTTGAGGCCGCGGAGCATGGCCTGGATTTTGAAGCGGGGAGGGGTGGTGGGGTGGGCGGCGACTTCCATGTAATAGAAGGCGGCTTCGGCGTTGTTTTCTAGGAGGGATTCCATGCGAGCCAAAGCCCAGTTGGCGCGACCCCATGCGGCGGCCTGTCCGATTTGGGCGGCCTCGTTGATGAGGGCGAGGAGCCATGGGCGGGCGATGTCGTGGCGGGCGGCCATCATAGCTCCGAGGCAGGCGGCGTGGCGGATGGCGAGGATGGCGGTGACGGGAAATTTCCTGGAGGCGATGCGGACGACGGTGTCGAGATTGGGATCGGTGCCCGCGAGGAAGGAGAAGCGGACATATTCCTTGGCGTGGGCGATGGTTTCTTGGACGGTAACATCGCTGGAGCGGATCAGTCTGAGAGCGCGGGCGGCGATCTTACGGGGTTCTTCGGTTGCGAAGAGCTTTGCGTCTGCGTGGATCAGTTTTTCGATCTCGGTAGAGATGATGGGATCGGCTTTGCGGATGGTGAGCTCGATTGCGAGGTCTTTCCAAGTGGGATCTCCGTGCGCTCGGAGGACGCGGATGATGCTGAGGCCGGAGGCGGCGGCTATTCGGCCTTTGGCGTGTTGCCTGAATGCGGCTAGAACATCGGGTTCTAGAATAGGAGTTTTGTTCTGGCGTGCGCGGGCGTCGAGATAGAGCTGCCAGGCAGCGGTGGTCTTCGCTTGAAAGCGACCCATTAGGAGAGCTTCACGGGCGTAGCGCTCGGCGAGTTCGGGTTGGTCGGATGCGAGGGCGAGTTTGGCAAGGCCCTGACGGGCACGGGAGGCTCCGTTGGGTGAGGCTTGGATGGCCTTAAGTAGAAACTCGCGGGCTTCCTCGGTAAGCCCGGACTGGATGAAGGCATTAGCGATTTTTGTGAGGCCGACAGTACTCCTTGGTGGACGGGCTGGGACTGTGATCTGACCTTTTGCGGCGAGTTGCTCAGGAGTGAGATTTTGGATTTGAGCGAAGGCGGTTTCGGCGGCAGCGAGATCGGCAAGGAGGGCGGCGGCGGCGGTTTTCGCTTCCTCGGTGCGGAGGGAGCGTAGCAGGGAGCGGACGATGCCTGTGCCCGCGAGGAGGGTGAGATCGGTGTCGGCGGCCTGGGCGGCGAGTTGGGAAGCTTTTTGGAAAGCGGCGAGGGCTTCGGTGTGGCGGGAGAGGCGGGTCTCGGACTCGGCGATGGTGAGTAGGATTTTGGCGCGGCGGGCGGGGTTGCGGGTGGCGGCGGCGAGGGTGTTGAGCGCGGCGAGGCCGGCTGCGGGGTTGTTGCTCGCGATAAGTTGGCGAGCCTCACGGAGGCTTTGGGAAAAGGCGAGGTGCGGGCGTGTTTTGGCGTTCTGGCGCTTTCCTATCTTTTCCCGTTTCTTTGCTGGTTGGTCTCCCATGGTCGTTGAGAAGATTAGGATTCGGGCGATTCGGCAGGGCGGATGCAATCCGCCGCCACGGGAAGATTACCCGCCGCCCGATGGCTATCGGTGCGGCGGGTTTGGCAGACCTTCGTACATGCCGTTAGCCCCTTTGGCTCCTTTGATAAGGGGCAGGTATGAACGTTTGCGCTGATGTGGGCGACGCGGACGGGAACCGACCGGTCGCGGATGGAGGCGAGGGCGTCGCGGACGGAATCGAACTTCGCCCGGTTCATGAACCGTGTGAAAGACTCCGTGTAGGCGACGCCTTCGACAGGCAGCAAGCGTATGGCTCCACGGTGGGGGTTCCCCCGGGAAACCAACTGGAAGCCGAGGGTTGCCGCACCGACCGCGAGCGCGGAGGTGGTGACAAACTTACGACGACTGATTGCTTGCATGAGGGCATCATAGTCACGATGGTCACGCCATGGCTATTAAAATGATAATTGAGAATGTGACAAATTCCTCACGTGTCTATGTGCTTATTATATTACTTTTTTCCGCGGGATTTGCTTATCCGGGAACCATTGGCTTCTTCTTTGCATTGGACGAGGACAAGTCGGCGTTCGAGGCCGCCGTGGGTAATCCGATACGTACTATGAATCTGGTAGGTGGCACGGTGGCCTTCGAGTACAGGGTAGGTGCGCACCGGGTGGTGGCTGCGAAGATGGGATCGGGATGTGTCAGCACGGCGGTCACCGTGGCGCGCGTCCTTGCCTTGAACCCGGTTGATCGGATCATTTGCACGGGACCCGCAGGAGCGATTGGTGATCAGGCCGGGATCGGGACGTGGTATCGAATCGGTGAGGTGGCTGCTTGGCAGCAAGGTCGCGCGGGGGAGGGAGGGAGGGTATTTCCTTCCGAGAGTGCTCTGCGTAAGGTTTCATGGAAGCCCGATGATTGGCCGGAGGGCGCGTGGAAGCAGATGCCAGCCACGAAGCTGGTTTCCGGCGAGGTTTTCGTCGCTTCCGGGGAAAAACGGGGGGAGCTGGCGCGTGGGTTCGGGGCGGAGCTAGTGGAAATGAACGCCCTCGGGCTGCTGGCGGCGGCAGAAGGGACTACGGCCAAGGTTCTCATCCTGCGGGTTGTCAGCGATAAGGCGGATGAAAAGGCGAGCGAGGATTTCTCCGCGTTCCTGAAAACCTATGACGGAGCGGGCGGGAAAATGGTGGCGGAGCTGGTCAAGGCGCTGCCAGTCGGTAAGGACGAGCCGGCCGCGCATGATGCGCTGCGGGAGTTGATCGGCGAGTGAGGGCTATCCCTAGACCTTTTCGTCCAGCAGCATCCCGATTTCCTTCTTGTTGAGGATCGCGTATTGGGCGGGTTCGAGGTCGCCGAGCCAGAGGTTTCCGATGCGGACGCGGAGGAGCTTGGTGACCTGGTATCCGAGCGCCTCGAACATCACGCGGATCTGGCGTTTCGCGCCATGGTCGAGGATCACCTTGATGCGGCGCGCGGAGATGCGCTCGATGTGTTTCGCTTTCAGCTTGCCCTCATCGGTGAAAACGCCGACCAGGAATTGGTCGAGGTGGGCGTTTTCGAATGCTTGGTTCGCGGTGACTAGGTATTCCTTCTCCACCGATTTCGACGGGTGCATGAGGCGCTGCGAAAGATCGCCGTCGTTGGTTAGGATGAGCATGCCCTCGGAGTCCGTGTCGAGCCGACCGACGTGATGCAAGGCGTGCAGCGCGGGCGGAAGGAGATTGTAGATGGTCTGGCGGCCGAGCTCGTCGCTGCGGGTGCAGACATAGCCGCGCGGCTTGTGGAAAATGACGACCATCTCCTCTTTCGGAAGGACGCGTTTCCCATCGAGGCGGACGAAATCCGCCGGGGTGATGCGCGTGGCGAGCTTCAGGCAGGGCGAGCCGTTGACCTCGACACGACCGGATTCAATCAACTCTTCGCAACCTCGCCGCGAGCCGATGCCGCAGGAGGCGAGGTATTTGTTGAGACGGACTCCCTCGGGCATGACAGTTCAAAAAATGACCGCGCCGGGTTGCGGCGCGGAGTTGGGAGCAGTGATCAAAACGAGGTTTTAACCCTCGTGCTTGGTCTTAGGAAGGCCGATCGGGGATTTCCCCTGTTTCCATTCGCCTCGTTCCTTGAGCAGTTTGACGCGCTCGAAACGTTTGAGGACGGAACGTTTGCCGCCGACGGTGGCTGCGGATTTGAGTGAGTTGTGCTTGGACATCGGAGAGCGGGGTTGGACGGTTGGGGGGCGGAAGCTATCCGCCACCCTGCGGCGTGGCAATGGTTTTTTTGAAAAAATACCGCGCCGGAGCGAAGTGGATCGCGATGGGAAGGATGAACGCACACAGGCCACTTACAGCACTCGGTTTGGAACGAAAAATTATTCACAACTCTTTGATAGTAAACAATAAAGGACACCAAGATTTCTTCTGGCACCCTTCGCTTTCGTTCATCGAACGGAACTGCTAAAGATTATTCAGCTTTCGGCATGATGACCTTGTCGATGACATGGATCACACCATTTGAGCCGACGATATCCGTTTTGGTGACTTTTGCCGCGTCGACCATGACGGTTCCTCCATCGACCGTGATGGTCAGTTCGGAGCCTTGGACACTCTTCACTTTACCAGCGGCAACGTCCTTCGCCATCAGCTTTCCGGCAACGACATGGTAGGTGAGGATGGTTGCCAGTTTCTCCTTATTTTCTGGCTTCATCAGGTCGGCGACAGTTCCTTCTGGCAAGGCCGCGAACGCAGCATTGGTTGGGGCGAACACCGTGAACGGGCCGTCACCCTTGAGGACTTCGACGAGACCGGCCGCCTTGACCGCCGCGACAAGCGTGCTGAAGTCCTCGGCCTCGGAGGCGATGGTGACGATGTCTTTGGCATCTGCAGCGGCGGCATCCTTCTTTTCGCCTTGTCCGTCCTTGTGGTTATCCGCGTAAAGGAGTCCGGAGCTTGTGGTGATGGCCATGGCGGCTAGGAGCAATGATTTCGATTTCATGTTTTCTTTTGGTTAGTTTACGGAAGACGGAACTGCCATCCGTGGAATAAACAAACCCGGAACAAGGTGTTGTCATGGTAAAGTTTCCCGCAGGGGAATATCGCTTGCATCCCGGAAATGCGGGTGGATATTGTCGGCTTTTTTCACTCCACGCAACTTGTCCGGTCCCGCTTTTCCAGCCAGATCGTGAGCAACGCGACATCTGCCGGGGTGATGCCGGAGATGCGCCCCGCCTGCCCGATGGTCTGGGGGCGGATTTCCGAAAACCTTACTTTTGCCTCCTTTTTCAAAGCCGTGATGGCGTTGAAATCGATATCCGCCGGGATACGCCGACCTTCCTGGCGGGACATGCGGTCGATCTGTGTCCGCTGCCTGCCGAGGTGACCTTCGTATTTGAAATCGGTCTCAATCAGCGGCCAGATCTCGTCGGTGAACTCTTTCCGGATCGCCGTGGGTAGCGCTTCCCAGCTTTGGTCGCCGCGCCGGAACCAATGATCCAGTTTCACGCCCTCGAAGGGAGTTTCGCGCACCCATCTGTCCGCCCGCTTCAGTTCGGCGTGCTTGGCGGCGGTTCGTTCGACGCGTTCGCCCGTCGCCAAGCCGATTTCGGCGGCGCGGGGTGTGAGGCGGAGGTCGGCGTTGTCCTGGCGGAGCAGTAGGCGGTATTCCGCGCGGCTGGTGAACATCCGGTAGGGCTCGGTGCAGCCGCGCGTGACAAGGTCGTCGACCATCACGCCGAGGTAGGCTTCGTCCCGTCCGAGGATGAAAGGCGGTTTTCCTTGGGCTTTCAGCGCGGCGTTTGTTCCGGCGATCAACCCCTGCCCTGCCGCCTCCTCGTATCCCGAGGTGCCGTTGATCTGGCCGGCGAAATACAACCCCTCCACCCGTTTTGTCTCCAAAGTCGGATGGAGCTGGGTGGGCGGGCAGTAATCGTATTCCACCGCGTAGCCGGGGCGCAGGATCTCGCATTTCTCCAGGCCGGGAATGGTGCGGAGGAAGGCGAGCTGAACCTCGTAGGGCAGTGAGGTGGAAACCCCGTTCACGTAGTATTCCAAGGTGTGGCGGCCTTCGGGTTCGAGGAAAACTTGGTGGCGGTTCTTTTCCGCGAAGCGGACGACCTTGTCCTCTATGGATGGGCAGTAGCGCGGGCCGACGCCTTCGATGATCCCGCAATACATGGGCGATTGGTCAAGGTTTCCGGCGATGATTTCGTGGGTGGCAGGGTTCGTGTAGGTGATCCAGCACGGGATTTGTTCCACGTGGAACGCGGGATCGCCCCATGGGTTCAGAGTGAAGATGTCGTCCTTCCCCCTTTCGATCCGATCCGCCATGAAACTGAACTTCGGGACGGGCGTGTCGCCGTCCTGCCGTTCGCACTTGGTAAAATCAAGGGATCGCCCGTTCAGGCGGCACGGGGTTCCGGTCTTGAAGCGCTCAACCTGAAAACCAAGGTGTTTGAGGGAGTCTGAAACGGTGGAGATCGCATCCCCCATCCTGCCGCCCTTCTCGTTTTTCAGGCCGACGTGCATCAGCCCACGCATGAACGTCCCGGCGCTCAGGATCACGGATTTCCCGGCGATCTCCATCCCCAGCGAGGTGCGGATGCCGGTGATCCGATGCTCTCCGTCCACCATCAGCTCAGCGACATTGCCCTGGTGAAGCTCGACCCCCTCCGTCCGCTCCATCTCCATTTTTATCCGGAACTGGTAAGCCTTCTTATCGCACTGGGTGCGGGGAGCGCGGACGGACGGGCCTTTTGAGGCATTCAACATCCGCCACTGGATACCGGTGGCGTCGGTGTTGATCCCCATCGCGCCGCCGAGGGCATCGATTTCCCGCACCATGTGACCTTTGGCGAGTCCGCCGATGGCTGGGTTGCAGGACATCTGGCCGATTGTGTCGAGATTCTGAGTCAGCACAGCGACCCGAGCTCCGAGCCGGGCGGCAGCCAGTGCGGCCTCGACCCCGGCATGGCCGGCGCCGATCACGATGACATCGTATTCTGTGGGATAGCGGAACATTCGCGGGACACAAGACTATCACGCCTTTCAGCGGGTGCAATCACCGACTAGGACACTAGAAAAGTTCCACGTGGAACTTTACGGCCGATCCAAGATGCCCGTGCTCGCACGTGGGAGGAGTTCCTCCAAGGTAAACACCACCCGCTCTGTCCGGTTCGCGAGGATCACGGATTTCACCCCAAACTCCGCCAGCACCTGCCTGCAAGCCCCACATGGCGAGATCGGCTGTGCCGTATCCGCGACTACCACGACCTTATCAAAACCGCGAACTCCTGCCGCAACCGCTGCACCGATGGCCACTCGCTCCGCGCAATTCGTCAGTCCGTAGGAAATATTCTCCACGTTGCAGCCGGGAAAGATCCTTCCGTCACTCGCGAGTAAAGCCGCGCCAACCTGAAAGTTCGAGTAGGGCGCGTAGGCGTTTTCCCTGACTTCCCATGCCGCCGCGATCAGCTCGTCGTCCGTTGTCATGGCTTCGTTCTATCACGCGCGACCAGTGCGACCAGCACCGCTTTCTGGGCGTGGAGCCGGTTCTCCGCCTGCTGGAAAATGGTTTCCGCGTGCTTTTCGAGCAGCTCTTCGCTGATTTCCTTGCCGCGGTAGGCGGGCAGGCAGTGGAGGACGATGTGACCCTTTGCGGCACCCGAGAGCAGTTCGGAATTCAGCTCGAAGCCTTTGAACTCCGCCTCTTTCTCTTTCTGCCCCTCCTGCCCCATGGACAGCCACACGTCGGTGTTGATGACATCCGCGCCCTCGACCGCTTCACGCGGGTCTTCGCAGACGGTGACGAGATCGCAGTCCAGTTGCTTCAAGAAATCGGCGGGCGGCTGGCAGCCTTTCGGAGAAGCGACCTTGAGTTCGAAACCCAACCGTTTCGCCGCCCACATCCAGGAGCGGGTCATGTTCGAGAATCCGTCGCCGACGAAGGCAAATTTCCGCCCCTCCCAGCCACCCATCTTCTCGCGCACGGTCAGGAGATCGGCCAGGATCTGGCAGGGATGTTCGTCGTCGGTGAGGGCGTTGATCACCGGAAGCTTCGAGTATTTCGCGAAATCGGTGACATCCTGCTGCGCGAAGGTGCGGATGATCACGCCGTGCACCATCCGGCCGAGCACGCGTGCGGTATCCTTGATCGGTTCTCCCCTGCCGAGCTGGATGTCATTGGAAGAGAGAAACATCGGAAAGCCGCCCAGCTCCCGGACGCCGACCTCGAACGAAACCCGCGTACGGGTGGACGATTTGGTGAAAATCATCGCCCATGTCTGCCCGGCCAGCGGCTGATCGGTGTCCCGGCCGCGCCACGCCTTCAGCCTCACGGCATCGTCGATGAGATTGGTCATTTCGTCCGCGGACAGTCCCTCGATGGATAGCAAATGTTTCATCTTCGTAAATTCAGTATTCGGACAGCGTGTCCTTCAGGATAGCGAGCGCCTCGTCGATTTCCGCATCGGTGACATTCAGTGGAGGCAGCAAACGAATCGTGTCCGGCCCAGCGGGAACGGTGATCAAGCCTTTGGAAATCAGTGACTTAACGATTTTTAGCGCGGGCGTCTCCCCTTCTCCCATGGCGATCCGTGCCGAATTAAGACCGATCCCGAACAGCAGTCCGAGTCCACGGATTTCCGTGACCAAGGGCAGTTTCCATGACTCGATGGCCGCGCGGAGCCTTGCGCCTTGGCGGATCGCGTTTGCGGCGAGATTCTTCTCGCGGATCTCTTTCAACGTCTCCAGGGCGGCGGCGCAGACGAGTGGATTCCCGCCGTAGGTGGAGCCGTGCGAGCCCGGCCCCATCAGTGAGGAAAGTTTCGTGCCCTTGTCATCGACGGCGCGGTCGCTGAGCCAGAAGGAACCGATCGGCACCCCGCCGCCCATGCCTTTCGCCCAGGAAATTCCGTCCGGCTCGATTTCCGGAGCGATCGCGCGCCATGCCATCGCCTCGCCACAGCGGCCGAAGCCCGCTTGGACTTCATCAAACATCAGCAGTAGGTCGTGTTTTTTCCGCAGGGCATCGAGGGCGCGGAGAAATTCAGCTGAAGCGACATGAATCCCGCCCTCACCCTGTACCGGCTCTAGCAGAAACCCTACCGTTTCGTCGCGCACCGCGTTTTCCAGCGATGCGATGTCGTTGTAAGGCAGGTAACGGAAGCCCGGCAGCATCGGATCGAAGCCCTGCTGAATTTTCGCCTGACCGGTCGCGGCCATACTCCCGAGCGTGCGTCCGTGGAAGGATTGCTGGAAGGTGATGACCTCAAAACGCGGCTTGCCATCCGCCTGAAATTTCAGGTGGCCGTAGCGACGGGCGGATTTGATGAGGCCGTCGTTTGCCTCCGCGCCGGAGTTCGAGAAGAAGATTTTTCCCGGTAATCCGATGTGGTGCAGGTTCATTTCCTCCGCCAGAAGTCCTTGACTATCAGTGTAATACAGATTCGATACGTGGATTAGCTTGCCCGCCTGCTCACGGATCGCGGCGACCATGCGCGGATGGCAATGCCCTAGCGAGCACACGGCGATGCCCATGCAGAAATCCAGGTATTCGCGACCCGCGTCATCGCGCACACGTGTCCCCTGCCCCTCGACAAGGGTTAGCGGGAAGCGCCCGTAGGTGCCCATGACGTGTTTGTCGAATCTCTCGGTGGTGGTCATTTCTTCGGACGGAAAGGGGCGGACGCTATACGCCTTGCGGGAAATAGCAAACCACTTTCGAGGCTTCATCCTTTCCACCGACAAGGTTGCCAGCGGCGGGCATTTAGAAGAGACTGCGCCCGAACGGATGTCCCAACTTTTACTCGAACCTGCCCGCAGAAGCGGATGTGATAACCTGCCAGCGGTTGGCGAGCTTCTCAAGGAAGCCGCCCTGCTCCAGCGCTCCCCCATCGACGACCTCCTCGACGCTGCCGTGGTGGATGAGGAAAACTATCTCCGCGAACTCGCCCACGACCTCGATCTCCCGTGGCTCGCGAACATCCCGTCGGATGAGAATACCCTGCCGCTCCGCGAGGCCTGCGGGCCGCGGATCGCGCTACGGCATCGGCTTTTGCCTGTGGCCATTGAGGGCGAGGGCGCGGAACGGAAACTCCTGCTTGCCACTTTCGATCCTTTTAACCTTGTCGCACACCAGGCTGCGGCGCAGGAGCTTTCGATTCCTTTCGAGTGGTGCATGGCTTCGCGGAAACGCATCCACGAGGCGCTGCGCCGGCTTTACGGCGTAGGTGCCGATACGTTCGAGCAGATCCTTGAAGGCCGCGATCTCGACTACGACCAGCTTTCCGATTCCGAGGACGAGGCGAACATCATCGACGCGGACGAGGACGAGGAAGCCAGCGTGGTGAAATTCGTGAACCAGATCATCCGCGAGGCGCTCGACCAGCGCGCGACGGATATCCACGTGGAACCGCTCGCGAACAATCTCCGCATCCGTTATCGCATCGACGGACGGCTTTTGGAAATCGCTGTCCCGGAAAACATCAAGGCGCTGCAAAGCTCGGTGATCGCGCGACTCAAGATCATGGCGCGCCTCGACATCGCGGAGCGCCGCGTGCCGCAGGACGGACGGATCAACCTCCAGTTCGAGGGCGCGACCATCGACGTCCGCGTAGCTACTGTGCCTACCGTAGAAGGCGAGAGCGTTTCGCTGCGTCTCCTCAACCAGGAAAAATTCAACCTTGCGAAGCTCGCGATGGAACCCTTCGTCCGGAAAAAAATCGAGGCGCTGCTTCACCTTCCAAACGGCATCGTCCTGATCACCGGGCCGACGGGTTCGGGAAAATCGACGAGCCTTTATTCCTTCCTCAGCGAGGTGAACAGCCCGGAGAAGCGCATCGTAACGGTCGAGGATCCTGTGGAGAACAAACTCGTCGGAGTCATGCAGATCGCCGTGAAATCGGAGATCGGCCTGACCTTCGCCACTGCTCTTCGCTCCATCCTCCGCGCCGACCCCAACATCGTGATGATCGGGGAAATCCGCGACCTTGAGACCGCCGAGATCGCGATCCGCGCCTCACTTACGGGACACCTAGTATTTTCCACCCTCCATACCAACGACGCGATGGGCGGCATCTCGCGTCTCGTGGACATGGGCGTGGAGCCGTTCCTTGTCTCTGCCGCCGTTCGCGCCTTCCTCGCCCAGCGCCTTGTCCGCCGCCTCTGCCCGCATTGCAAGGTGCCGCGCGAAATTTCCACGCAGGATATCATCGACCTGGAAATCCCGCGCGACATCCCCGGCCAGATCTACTCACCCAAAGGCTGCGACCGCTGCCGCATGACGGGCTTTTCCGGGCGTCTCGCGATCTACGAGGTCGTGCTCCTCACCCAGGCCATGCAGGAACTCGTCGCCCACTCCCGCCCGCAGGCCGAGATGAAAGCCCAGGCACTCCGCGACGGATACGTCCCCATGCGCACCTACGGCTGGCACAAGGTGATGCAGGGAGAAACTACCATCGAGGAGGTAATCTCTGTTACTTCGTCGGACATCGGCGGAGCTGATTAGCCGTTGTTGAACTATTTCTTCCACATTATGATTTGAATCATGAAAGCAGAATTTACAGCCATCATCGAGACTGCCGAAGAAGGGGGCTATTGGGCCATCTGCCCTGAAGTTCCGGGCGCGAACGGACAGGGGGAAACGGTCGAAGAAGCCAAGGCGAGCCTCAAGGAAGCCATCGAGCTGCTGCTTGAAGACAGGATGGAGGATATTTTGAGAGGGCTGCCCAGTGAAGCGATCCGCGAGAAAGTGATGATCGGATGAAAAGGCGGGATTTAGAAAAGAAGCTGCGCGTGGCTGGCTGTTACCTGAAACGCGAAGGAGCCTCCCATTCAATCTGGATCAATCCGAAGACAGGGATCACCGAAACTGTCCCGAGGCATACGGAAGTGAAGGAAAACCTAGCAAAGAAAATCTTAAAGAGCCTTGGAGCGGACTAGAAATCAGGCAAAATTATGAACCCGGAAACAGATGCCGTGGAGTATGATGACCCTGCAAAGCCGATGCGTTTGGTTTATGCGCTTCTGCTTTCATTCCCGCTTTTCGGCGTTGGCTATGTGATCGAACAAACGATCCGATGGACGAACCATCTAGACGGCTTGATGAGCGGCCTGATCCATTTGATTTTTTTCAGCATCGGAGCCGCAATTTACCTGATCCCCTGGGCTCTGATTGTTCATTTCTCCTTCAGAAAGCGGGCCAACCAAAAGCGCAGAACTTTGTGGATGCTCGGCCCCTCCCTTCTCATGTGCCTGCTGTCGATAGTCAGTTTGGTTACAAATCCACCGACACCCAGTCACCGGTTCAAGCAACTGGCAAAGGCCGATCTACCCGCGAAAATGGAATCACTCAACTACTACTTCTCCGGCGGGGGTCTTGCGGATTATCATGACACCTACTATTTCAAAACTTCGTCCGCTGAGATTGATCGACTCATCCGGGAGATGGGGCTGGAAGAGGATGAATTTTATGGTGATCGTAGCACATCCCACACAATCATCAGCCCGTTGCCGGGAAGCCCTGATTTCAAGAAATGGCCCGAACACATCCAATTCCGTGGAGGAAGAGATGAGGGTTCGTGGCATTACTACCTGATTACCGACAAGCTTAAGACCCAAGTTTATATCAACGTGGGTTGTATATAAGTCCCCAAACACTTCCCCATGCCCCTCTTCACCTACAAAGCGCTTTCCACGAACGGCACCGTTGCGACGGGTGAGATCGAGGCGGCGGATCGTCCCGAGGCTTTGCGGACTTTGGACAAGCGCGGGCTGCGGCCGGTGAACGTGAAGGAATCCGCCAAGGTGGCGCCGGTGAAGAAGAAGGAAGTCGCGCAGGCGCGGCGGAAGGAGAAGACCGGCGAGAAGGAAGAGGTCTCCACGTCCGGTGAACTGAAGCTCAAGCGGGCGGAGGTGATCCTTTTCACCGAGGAGCTTTCCGACATGCTGGGCGCGGGCTTGCAGCTTGAGCCGGCGCTGAAGTCGATGGAGAACCGGCAGGAACTCGGCAGCCTGAAGGAAGTCTCGCAGCGCATCAGGAATATCGTCCGCGACGGGGTGAATTTCTCGGTGGCGCTGAAAAAAGTGAGCCCCAGCTTCGGGCCGCTGTATTGCTCGTTGGCGGCGGCGGGCGAGGCATCGGGAGCGCTTGACACCATTTTGAAACGGCAGGCGCATTATCTGAAAACGCTCGCCGAGCTTCAGAGCCGTCTGATCCTCGCCTTGATCTACCCGGCGTTCCTGATCCTAGTCGGGATCGGGGTAGGTATCATTTTCGTGACCACTCTGATTCCGCAGTTAACGGAGTTGATCAAGAGCACGCCGGGCGGGAAAATCCCGTGGGCGATCAACATGATGATGGTCTTCGCGGATTTCATCAAGGCTTGGTGGATCGTGATCTTGCTCTCAATTGTCGGTGCGTTCCTGTTTTTCAAGGCGTGGAAGGACAACGAGGCGAACAAGCCGAAGTGGGACGAGATGAAACTCAAAATGCCGCTCATTGGTGATGTGATTTCCTCACGCTTCTATGTGCAGTTTCTGGAAACGATGGCGAACCTCGTCGGCAACGGCCTGCCGCTGCTGCGCGCGCTGGAGCTTTCGCGTGATGCCACGCAGAACATTTCCCTCCGCTCCCGCCTCAACGGGGTGATCGCGCAGGTCGGTGACGGCCGCGCGTTTTCCAAGGCGATGATCCGCTCAGAAAGTTTTCCGCCCCTGCTCATCGACATCATTGCCGTGGGTGAACAGACGGGGAAAATCGACCAATCCCTGCGCCGCGCGGCGGAGCGATACGACAAGGAGCTCGACAATGATTTGAGGCGCGTAATGGCGCTGATCATGCCGACGGTGCTGATCATGATGGCGCTGCTCATCGGGTCGTTCGCCTACCTGATGATCACCGCGATCTTCCAGACGATCTCGAACATGAAATGAGCGGGATGTTTCCGGAACCGGATGCGGGCAACGGCTTTCTCGCCGTGCATGTGGCGGATTTGTTGCGGAGCTATCACGCCCTCACGGGAAAGCATTTGATCGCCTCTGCCGAGGATGCCGCAAAGCGGGCGTATGAGGCGCCGTTCGTCCTGCTCTCGCATGACGGCGCGGATGATCCGTTGCTGACCTACGGGAATCTTGCGGCGCAGAAACTCTTTTCGATGGATTGGGAAAAGCTGGTTGGCATGCCCTCGCGGAAAACGGCGGAGGCTCCCGAGCGCGCGGAGCGGGAGGAACTGCTCCGGCGCGTGGCGGAGAACGGCTTCATCGACGACTACTCCGGCATCCGCGTTGGGGCGGACGGGCGACGTTTCATGATCCGCAACGCGACCGTGTGGAATGTATCCGATGTGAGCGGTGCGCGGATCGGCCAGGCGGCGACCTTTTCCGATTGGGAGCCGCTGGAAGGATAGCCGGGCAACGAAAAAGGGGGCTTCGCAGCCCCCTTTTCGGATTGTTTAGTTGAGCGGTTTACGCGGTGGCGAGTCTCGCGAGTTGCGACATCTCGCGCATGAGGGAGCGGGTCTCGTTCTGCCAGTTTTGCAGGGCTTCGCGGGAGAGCTGCACTCGGTCCGCGACGGCTTGTTCGAGTTCGTGGTAGTTCGCTGAGATTTTTTCGGAAAGCTGGGTGAGCATTTCCGCAGTGCGTTGGCAGTATCCGTGCGTGGCTTTGATCTGGTCGATACGTTCCACAGCGCGGCGCTTTGCCTCGCCCATTTCGGCAAGGAGGATCTTGCTGTCCGGCACGCGGCGCAGGCCTTCGACGAGGCCGATTTTCGAGAGCGTCCAGATCGTCCATTTCGAGGGATCCCACTGCCATGGCTTCACGCCGTTGCGGTAATCGTGCTGGAACTCGTGGTGGTAGTTGTGGTAGCCCTCGCCGAAGGTGAGGAAAGCCATGATCGCGCTGTCGCGGGCGGAGTGCTTGGTGGAGTAGGGCTGTTTACCGACGGTGTGGCAGAGCGAGTTGATGAAGAAGGTGCAATGCTGTGCGATCACGATGCGGGTGACTCCGGCGATGAGGAAACCGCCGAGAGCGCCGACCATCGGGTCGAGTCCCATGAGGGAGTTGTATCCATAGCCGAGGGCGGCGGGGATAATCAGACCGACGACGAGGCCGATCCAGTGGGTGTATTTGTGCTGCCACATCACAAGCTTGTCCTTGCGGAGGTCGCCGACGTTATCGACGGGAGTCTCGGGATCCAGTTTGAAAAGGAGCCAGCCGATGTGCGCCCAGAAAAAGCCTTTGGAGATGTCGTACGGATCCTCGTCGTGATCGACATGCTTGTGGTGGCGGCGGTGGTCGGAACACCAGTTGAGGGCGGAGTTCTCAAACGCGCACGCGCCGAACATGAGGGTGAAGAATTTCACCGGAGCCTTCGCCTTGAAGGAGAGGTGGGAGAAGAGCCTGTGATAGCCGACGGTGATGCTCATCATCGTGGCGCAGAGGTAGAAGAAGAACATGCCGAACTGGAACCAATCGATGCCGTAGTTGAACAGGTAGATGGGCGCACCGATGAGGGCGATGAGTGCGGTGCCGATGAGGAAACTGGAGGTGATCCAGTTGACGCGGTCGAATGGGATGCGGAACATATGGGTGATTTTCTTTTTGTGGCGCCGGTGCGTGAAATTCTGATTAGCGAAAACGCCGCCACGCGCGGTTCCAATAGCCCAATTCACAGACTTCCACAAGCCATGAATTTTCTCAAAAACCGCGCATTTTACACCTTCCGCAGAGAGCCCGTGGAATCGCCGAAACGTTTTTCCTGCACTCCGAACTCCTCCAGCATTCGCATGTAAAGGTTTGCGAGTGGTACATCCTCGCCGAGATCGACGTGGCGGCCGGGCTTGAAGGCGCCGCCGCCGTGGCCGGCGAGGAGGATAGGCAGGTCGTTGTGGTTGTGGCGGTTGCCATCGGAAATACAGCCGCCGTAAACGATCATGGAGTTGTGGAGCAGGGATTTCCCATCCACGTCCTCGGTGGTCTTGAGCTTTTCAAGAAAGTAGGAGAGCTGCTCCAAGTAGAATGTGTCGATTTTCGCGATCTTATCCAGGTTGTTCTGTTTGCCCTGGTGGTGGGATATGCTGTGGTGGCCCTCGTTAACCCCGATCTCTGAGAAGGATCGGTTCGAGCCGTCGTGAGCCATCAGGAAGCTGGAGATACGGGTGGTGTCGGTTTTGAAAGCGAGCACCATCATATCGAACATGAGGCGGAGATGGTCTTTGTAAGATTCGGGTTTGCCGTCCGGAGCGGTTACGCCGGGATCGGCCGGGATGCCCATTGCCTCTGCTTTCTCGATCTGTTTCTCGATCTCGCGGACACCGGTGAGGTATTCGTCGAGCTTCTGGCGGTCGGTGCGCCCGAGGTGGCGATGCAGTGCTTTTGCATCGCTTTCAATGAAATCGAGGACGGACTTTTTAGAAGCGAGGCGCTGTCCGAGGGATTTCGAGCGCTCGCCTGATTTGCCCGCGCCGAAGAGGCGCTCGAACACCGCGCGGGGGTTCGATTCCGGGGTCATCGGCTGGTTCTCGGAGCGCCAGGAGAGATTGAACTGGTAGGCGCAGGAGTAACCGGAGTCGCAGTTGCCGGATTTCCTGACTCCGTCGGTGGAAAGCTCCAGCGAAGGAATGCGGGTATGCGAGGCGACGGCGTTGGCGGCCACCTGGTCGGCGGAGATGCCGAGCTGGATGTCGGAGCCGGAGGTTTTGCGCGGGCGGGCGCTGGTGAGGAAAGCGGCGGTGCCCCGCGCGTGGTCTCCCGGCCCGTCGCCGCCGTTGGTGGCGTTTTTCTGCTCGAAGCCGGTAAAGATCTGGAAATCCTCGCGGTGTTTCTCCATGGCGGCGAAGGAGGAACCCATCTTGTAGGATGAAGCGGTGCCGCTCGGGCGCCAATGGTCGAGGTTCACGCCGTTGGGGATGTAAAGGTATGCCATCCGTAGCGGCGCACCGCTCGCCGTGGTGCCCACCGCCCGTGCCGCCGCCGAGGCCGCCATCAGCGGACGCATGGATTCGAACGCAGGCAGCGAAAGGGCAGCTCCGAATCCCCTGAGGAATCCGCGGCGGGAAATTTGCGATTTTTCCATAACGCAACAGATACACGCTACAGCCGGGATGTCTATCGCCGCCTTTGGATGTCGGATGAGCGTGGAGCCCAATCCTGACGCCAACCCCTGTCTCCTCCGCAGATACCACTCGATCGCCAGCGGCAGTATGATGAGGATAGCGAGCGGCCAGTGGAGCCATGAGGCTTGCCAGATGGCTCCGGCGGAGCGGGCGGTGGGAGGGGCGGGGGTGAAGACTTTTTCCAGGAAAGCTTCGTATCCGTCGCGGGGGATGAGGGTGCCGCCGGTGGAGGTGGCGAGGGCTTCGAGGAAGGCGGGATCGGCGGAGAGATTGTCGTTTTCGGAAACAGGGGCGGGCGGTTTCACGGCGTATGGCGGCGTCGGCGTCGTGACCCTGATCGAAGACGGGCTTGAGGGCTTGAGGGTGACGCGGAGTTTCCGGAGACCCTCGGGCAAGGTTTCCTCTCGATCGAATCCACTGACGATATCAACGAGTGCATAACGTTCGCTGACGGGCAGTGACTTCGCGTAGGGGATGATCTCGTCCGCTTTCAAGGCGGCTAGCTTTGTGGAAATTTCCTCCACGCGTTCTTCGGAAACGTTGTCGGAGCTGGGCCATTCCTCGGGCTTTTCTCCGGAAGACCAAGCTGCGACGCGTTTGCGGACGAAGGCCATCACCGCATCCGCCGAGCCTACCGCTTCGGCGAATTGGTTCAGCGCATAGGCGAGTATGGGTTTGGACGCCAGCTCGATGATGAGGGCGGGATCGTTTTCCGCCACCCGGAAGAGCGCGGCGGCGAGGGAGTTGGCGCTTTCGGTTTCGCCGGCGGCCTGGAGCTGGTCGGCGAAGAGCATGAGGCGGCCGTGGAGGTTGGAACTACCATATTCCATGCTGTCGTTGACGTTCTCCGCGACCGCGGCCTTACCCAAGGCTTTCACGATCTTCTCGGCATCCTTCGCAGCTTGGGAAACGACGGGTTCGGGGGCTTCCGGCTTTTTTCCGGCGCGGGATTTTTCTACTGATAGTTGCGGAGCATTTTCCCGAGCAGGCTTGGTTTGGCGTCCTCTTCGTCACCCGAAGCCTGCGTTTCCGATGAATCCGCACTGAGCGTGACGGCGGAACCGAACTCAAGGAAGGTCGGCGGCTCGGTGGGCAGCTTCCATGCGTTGCCGGAGAGCTTGGCGGCCATTTCCTGGAACTGATAGGAGCTGGTGAAAAAAGCCTCGGAATCTCCGGGGAGTTTCATCCACATAGCACCTTTCATTTCGGGTAGTCCGAGTTCGGCGATACGTTCCAGACCTTTGGAAAAGGACGTCTCGTCGGCAAGGCACGCAAATGTCGTAGACAGCCGGGGGGATCACGGAAACCGCGCGCACCGCTACGCAACTGGCGGTTGCGGGGGATTCTGTGAAGGCTATTCGCCGCCGGCTGCCGACTATTCGGTGGGGGGCGTTGCGATGATGGTGGCGTCGCCGTCCTCTTTCAGGGGGGCGGCGGAGCGGAGCTGGTTCTCGTCGGGGAGGGTGAGCATGTCCGGCAGGCGCAGGCCGTCATCGGCGAGGGCGGGCCTTTCCGGCGTGGCGGGGGCGGCTGAGACCGGCTTTTTGGGAGCCTCCGGGGTCACGATCGCTTTCGGTGGCGCACAGGACGCGAGGGCAAGCGCGGCCAGGAGGATGGTAGGGCTTTTCACGGGCCGTTCTTAGCGCGATTCGATGGGCGGAACCGGGCTGAGGGTTTTCGGGCCGGTATAGAGGGTGAGCGGGCGGTAGAGGCGGTTGTCGCGAAGCTGCTCCAGGACATGTGCCGTCCAGCCAGAGGTGCGTGAGATCGCAAAGATCGGGGTGAAAAGGTCGGTGGGGATGCCGAGCGAATAATAGACGGTGGCGGAGTAGAAATCGACGTTCGCCTCAAGGCCTTTCCGCTCGCGCATGATCTCCGCGATGCGCTCGGACATCCTCAGCCATTTCGGTTCGCCGAGTTCCTCGGTGAGCTTGGCGGCAAGCTTGCGCAGATGCGGGGCGCGGGGATCTAGCACCTTGTAAACGCGATGGCCGATGCCCATGATTTTCTCTTTCCGTTCGAGCTTGCCCTCGACGAAGGCATCCACCTTGTCGAGTTCGCCGATGTTCTGGAGCATGTGGATCACGCCCTCGTTCGCGCCGCCGTGCAGGGGGCCCTTGAGGGTGCCGATGGCGGCGGTGATCGCGGAATACATGTCGGAAAGCGTCGCGACGGTGACGCGGGCGGAGAAAGTGGAGGCGTTCATGCCGTGATCCGCATGGAGGATGAGCGCGACATCGAGAACGCGTGCAGCGGTGTCGGTGGGGACTTCGCCGGTGATGAGGTAGAGGAAATGCTGCGCCTCGGTGAGATCCTCGCGGATGGGTGGGAGTTCCAAGCCGTTGCGGAAGCGGTGGAAGGCGGCGACGATGCTCGCGGATTTCGCGCAGAGCGAGAGGGCGATGGCGGCATTGGCCACCATGTCGGGTTCGCCGATTTTCGCGCGATGGTCATACATGCCGAGCATGGAGACTGCGGTGCGCAGGACATCCATCGGGCAGGCGTCCTTGGGCGCGTGTTTCAGGAAATCGATGACCGGTGCGGGCAGCGCGCGCTCGGCGCGGAGTTCCTTTTCGAAGGCGGCAAGCTCGGCCTCGTTCGGCAGGCGGTTGTGGTGGAGCAGGAAGACGATTTCCTCGTAGCAGCAATGCGCGACGAGATCGTCGATGTGGTATCCGACGTAGCTGAGCTCGCCGACATCACCGATGACGTTGCTGAGGGAGGATTCGTTGGCGATGACCCCTTCGAGGCCGCGTGCGTATTCTGACATGATCGTGAAAAGATTGTGGGTTAGGTCGGACTGGGAGCAAGGAAGCGTTTTGCGTGCCGGGGCGCAAGGGATAAAGGGTTCGGTGAATCCGGCGCCGTTGAAGCTTGCCTGTGGCTGTCAGCGCTCCTTGATGGCCTTGATGGCGCGCTCAGCGAGGACGCGAATTTCGGGATCCAGCGACCCTGCGAGCTGCCCTAGGGGGGGGAGGCTGGCGTCAGTGCCCGTCCGCCCGAGCAGGTTGATCGCGGAGCGGCGCAAAGGGGCTTTTTCCGAGTTGAGATGTTCCAGGACGCTCGGCTCGATCACTGGGCCGAACTCGGCGTAATGGTGCTCCCAGGTCAGCGGATCGCCAAGCCAGAGCGTATGTACGGAGGGGATGGCTGCCTGATTTTTTCCTTTCAACAAAAGGATTACCAGGTTCTCGGAAGCCCGCTCGCCGGCGGCGATCTGTCCTTGGAGGGCTTTCAGGGCCGACTCCCCCGCTAAGCCGGGATCCTGAAGCCAGACGAGCAGGGTCTTCGCGAGTTCATCGTGGAAACCGATCCCCGGCTTCTCCATGAGCTTGAGAAGCAGGGTGCTGATGTCTTCGCGGTAGATCGAGGGTTCGGCGTTGGCCAGGCGTTCGACAGCTCGTTTCACACGATCCATGTCCAGGCTGACAAGTTCCCTTTGGTTCAATGAGTAGAACGCGGGATCCTTCTGGTTGTTGAGTTTGTCCGCCGCACTGTCCAGGAACTGTTCGTTATCCACGCTGACCACAATGATTCCGATCTCGGGATGGATTTCCTTTGTGGTGCCGAGACGGGCGGCTATGTCTGCGACTTCCGTGAGCCCCATGGAAACATCCGTCAGCACCATCAGGTAATCGCCGTTGTCGCGCGGATAGGGGTGGGAGGAGGCGCCGGCCATCGTCTCACGGATCAGGAAATCCCTCACCGTATAGATGTTCCGTTGCAGAATGTTGGTGAGGAAGATTCCATAAGCGTTACGGCCGCTGCCCGTGCTTTCCAGGCGTTTCTGTTCGACTTCGAGCGGATTCGTCGAGAAACGATCCCTCAAGGCGGCAATCGGATCATCCTTTTCCTCGGCGGAGAATAACGGGTCGGTCGGGTCGACGAGACCGGGTGATTCGCCGGCAACTGCAGGCGCTACCTCCGGCCCCTTTATGAAAAAAGGGATAGTCAACATGCCGGCCGTCAGGAGCATACCGACAGCCCCCGCTTTGATTCGCGCCTTGGGATTCCCGTTAATGAGTAAGAATGTGCCCAAAGTGGAAATGAAACCTCCCAAGATGAGCTTATTTTCGAGCGGCATGGCACCCAACGATCCACCCGGTCCGCTGGCGAAAATGAACATAAGGGCGATGACCGCCATCAGCCCGACTCCGATTATGGCACCGATGATTCGTTGAGGGGAGGTGGGCTCAAGCTGATCGTGGTGGTTGAAATCCGCGTAACGTATCGTCTGGAGGCCCTCCGGCGCGGCTGCGGAAAGGGGAACCCTTTGGAAACGGGTCAGCTCGTCCGTACGCCGTTCTCCGGGATAGAATTTTTTGGATCGTAGGATCACGTCTTCGTTGATGCGGAAGCGCGAATCGCAGGCACCGCACTCGACCATCCGATCCCTCAGGTTGCCGCCCACAGAAAAACGCTGCCGGCAGGATGGGCAGCGGATATTCAGGGTTTCGGTTGAGTCGGTTGCGCCAGGCATGGGATGACATGACTTTGATCCGACCGTGTGGACATTGCAACCCCGCACATAAAGCACCCCGTTTTATTAGGTTAAATTAAAGATTGAGACATCCGAAGGATTAGCACAACTCATGGGTATCCTAAAACGGGCTTATGCAAACGCTTCACCTGAATCCATTGCCTCAAGACAACAGCGAGGAAAGCCGGAGTTGCCGCCGATTGCGCGGGGATGGGTTCCTGGACGAGGATGTGGTGTCCGGACTCATCGCGCGGGGTGTTTATGAACCCGCTTGCGTTCGGCCGGACGGCATGGCGCCATCCTCCTGCGAGGATGACTACGCCGGGTGGGCTTTGCCGATACAATCGCCGTTCCGCGGCATGCGTGATGATGCACGGGCTGCCGTTTCCGCTCCGCTCAAGACCGCAGCTCCGCCCGCTCCTCCCAGCCCGGAAGAAGGAATCGAAAGCCCTTACGTCGGCGGGCATCGCTGGTGGTTGTGCGGGGTTAGCGGGGCGATGGCTTGCGGCCTGCTCGCCCTCACCCTGTTGAGCTTGGCTGATCGGGTGGAGATTAAGGATGAAGAGGCCGGCTACGGCCCTGTGCAAATCGGGGTCGTGGCGTCACCGGCCACCATCACTGAACCTGCGCTCACCAAGAGGGAGCCGGACTTGCCCTGACAACAGTGCCTGAAAATTCGCTCGTCACGCCCGTACGCAAAGGTTGAAACTTTTCCGGTGATCCACCCCACCGCCATCATTTCGCCAAAAGCCGAACTCGGCAGGAACGTCCGCGTCGGCCCCTTCTGTGTCATCGGCGCGAACGTCACCCTCGGCGATGACTGCGTCCTCCACTCCCACGTGGTGATCGAAGGCAAGTCCACCTTCGGGAAAGCCAACGAGTTTTTCCCCTTCGCGGTCGTCGGCGGGAAAACGCAGGATTTGAAATACATCGGTGAGCCGACGGCGCTGGAGGCGGGCGACCACAACGTCTTCCGCGAGAACTGCACGATCCACCGCGGCACCCACGAGGAGCTGCCCACCCGCATCGGCTCGCACAACCTTTTCCTCTGCTACTCCCACGTCGCCCACGATTGCCAGCTCGGCGACCACATCATCCTTTCCAACAACGGCAGCCTCGCCGGCCACTGCACCGTCGGCGACCATGCCATCGTCTCCGGCCTCGCCGCCGCCCACCAGTTCTCCCGCATCGGGAAACACTCCATCGTCGGCGGCCTTTCGAAGATCGTCCAGGACGTGCCTCCTTTCATGATCATCGACGGCAACCCCGCCTCCACCCGCGGCCTCAACCTCATCGGCCTCCAGCGCCGCGGCTTTTCTGAGGACGACATCCGCGACCTGAAATCCGCCTACAAGCGCCTGTTCCTGAAAAAGGACATCAGCCTCGCGAACGGCGTGAGTTCCCTCAAGGCCACTTCCGCCGCCTCCAATCCCCACGTCGAGCATCTCATCCATTTCGTGGAGGAGACCCAACGCGGCGTGACGCGGTGAGCGGGAAACCAACCAGTTGTTTGGTTTTTGAATGGCGGGCTGGCACGCGCGCGTCCTAGGTTCTCACCATGGCATGGGTGTTCCGGGTGGCTTATGGGACGGTGATGGGTGAATCGCTGTGGTTGGAGATGGAAATGCGCTCCGGAGCCGCAACGGTAACGCGGGCGTTTCCCATGCGATGGGTGGACGAGGAACATTGGGAGGTGGAGGTCGACACGCCGACAAAAGGAAATTTCGGCTTGGGCTATTCGTACCTCTACCGGCGCGACGGCATCACGTTGCGGGAACCGGTGAGGCGGGAATGGGCTTGGCAGGACGGCTCAGCTCCGCCCTCACGCGTGCTTTTCCAGGACGACTGGCGCTCGGCGGGGACGGATGACCGGGTGTATGAGGCGAAGGTTTTCGAGGTGGTGGGCGGCGGCGCGAGGAAGCCGGGGAAATTCGCTTCCGGGGGCAAGAACCACGAGTTCCTTCTCCAGATGGCGTTGCTGCCGGAGGGGCTGGTGCCTTGCGTGGTCGGCGGCGCGGGGGCGCTGGGGGATTGGGAATACGCCCGCGCGGTGCCGATGGTGGAGGTTTCGGAAAATCTCTGGAAAGCGGAGGTGGAGTTACCGACGGGGGAGCGGGTGGAATACAAGTACGGGTTATATCGTAGCGAAATGTCGGGACAGGATGTCCCGACGACGGACCGGGACTGCAAGTCCCAGCCACGTGCCGTGAAGCTGGAGGACGGCACGAACCGTGTGCTGGAGCCGCGCGGCGAGGCGGATCACGTGGTCGTATCCGATGAGAATTTCCGGCGCGGCGCGGATCTGAGATTCCGTGGCGCGGGGGTGGCGATCCCGGTCTTTTCCCTCCGCAGCGACGCGGGTTGTGGGGTCGGCGAGTTCGCGGATCTCAAGGCGATGGGCGATTGGGCGGCCTCCGTGGGTCTGAAGATGCTCCAGATCCTTCCCATCAACGACACGACCTCCTCGCGCACCTGGACGGACAGCTATCCCTATTCCGCGATCAGCGTTTTCGCCCTGCATCCGCTTTACCTGCGGCTTGATGCCATGAGCCATCCGCCGGAGGATGCTGCCGCGCTGGCGGCGGATCGGAAACGGCTGAACGCACTCAAGGGCGTCGATTACGAGGCGGTGATGGCGGTGAAATGGCGGGTGACGCGCGGGATTTTCGACAAGCACCACGATGCGATCCTCCGCGACAAGGCTTTCCTGGATTTCCTGCAACGCAACCGCGACTGGGTGCTCGATTACGCGGTGTTTTCCGTGAAACGCGACGAGCAAGGCACGGCCGATTTCTCGAAATGGGGCGAGTGGGCGGCCTACGATCCGAAGCAAGCCGAGTCCCACGCGATCAGCTCCGATGTGATGTATTTCATCTGGCTGCAATACGAACTCGACCGCCAGCTCGCTGACGCGGTGGCGCACCTGCGCTCTGTGGGAGTCGTGCTCAAGGGCGACCTGCCCATCGGCGTGGATCGTGATTCGGTGGACGCCTGGGTTTCGCCGCACCTTTTCAAAATGAACGCCCAGGCCGGTGCGCCACCCGATCCCTTCGCGGCGAAGGGACAGAACTGGGGCTTCCCCACCTACGATTGGGACGAGATGAAAAAGGACGGCTACGCGTGGTGGCGCGCACGTTTCGCGAAACTCAGCCGCTACTTTGATGCCTACCGCATCGACCACATCCTCGGTTTTTTCCGCATCTGGCAGGTGCCGCAGGAGCACATCGAGGGCATCATGGGCTGGTTCGATCCCGCGTTGCCGGTGAAGGAATCCGAGTTTGCGGAGCGCGGGATCACCTTCGACCGCGAGCGATTCTGCACGCCTTACATCCACCGCAGAAACCTGGAGCAAACCTTCGGAGGGCTGTCCGACGCGGTGGCGCGGGATTTCCTGATCGACAAGGGCATGAGCTGTTTCGCGCTAAAGCAGGAATTTTCCACCCAACGCCGGATCGCGGATCACTTCGCGAAACTCAGCGGCGGCGATGGGGCGTATCAGGATTGGGTGCGCGCGGCGCTGATGGATCTTGTGGCCGAGGTGCTCTTCCATCCGGTCGGGGAAACGGAATACCACCCGCGCATGTCGATGGAGGAAACCGCGTCCTTCAAGGCGCTTGACGCGGAAACGCAGGGCCGCCTGCGTGAGCTATACTTGGATTACTTTTTCCGCCGTCAGGAAAGCTTCTGGCAGGCGCAGGCTCTGGAGAAACTCCCGGCCATGTGCGGCGCGAGCGACATGCTGCTCTGCGGCGAGGATCTCGGCATGGTGCCCGCCTGCGTGCCCGGCGTGATGCGGGCGCTCGGCATCCTGTCGCTGGAGATCCAGCGCTGGCCTAAGGACGGCGTGGCGGAGTTCGGGCACCCGTCCCGCATGCCCTACATGAGCGTATGCACCACCGGCACCCACGACATGTCCACCTTGCGCGGCTGGTGGCGTGAGGATGACAAGGCGCGCGCCCGCTACGCCTTGGAAATGCTCGGCAAGGCATTTCCCGAGGACGATCTGGCTCCGGATACGGTCAGTCACATTCTCGCCCAGCACCTCCATTCCCCCGCGATGTGGGCCGTCTTCCCGCTTCAGGATCTCCTCGCCATGGACGCGGATCTCCGCAGCCCCGACATCGAGGGCGAGCGCATCAACGTTCCCGCCATCACGCCGTTCTATTGGAGGTGGCGCATGGAAATCCCCATCGGGAAACTTGCCGGAGCGGAAGACTTCAACGCGAAACTGCGGGATATGGTGGCGGATTCGGGGAGGTGAGTTCCGCGATTTGTTGTTGCGGTTCGGGGCGCGGTGGGTTTGGTTTCCGCCGCTGTCAGGAGCCGTGGAGGTGAGGCAAGCGAACCCCGCCAGGCCTTGATCGGAGCAACGGTAGTTTGTCCCCATTTGCTGCGGTTTCCTGGCGGCACTTTTTTGAACTGCTCTCCCGTTAAAATTGCGGTGGAGCATTTCCCCTTTCTGCCCTACCAGTGGCGGCGGATGATCCAATTTTCCCTTTTCAATATTTCGATCCGTGTCCTGCCTTGGTTCTGGCTCACTTTGGCCTTCATCGGCGGGGTGCTGCGGGTCGATGGCAAGGAGGCTTTCTTCCTTTTGCTCCTGTTCATGATCGCCGGGTTTATCTCCATCCTAGTTCATGAGCTGGGCCACGCCCTCACGGCGAAGGCTTTCGGGAAACGGGTCGAGATCGTGCTGGAAGCCTTCGGCGGATACGCGGCCTACAGCGGCGGCGCGCCGTTGAGCCGGACGCGGACTTTCCTGGTTACGGCGGCGGGGCCGGCCTTGCAGATCGTCCTCGGGGCGGTGGTTTATGTTTTCGCGGAGACGTTCCCCGGCATGAGCTTGCAGGCGGCGTATTTCGTGAAAGTGCTGTATGCCATCAGCTTCATCTGGGCGCTGCTGAACCTGTTGCCCGTGCTGCCCCTCGATGGCGGGCGCTTGCTCCAGACGATCCTCGGCCCGAGCCGCATCAAACTTACGCTTGTGATCTCCATCGCCGTCGCCGCCGGGGTGGGCGTGCTTTATTTCATGAAGACCGGCGACATACTGCTGCCGGTTTTCATGGGCATGTTCGCCTACCAAGCGTTCCAGGCCTTGAAAGCGCTCCCGTGATTTCACACCCAGAGCAGCCTCACGGCGGCGGCGGCGGAGAAAGCGACGACCATCCACTCGAAGGCCGCCTGCGGCACGCGCCCGATGAGCAGCCGCCCGAGGACGATGCCGGCGAGCACGCCCGGCAGGAGCTTGGCGTTTTCCCACAGGCTGTCCGGGGTGATGAGTGCGAGGCGGGCGTTGAGCGGGATTTTGATGAGGTTCACCAGCAGGAAAAACCGCGCGCCGATGCCGATCATCTCCATCTTCGGCAGGCTGCGGGCGAGGAAATAGAGTTGGATCACGGGGCCGGCCGCGTTGGCCAGCATGGTCGTGAAACCGCCCATCGCGCCCGCCGCCACGCCCAGTCCGCGTGATTCCGCGAGCTTGTCGAAGAACACCGGCTTCATTTTCCGGAACGCCTGGATCAGCACCATCAGCAGCACGCAGGCACCGATGACGCGGCGCGCGATCTGGTCATCAATTTTCCCCAGCAGCCACCAACCGAGCGCCAGTCCGACGAGAGTGGCGGGCAGGAGTTTCCACACGGGCTTCCACGAACCGTGTTTCAGAAAAGCAGGGTAGGCCATCAGATCCGCCGCGATGAGCAGCGGCAGCGCGAGGCCGACGGATACCTTCGCTCCGTAAACCGCCTCCAGCAGCACCACGGAAACCATCGAGATCCCGCTGAAACCCGCCTTCGCCACGCCGATGCAAACCGCCGCCGCCAGCGCGATCATAAACAGCTTCGGATCGTCGGCCATGCGCCGCGCAGCGTGGGGCTTTAAGGGCTGGGGTGGAAGCGGTTTATGGCGTGGGACGGCAGTTTTGGTAAAAATGGAGCAAGGCATCGCCTTACCGCTTGACGATAAAAGTAATGCGATGAATGTTTTCCCATGCTCATCAAGGTTACAAGCAAGCGACAGGTGACGTTTCCGGCGGCGGTGCTGGATGCGTTAGGGGCGGCTCCCGGGAGTCATCTGGAAATTCAGCCGCGCGCGGATGGATTTCTCCTAAGGGCGCGCCGGATTGACCGGTCAAAACTGGCTCCTTTGCGGGGCAAGATCAAGAAGGGGACGAAACCGTTCGATGTGGAATCATTCCGCCAACAACGCCATGAACCATCGCTACGGGATTGACACATCGGTGTTCGTCCGACTCCTGACCGGCGAACCCGATTCCGATTACAGGAAGACGTTGCGGGCTTTTGAGAAACGTCTGGAGGCCGAACCGCAGGCGGAGTTTTTCGTTTCAAATCAGGTGATCGGAGAGGCATATATCGCCCTACAGCACCATTATGCAGTTCCGAAAGATGACGCGAAATCCGCCTTGTACGATGTCCTAACAAGCGGTCTTTGCGCTCCACTTAACGGAGCGTCAGTGCTCACAGCGCTGAAGACGGAAACGGGCTGCGGTCTTCTGGATCGGTTGATCGCGGACGACTACGCGACGCGGGGCATGAAAGCGCTTACGAATGACCGGAAGATGGCGTCGTTACCTGAGGCGGAGAAACTGTGAGAAGCCTCACCACCTCTTTCCTTCACTCTACGGCTTGTATTCGTCGGCCCAGTTTTTGCTCACCAACGCCTTCATTTCCGCGACGGTGGCGGCGTGTTGCGGGTCTTCGGCGAGGTTGTGGAGTTCGCCGGGGTCGGTTTCGTAATCGTACAGTTCGGCTCCCTGCTTGCCATCGGCCCACTCGGTGTAGCGGTGACGCTCGGTGCGGACGCTGTGGCCGGCGAACGAGCCGCGCCAGACCTGCGTGAAAGCGGGGCGGTTCCATTCCGCGTCGGGCTTGTCGAGGAGCGGCCTGAGGCTGGCTCCGGCGAGGTTCGCGGGCGCTTCCAGACCGGCGAGGTCGGCGAGGGTGGGGTAAAGATCCACCAACTCCACGGTGCGCGGCGAGATGCCGCCCTTGGCTTTCTGCCCCGGTGCGGAAATGATCATCGGGACGCGCGCGGAGCCTTCGAAGAGGCTCTGCTTTTTCCACAGGCCGTGCTCGCCGGTGTGGTAGCCGTGGTCGCTCCAGAAAACGATGACCGTGTTTTCCGCAAGGCCGAGCCGTTCCACCGCATCGAGCAAGCGCCCGACCTGCGCGTCCACGAAGGAGATCGTGGCATGGTAGGCTTGGAGGGATTCGCGGGATTGCTCGGCGGTCACACCGAGCCATGGCCAGGGCGTGGTGGAGGAAATGGCGCACCTGGGAACATTTTTCACCTCATCGAACGGCCCTTTCGGCGCGGGGACTTTTTCGATGGGGTAGAGATCGAAATATTTTTTCGGAGCCACATAAGGGCAATGAGGCCGGTAGAATCCGGCGGCGATGAAGAAAGGGCCGTCCTTGTGTTTCTCCAACAGCTTGATCGTTTCCGTGGCGACGATGCCATCCGTCTGCTCCTCATCGGCGCCCTCCGCCCGCTGGAAACTCAGCGAGCTGCCGAGGCCGCGTTTCGGGGTGTGGTTCGTGAGCAGGTTCTCCTCGTCCTTGTCGCGGCCTTTCGGGTTGATGCGCTCCGTCCACGAAACCTCGTCATCGAGCCCGTTCGTGCCGATCTGGCCGGGGTTTCCGTAGTGGTAGATTTTCCCGACCCGCGCGGCGTGGTAGCCGTTGTTTTTGAAAAGCTGGGAAAGGGTGACCACATCCGGCAGGTGCTTGCGGAAATGGTATTGGAGGTCGAAGGTGCGCGTCGTATCCGGGCGCAGGCCGGTCATGATCGAGGTGCGGCTCGGCGAGCAGAGCGGAAACTGGCAGTAGGCCTTTTCGAAACGCGTGCCCGCTTTCGCGAGGCGGTCGATGTTCGGCGATTTCACCGTCGGGTGCCCGTAGCAACCGAGGTCGTTGTTCATGTCATCGACGGCGATGAACAGGACGTTGGGCTTTTCCGCGGCGAGCGCGGCGGTGAGGCAAAGGAGGAGGGCTAGTGTTTTCATGGTTCAGTCGGGTTGGCGGGAAAAGGTTTCCTCATGGACGACCTTTCCATGCACATCGTGATGGCGGAAGGAGATTCGTGGCTGGTCTTCAGTGCGATTCACATCCACGGAGAGGAAGCCGCCCACGAGGATGGTCGTCATTTTCCCGTCCGGCCTCAGCCCTTTCACGTAAAGCTTTTGGGCGGTGTCGGGTTTTAGCCCCGTGAGGCGGAACTGTGCGGTGAAATCGCTCTTCGGATCGACCGCTTGCGTGGGCAACGGGATGACCTCCCTCTCTTTCCCGGTCTGGCAACCCAACCATACGCTACCCGCCGCGCCCATCAAGCTGTCCTTCATGTCGCGGAGCGTGAGGCCATGCAGGAAACCAGAAGGATGAGGGCGGCTTTCGGAAACCCGTTCATCCGCCGAATCCTCCACATCCGATGTGCGTTGGCCAGAAAGAAGCCCCGTGCGCCGAAATCGCTGTTCGCTATCCGCAGGATCATCCCGCAAGATGCCCGGGATGATCCGCCTCATCCGACACACCTTGCGCTTCCCTCTCCTGAGCGGACTATCCCTGCTGATGGCGGTCGCCTGCACCGCGCTGGTGCTGGTCCTGCCCGGCGTGACAATGCGTTTCATCGATACAATCATCGGGGAAAACCGCCCGGATCTCATCGTTTCCACCGCGCTCATCGGGGTCGGCGCGATCCTCGCCCGGCAGATCCTTTTCACCCTCCGCACCTACCTGAACAACCACCTGGAGCTGAAACTCACTCACGTGATTCGCTGCGAGCTTTACGACAAGCTCCAGCGCCTGCCGATCCCGTGGTTCGACAGGAACTCCTCCGGGGAAATCATGTCCCGCGTCTCCAACGACGTGCCCGCCACGAACCGCGTCATCATCGAAGGCCTCGATCAGGCCGTCGCCGCCGGACTCCAGTTCCTCATCGTGCTCGGCTACATGCTCTACCACTCATGGCAACTCACGCTGGTGGTGATGATCCCGCTGCCCTTCATCGGCTTGATCACCGCATGGTGGTCGAAACGGGCGGAGCCGAAATGGCGAGCCTCCTCCGAGGCCTCCTCCGCGCTCAACGCGATCCTGCACGACAACCTCGCCGGCATCCGCCAGATCAAGGCATACACCGTGGAGCCGCAGGCGCTCTCCGATTTCGACGAGGCATCGCGCAAGGTGGGCGACAAGCACATGGATGTCATGAAAGGCCAGGCCATCGTCTGGCCCGCCGTGTCTTTCATCGCAGAGTCCGGCATCATCCTCATGGTTGCCTTCGGCTCGTGGTGGACGCTCAACGGCGAACTCTCGCCCGGCATCGTCATCGCGTTCCTCGTGGCGTGGGGTTTCCTCTTCGACCCCATCTCCCGCATCAACACGCTCTCGCAGACATTTACCAAAGGCATCGTATCTGCGAAGCGACTCTTCGATATCATCGACACCCCGGACGAATCGAATCTCACCGAGGGAGAACGGCCGGAATCCTTCACCGGGAAGATCGAGTTCCGCGATGTCACCTTCTCCTACGGTGGCCAGGCTCCCGCGCTGAAAAACATCAGCCTCACCGCCCTGCCCGGCCAGACCATCGCCCTCGTCGGAGCCACCGGCTCGGGGAAATCCACCTTCCTCAATCTCCTCTCCCGCTTTTACGAGCCGACCTCCGGGGAAATCCTGTTAGACGGGAATCCGCTCTCCGGCCTCTCCAAGGAATGGCTCCGCGACAACACCGGCTTCGTCACCCAGGAACCCTTCCTTTTCAACACGACCCTCCGCGAGAACCTCACGCTCGCGAAACACGAGGCCGGCGACAAGGAGCTGTGGGAAATCCTCGAAGCCGCCAACGCCGCCGAGTTCATCCGCGCCCTGCCCGATGGCCTCGAAACCATGGCCGGGGAGCGCGGCATCCGTTTCTCCGGCGGCGAAAAACAACGCCTCTCCATCGCCCGCGCCCTCCTGAAAAACCCGCCCCTTCTCCTGTTAGACGAGGCCACCTCCGCCCTCGACAACACCACCGAGAAGCTCGTCCAACAAGCCCTCGACAACCTCCGCGCCAACCGCACCTCCTTCGTCATAGCCCACCGCCTCAGCACGATCCGCAACGCCGACCTGATCTGCGTCCTCGACCACGGCGTGCTCGCCGAGCAAGGCACTCATGAGGAGCTGTTAGACAAAAACGGCCTATATGCGGGATTACAATCCAATCCCCCAGCCAAAAGCAATGGCCACGGTTAGGCATATCGGACTGCCCGGGCATCCCGGGACGATGTCAAAAAAACGCGCGAAGATGCGATTTGAACAAGTCCCATCATTCGTGCTGAAACAGCTTTTTGTATTCACCATCATCCTGTTTACGCTTTGCTCGTGCGGCGACAGGGCCAAAAGCCGAGCCAAGAAAGAGGAGGCCCCGAAGCCCATGGAAACCGAACTCGCGGAGAAAAAGCTGGAACACGGCTCCCCCGTCTTCATCCGCGCCTTCAAGGAGGAGCGCGAGCTGGAGCTTTTCATCGAGAGCAAGACCACCGGAAAATTCGAGCTGTTCCGCACCTATCCCATCGCCGCCGCCAGCGGAAAGCTCGGGCCCAAGCTCGCCGAGGGAGACCGCCAGGTGCCGGAGGGGTTCTACTTTTCCCGTGCCAGCGACATGAATCCGAACAGCTCTTTCCACCTATCCTTCAACGTCAATTACCCCAACGCCTACGACCGCGCCCATGCCCGCACCGGCTCCTTCATCATGGTTCACGGCAGCAACGTCTCCGTCGGCTGCCTCGCCATGACCGATGAGAAAATCGAGGAAATCTACACCCTCTGCCAGGCCGCCCTCGACAACGGCCAGCCCTTCTTCCGCGTCCACATCTTCCCCTTCCGCATGACTCCCGAGCGCATGGCGGAAGCCGCCGGAAGTCCCCATCTTCCGTTCTGGGAAAACCTGAAAACCGGTTACGATCTCTTCGAGGAAAACCGGATTCCGCCCGAAGTGAAGGTGCGGGACAAGGTGTATGTGTTCGAGTGAGTGACGGAGAGGACCCGCGATCTCCCGATCGCGACCGGTGTGGGTGAGGGGCGGAGCGAGGGATTCGCCGGTCAGGTCGCGATTTCGAAATCGCGGTTCCTTTCCTCCGCGAAACCCGCCAGCATCGCCCCTATGCTTCCCGAAACCCACCCGCTCATCGAGAAAGTCACGGAACCCCTCGCCGCCAACGCGGAGCGGCGGCTGGCGGCGCAGGCCATTCTTGCGGAAAATTTCGAGGCGGGGCATCCGGCGGTGGCGGATTTGGAGGCTCGGCTGGCGGCGGCGGAGAAACCGAAGGTGCGTGCTGCCTGGGTAGTGGCGGCTTGGGTTTGCGCGGCACTGGCGCTGGGAATCGCGCTCCACAGGCAGATGCCGGATGCCCGCATCATGGGTTTTTTGCGGGGGATGATTTCATTCGGCCCTACGGAGCCACTTCCGCTTCCGCCCGGGCTTTCAGAAAAGGAGCGGCTGCTTCTGGAGGAGGAGATGGATTCGAAGCGGCGGCTGCACCTGCTGGAGCCGGAGAATCCGGCCTACTACGCGGAGTATGCGGGAGAGTTCCTCAGTGAGCGAAGGAAGCTGGCGGACGATTTCCTGGAGAAGGCCGCGCGCGTGGCGCCGGAGAATGCGATGTTCATTTACTGGGCAGCGGGGCATACCGGCGGGGATGCGGTGGAGAAGACTCGCAAGGGCGGCTCCACACCGCGTTACCAAAAGGGCGTGCTTCTCGGCGCACTGCCCACCGAGACGGAATACACCATCAAGGATGCGGCGGCCTATGCGGAGTCCCTGGCGTTGCTGGAAAAGGCGGCGGCGCTGCCGGGCTACGAATCCTACACCAACCGGATGATGGCGGAGAGACTTTCCCTCATGCCGAAGGGAACGTTTGCGGACTACACGCGGGCGCTTGCGGTGATCTACGGAACCTCGGTGCCGTGGGTCATCTCCCAGCGCAAGATGGTGGATGTCATGTGCGCGAGGGCGGAGGAGCTTTCCAAGGCCGGACGCAAGGAGGAGTTCCTGTCGCTGGTGAAACAGAGGGAAGCGTTCCTGGCCGGAATGGGGCGGAATCCGGACATGTTTCTCGTCGGCGAGCTGGTTTACTCGGTTTGTGTTTCGAGCACGGCGGTGAATTTCCACGCGGCGGCGGAGCGGCTGGGCATGGCGGATCTGGCCGAAACTTACCGCAAACAGCGCGACGCGATGTTGGAAGACAAGGATTTCCGTGACATCCGCCGCGCAGGTGATGAGACATCTATCCCGGAGGGGCGGGCTTCCGCGCTGACCCATCTGACCCTGCCAATGGTGGCCGCGCAGGTGCGGAATCCGCCGCTGCTCATTGACGCCGAACTGGAGCCTATGCGGAGGGTCGAGCACGAGGTGGCCACAAGGCTTGGGTTGACGGGCGCCGCTTTGTTGCTGCTGCCCGCCGGGCTGGCTGTCTTCCTTTTCCGCTTCGCGGTGACACCGGTGATACGCCTGCCCGCGCGGCGGATTTCACGTCTGCTGGGGGCGTGGGATTGGGTGTTGGTGCTGGCGCTGGGTGTGGCGTTGCCCATTGCGATTTTCCTGATCATCACCCGCCTGACGCCGCTGGGCGGACGGGGATACGGAATTCAGCATTTCCAGTTCGCGTTTCCCGGTGTGCCGCTGGTGGCGCTGCTGCTTTCCCTGCTGATCGCTCCGGCTTTGGTGATCCGCGTGCGGCTGGCGCGTTGGCTCGCGCCGTTAGGGATCCGGGAGCGCCTTGTGCCGCTCGTATCGCTGGCGGCTTTGACGATGTTGCTTATGTGGGCGCTGGCTGTCCTGCCCGCATTGGAGCGCATCGAGCTTTCGGAAAAGGTGCTGATCGGCCTCGCCGCGCTGCCCGCCTTGTGCGTCGCGCTGATTTTCGCTAACGCGCTTCGCGCCATCCTCGGCAAGCCGCAGGATCGTCTCGCCCAAGCTGCTACAGCGCTCGCCGTCCTTCCCGCCTACGCGGCGGCCGTTGTCGCGCTGTGCCTCATGCTCCCTATGCACGCCGCCGGGGAGAAACGCTGGCTCGCCCGGGAAACCCTGCTCCGCATCGACCCCGGCGCGCCGGATCTCGGAGCCTACGAATTCAAGGTCGCCGCCCAGAAACGCAGGGAGATCAATGCGATCACCGGCACCGAGTGAGCGCGGACCATGCCCAAATCCCGCAATTACGGATAGAAACCAACCAAACCCCTAGTAATAGCAGCCATGTTCGGAAAAGCCCACCTCCTTTCACTACCCACCCTCTGCGCCTGGCTGCTCGCCGGCGCGTGTCTTTCCGCCCAGAATCAGGCCGGTCAGGAAATCATCTATCCCGGCGAGGCTTTCGCGAAACTGGACACCTTCGAGGGCGTGAACCTGGAGGACGCCGACAAGCTTTTCACTGCCGGTGATTTCCAGGGAGCATACGCCGCCTACAAGGCCTACTCGTTCGAGTTCCCGAAAAGCAAGGCCTTGCCCTACGTCCTGCTCCGCCAGGGGCGTTGCCTGCACAAGCTCGACAAGCGCAACGCCGCCATCAAGGCCTACCAGGATGTCGTGGACTATTTCCCCGATGATGTCGCCTACGCCGCCGCCGCGCTTTTCCACATCGGCGAGTGCCATGGCCAGAACGGCGAGGCGGAAAAACAGACCGCCGTCTGGGCGCGCATGGTGAAGGACGATGGCTACGTCACGCAGCCGAACTCCGGCACCGCCCTCATCCACCTCGGCACGGAGATGCAGAAGCTCGGGAAACACGGCGAGGCCGCCGAATACCAATGGCGCACCGCCGTCGCTTTCCTGAAAACCAACCCCAAGGCCGCCGAAGCCGCGCGCAAGGCCGTCATCCAGCACTACGTCACCCGCAGCCCGGATCACGAGAAGCTCAAGGAATTCTTCATCGCCGCCAGCGGTTTCAATGGCGACGGGCGCAACACCGACAAGCCCGAGGAGGACGCCCGCTACTGGACGACCGTTTTCCAGGCCGCCCTCGAAAAGTACGAGGATGCCGCCGCCC
>JAIXQS010000039.1 GCA_027485615.1 Verrucomicrobiaceae bacterium
TCACCAGCAACCCCTCTCTCGTCTACCTCAAGCTGGTGGCCGAACTCAGAGAGAACCCGCCAGGTGCGAATTGGAACGGGGTTTATGTGATGAAGGAAAAGTGAGCGCGCATCCCTGCGCTTGGCTCTCGCCTGAAAAATACAAAACCCCGCCGTTTCCGGCGGGGTTTAAAGTGGTGGACCCTAGCAGGTTCGAATACGTTGAAGGTCAACCACATGCGTCTGATGAACAAAAACAAAAACCACATCAGACAATGCACGCAACACCCCCCGCCACACCCGCCACCAAAACGCCCGGAATTGCCGAGCTACGCCAGCAGCTGACACAGGCCGACGCTAACCGCCGAAAGGTATTAGTCGCGCTTTTTCTCCAACACACCGAAGACATCGGTCCGCTTGTCGAAACTCTGATTTCGGCCGCGAGCCCTGAAACGCTCAACCGCATCGAGACGATGCTTGCGAAAGGCGGTGCGTGATGAGCCGCGACGAATTCGACCCGCAGCGCGCGCGGGAAGACCGCGAGGCTTTTGAGGTTTGGCGCGATTTCGACCGCAACGGCGCCGACGACGCAGGCCGCGACGGAAACCCGCTTTCCGATCTTCTGGTCTTCTTGTCGGACGGCTACCACACGGGCACTTTGCTTGCTCGTTCATTGGCTTTCCTGTTCGTCTTGCGGCCCGATCTGGTGGCCGTCGAGCGTGACGCCGGGACTGTTGCTGCCGTGGCCGAAAAAGCGGGTTTATCGGCTCCCCAGCTATCGGCCGCTCTGCGACTGCTCCGCGAGACTGCGCCCGAACTTGATCAGGCGATGCGGGACGTTCGCACCTCGCGCGCTCGGTTTCTGGCTCTCGCTGAAATCAAGGCGCGGCGTCGTGTTCTCACCGTGCGTGATCGCGAGGCCATGGCCGAAGCTCGTCGCGAACTCGCACCGGAGCGCGTTCGTAAGAGGCGCAAATCGGCTCGGGAATGGGAGGAGGCCAAGCGCCTTCGTGTCGCGCGCCAAGTGTTAGCCATGGCCGACCCGTTGATCAAAGCGGCGGCTGAGGATATGCGCGCGTTCGACTGTTCAATGGGGCTTCGTCCTTTTGATTCCTGAGCTGTGAAAAAGCGAATTTCCCGTGCGGCCGATGGTGGGTCTTGGATTATCGCGGACGCTGCCGATCTGATGCGGAACCTCGCAGAGCCAGGGCGAATCGAGCCCCGCGTGTATCGGATACCGGATTTGACCAAGCGACGCTGTCCGGCTGCTGAGGAAGGGCGCGAGGCCACGAGCGCCCGCCAGATACACGAGTCGCAGCCAGCGACCCGCGTAGCGGGTCAAGACATGCCTCGTCGTCGCGACGCACGCGGACCGCAAGGGTCCGGCCTCTGAGCCACGAACAGGCCGGCCCCGCCCCCTTCCATGCGAAAACCCTCAACGGGCACACGCTGGCGTTACAGCACCGCGCGCGGATGGCGTCGGACGGGCCGCGCCTACGCTTGCGGCTGGACGGAGGCGAGCGAGCCGCAGGCCGCCGCCCCGGCCAGATCAAACGCTGGCGTGTGTCGTCTCGTGTCGCAACTCTCGCCCGGTTCTGCTACCCTATCGTTACCCATTCGGGAGTGCGTCCAAAAAAGGGCCGTTTTGCCCTTCTCGGAAATAATACGGATTTACCGGTCCCCCCCCCCCCTTTCTTCGGGGTTTTTGCCCCCGGTTCTCGCTCTGCGTTCGTTTCCAGCGGGTTGCGAAACTCTGGTGAATCAGGCTACGAAAATCGGACATTCTTAGCTAACTAACAGTCAGCGACTTATGTGGGCGGGCGCTGGAATCGAGCCGCGCCTTTTCGGGCTTTCGGCCAGAACATCAATCGCACCGGCAAAACGGTGCCAGAAATCTAAAAAACATCATGGAAACTGTCGTATCTAGTCACACCACCGTCGCGCCCGTTTTGGGCGCTTTCACGCTGCCGCAAGTCGCGCGCATGCTCTCCGTCAGCAAACGAACCATCGAGCGCGAGATTGAGCGCGGCCGGCTTAAGGTCGTGCGCATCGGCCGCTGTGTCCGCATTCGGCCGGACGATCTCGCCGCCTACTCCTCCGGCCTTGGTTCGTCCTCGTCGTGAAAGCCTTTGTTTTCCAGCCCCGCACCCGGAAGGGCAAAACGCCTTTTTACTCCGCGCGCATCCGCATGCCTGGATGGCCTAGGGCGAAGGATTACAGGCTGCAGGTGACGCAAAAGCGCGTTGCCCAAGAGAAGCTCCGGGAGTTGGTCCGACAGTTCGAGCTGGAATCGGTTGGTCTCGCTCCGGCCGCGAATATCCGCGAGGCTACGGCCGTTCCTCTGGCCGATCACCTCAAGGCCTATCTCGAAAGCGTGGCCGCGTCGGGGAAATCGAAAAACACGGTCGGCGCCTACAAGCGCGGCATTTCCACCTTCCTCAACCGCACCGGCTGGAAGACACTGGCCGACGCAGGCCCGGCCGGTTTCGACCGGTGGCGCATCGAGCACAACCCCAGCGCGAAATATTCAAACGACGTGCTTGGCTTCCTCCGGACGTGGTTCGGCTGGATGATTCGGCGCAAGCTGCTCCTGGTCGACCCGCTGGCCGACGTGCCCAAGATCAAGGTGCGGGACGACGGCTGTAAGCGGGCCGCGTTCACGCCCGCGCAACTTGACGCCCTTTGCGTCTCCGTTCCTCCGGTTCGTGCCTTCGCGTATCGGTTTTCCGCATACACTGGAATCAGGCGCGGCGAGATGAATCAACTTCGCTGGGGGGATTTCGACCTGGACGGCGAGCCGCCTAGCGTCGTCGTGCGGGCGTCGATCGCTAAGAACGCCCGGACGGAGCGCCTGCCGCTCAAGTCGGAGGTGGTGGCGCTTCTGCGCGCCATGCGCCCCGATCTCTGTCAGCCTTTTGAATGGGTGTTCCGCAATCGCGTCCCGAACATGGACACCTTTCACCGGGATTTGAAGCGGGCGGGCATCCCCTTGACTGACGTGAGCGGGGCGAAATTCGATTTCCACGCCCTCCGGACTACCTTCATCACGATGTTAAACGCGGCCGGGGTGGCTCCGCGCGTGGCCATGGGCCTTGCCCGGCACTCCGACATGAAGCTGACGATGAAGGTTTACACGAACGCGAACGGCCTCCCTCTCGCTCAAGCCGTGGCCTCTCTGCCCTCCTTTATTGTGCCGGAAACCGCCACACCCCAGACAACACCCGCGCGGGTTGTTTCGGGGCAAAACGGGTGTTTTCCCGCCGTCCAGAGTCGCAAGCTTGAAAAGCCCTGTGATTCTGCAAGTGTCGTATCCAGACGCACAAAGGGGCCGGAGGTTATCACCTCCGACCCCTCTGAAATGGTGGACCCTAGCAGGTTCGAACTGCTGACCTCCTCAATGCCATTGAGGCGCTCTACCAACTGAGCTAAGAGCCCCTGTGTGAAACAGGACGGGCAAGAAGCCGGTTCGATGAACCGA
>JAIXQS010000022.1 GCA_027485615.1 Verrucomicrobiaceae bacterium
GAACATTGGTATTAGTTCACCCCCGGACGATATCGCCGGGCGATATCCGGTCAATCTCCGAAAAAGGAGCGGTGGAAGTGATGGGAAGAGAGGGGGTTGGGAGGATGTTACGGATGCCTTTGCTTTTTGGAACGTGAAGAGGTTCGGATGCGCCGTCCTAACAGAACGTACCGGATCGCTTGTCGTATGTTTTGGAACGCGAAAACATCCGGGTTCACGAAGCTTCGGCGGGGAGGTGGGGGTGCGGTGGGGAAGAGATGGCCGGGGTTGTCACAAAATGTCCGTTTAACGGCATTCCGGATTTCCGTATGCCTCCGGAAATTTTTTGCGGAGGCGTGACATGCTTTCATCCTATAATACGCAGTTCAAACGAAGATTTTCACCGCAAAGGCGCAGAGGTCGCAGAGGAAACGCTGAGAAGAGTTTGTATTTCGGGATATTGCAGGGCATTTTTCACGGTAATTCCATTTCACCCATTGGGTGAACCAAGCAGTTCCATCGGTTTCCAACTTTCCTATCTTCCCACATGCAAAGCTCTGCGTTCCTTTGCGACCTCTGCGCCTTTGCGGTGAAAAATTGATACCCAACTGCGGTATTTAGGTTCATCTGAACAGGCGGGAAGCATTTCACCAGTGAAGAAGGAAAAGCGAAGAAGGCACGCCCCTCCCGGTGGAGGGCTGGCGAAAGCGCCCCAGACCCGGTTTTTCCACAATTTCCCCACCCTCGCCGCCTTGGAAAAAGACCCGGGGAAATGCCCGCTCTATTTCTCCCAGCACCTCCTCGAAGACCCGGACAACTCCCCGGAGCCCGAGCCGCCCGTGCCCTGAGGAGGGCGGGTGTCCCGGAGAAACGGCCTGATTTTTCCGATTCCCTCCTTGGCGAATCCGCCGCCCATCACCCATCCTCCCTCCATGAAAAACGACATCGAGCGCATCCTCGTGGACGAGGAAATCATCGAGCGCCGCCTCGATTCCATGGCGAAGGAGATCGAGCGCGATTTCCCCGCCGGCCCCATCGTCGTCATCATCCTTCTGAAAGGCGCGCTCGTTTTCGCCGCGGATCTCCTCCGTCGCATCCCGCGCGAGCTTTCCATCGAGTGCCTCAACGTCGCCAGCTACCACGGCGGCCTCGAAAGCTCCGGCACCGTTGATTTCCTGGATCGCCACTTCCCCGAGGTGAAGGGCATGCATGTGCTCCTGTTGGATGACATCCTCGACACCGGCCGCACTCTCGCCGCCGTCGCACAGCGCCTCCAGGAAGAAGGAGCCGCCGCCGTCCATACCGGGGTGCTTCTGGCGAAGGACAAGAAACGCGCCGAGGAAGTGGAGGCCGATTACGTCGGCTTCGCGATCGGTGATGAATTCGTCGTCGGCTACGGCCTCGATTACAAAGGGAAGTATCGGAACCTGCCTTACGTCGGCGTCCTGAAACTCTCGGCCGCAACGTGAGGCTTAAAAGGTGGTCGGGACGGCCAGATTGACTCCGCGTTGCTCCGTCCAAGCAGTCTGCGGCTGCGCCGGATTTCTAGGACACCGCAAATGCGGCGGATGCTTTCGAACATTCCGCGGCACGGAATATTTTCACCGACCTTCATGGAAACCGAAAAACCTCCCGCAGAGGGAGGCTTTTCAGATGGTCGGGACGGCCAGATTCGAACTGACGACATCCTGCTCCCAAAGCAGGCGCTCTACCAGGCTGAGCTACGTCCCGTGACGGGGCAGGGAAACTGATACACCGCCCGAGCCAACGCAAGCACTTTCATGACACCCGCAAAAATTCCGCTTCACAATCCGATGGTGCGCGTGAGCCTCGCCGAAAAAGTTTCTTTACTCCAAGGCGGGTATCGGAGAATTTGTTCCCAAGAACACTGTTCAACGAACCATGGCACACAACCTCACCACACGTCAGATCGAGATCCTCGACCACCTCCGCAAATCGCAGCGCGAAACCGGCATCATGCCCTCCACGCGCGAGATCCAGCATTACTTCGGCTTCGCCAGCCAGACGGCAGCGATGAGCCACCTTCGGGCGCTTGAGAAAAAGGGCGTGATCCAGCGCCTTCCCGGCAAGGCCCGCGCCGTTGTTTTCCCCGAGGATCTCGACCGCGCCGAAATCTGCGACATCCCGATCTACGGCCGCATCGCCGCCGGTTTCGCGGAAGGACAGGAGCAGGAGCAGGAAGGTTGCCTTTCCATTGATGTCGCATCCCTCGGAGTCTCCCGCAAACGCGATACCTTCGCCCTGATTGTCCGCGGCGACTCCATGATCGATGCCCATATCTGCGACGGCGACACCGTCGTCCTCGAACGCCGCGAACCGCGCAACCACGACATCGTCGCCGCCCTGATCGACGGCGAAACCACCCTGAAGCGCTACATTCAGGGAAAAACTCGCACTTACCTCCAAGCCGAGAATCCACGTTTCCCCGATCTCATCCCGGTGGAAGAACTCATCATCCAAGGCGTGCTCGTCGCGCTCGTCCGCAAGGCGGCGTGAGGCGGCGTGAGGCGGACTACTTCCGGTTCCGGGATTTCCCCCGCCATATCCACCACTCGGCGAAAAGGATGTTCGGCACGAAACCGAGCCACGCCACCAACCGGTAAACGTCCATCGGCGGCGGCTCGAACGCGAACACGATGACATATTTCCAGACCCGTAGCGTGATGGCCGCAAGGGTGAGCGCGTAGCTGCGAATCATCCACTCGCGGTGCTTTCGCCAATCCCGCTGCACGGCCATTCGCCAACCCATCGCCGTGGTGAAAAGCCAAAGGACGGCCAGGATCACGAACGCGATCCGCGAGAAGATCCCGCCGTTCGCATAAAACGCCATCACCAAGCTGGCCGGCCCCGTCACGAAACACACCGTGAACACATAGACGCGTCCCATGATCCGGTGGACTTTCGGATGTTTCGCCAACAGCCGCGGCGCGAACTGCGTGAAACCGGCCAGCAGCGCGGGCATGCTGGTGAAAACATGGATCCAGAACGCGAGCTCCCAGTGCCGGATACCGAGATACTGCTGCTTGATCTGGAGGAACGCCGCGTCGCTGCGGATCGGCCAGTATTCCAGCGTGATCCTCAGCATCAACCAACCGAAGAACGCCAGGGCGGCGAGAGCGGCCACCCCGAGGATCGATCTTTTCCGTACACCGCGTTCCATCATTTTCTTGCATCGCCATCCTATTTCGGGACGATGAGGTCGAAAGCATAAACATTATGAACATGAGAATAATCATAACTCTTTGCGCGTCCCTGCTCTTCCTCGGAGCAGCGGTCATCAGTGCTGAAACCGATTCAGATATCAGCGAAACCGACGCCAACGCCTCCGCCATGAAGGGCACCTACGTCGGGGATTTCGGCGGAAAAAAGATCACCGTCTGCATCGACCGTATCATCGGCAAGACCATCACCGGCTACAGCATCGTGGCGGGGAACGAGCGGGCTTTCAGCGGCTCTTTCGAAGCCCATGAGCAAGGATACGCCATCGTCGCCGCCGAACCCGGCGACGACCCTGCGGACGGCGTTTTCAAAATGATCTATGCCAGCAAAACCGATGATCTCGGCGGTGTTTGGAAAGCAAACGATGCCAAGAAAATCGCCGAGCGTGTCTTCGTCCTTCCCCGCCGTGTTTTCAAATACAGCACGAAGGCAGGCCAATACCCTCAATCCTCCACCAAGGATCTGAAGGAAGCCGATGTGGAGAACCTCCGTCCCGCCGACCTCCGCATCATGCGCAACGAAATCTACGCACGCCACGGCTACGGCTTCAAGCTGGCGGACATGCGCGCCCACTTCGAGAAACAGGATTGGTACATGGCCGTCAGCCAGGACATCACCGACAACCTCACGGCGCGCGAAAAGAAAAACGAAACCCTCATCAAACGCTACGAGGACTACGGCGCCGAATACTATGACTCCTTCGGCCGCTGATGGCCCGGAATCTTTCCTCTCGAACCCCCTCGCGATCCCGGCCAACCTACGCGTATGCATGATTTCGAAAGCAAGGTCGGCGAGGCGATGGCCGCGCCGCAGAACCAGGGCGAGATGGCGGACGCGGATGCTGTCGGCACGGTCGGCTCGCCGGAGTGCGGCGACATGATGCGGATGTGGCTCAAGTTCACGGAGAAGGACGGCAAAAAGGTCATCGACCGCGCCTCATTCCAGGCCTTCGGCTGCCAGACGGCGATCGCCGTGGCTTCCGTCGCCACCAAGCTACTCCAAGGCAAAACGGCTGAGGAAGCCCGCCATCTCAGCGCCCAGGATCTGGCCGGCGATCTCGGCACCCTGCCGCCCATGAAAATCCATTGCGGCCAGCTGGTGGAGGGTGCCCTCCGCAACGCTTTGGATCCCTCGGAAACCACCCAAACCAAGCCGCAGAATTCCCTGATCGCGGACATCCATTCCGCGAAACCCCAGGGCATCCGCATCGTCCCCCTCACCGACTGAATCGGCGTGACCATTTTTTTCACCGAAAACGTTCGAAAAAGCGATAGACCGAACCGCTTCCCCGCGTTTGCAACATTTAACCATATTTTCCTGTGCTAGAACTCAAGGACGTCTGTTTCACGATCAAAAAAGACGGCGAGGATGTGAATCTCGTTGATCACGTCTCCATCAAGGTGCCCAAGGGACATTTCATGGCCATCGTCGGCCCCTCGGGATGCGGGAAAACGACCCTTCTCAAAACCATCGCCGGCCTGAACCCGGAATCCGACGGCGCATTGTTCTGGGAAGGCCGCAACCTTTCCGAAGACGGAGATTTCTCCCCATCCGAAATCGGATACGTCCCGCAGTTCTCCATCGCCTACGATCCGCTCACCGTCGATGAATCCGTCGAGGCCGCCACCCGCCTCCGGGTGAGGACACGCGACACCGCCGAGCTCGACCACCGCATCGACCGAGTGCTTGAGGAAACCGGCCTGGAGGCGATCAGCGACCGCCCCGTGAAAGTCCTTTCCGGCGGACAGAAGCGCCGCCTCGGCCTCGCGATGGAACTCGTTTCCGATCCGAAAATCCTGCTCTGCGACGAGGTCACCTCCGGCCTCGACCCCCGCTCGGAGCGCGAGATCGTCCGCTTGCTCCACGACCTTTCCCGCAAGGACGGGCGCATCGTGCTCTCCGTCACCCACTCCCTCGCACACCTGGAGCTCTACGATTCCATCCTCGTCCTGCATGAAGGCCGCGTTGTTTTCCACGGCCCGCCCGAGCGCCTGAACCACTATTTCTCCGTCAAGGACACCGAGGAAATCTACCCGCGGCTCACCGCCCAGCCCTCCGAGCGCTGGCAAGCTTCATGGATAAAACACACCGCCTCTTATTACGGGATGCTCGAAAAATCCCGTGAGCGGCTCATCGCCTCCGGGGATCTTGTCCTGGAGCAGCCAAAACCCCTCGCCGATCCCGATGCGGAGGAGTCCGCCGATAATCGCACTCCGCAGGAACACCGCCTACCCGGGTTTTTCTCGCAATTCTCCACCCTGCTCTCCCGCCGCTGGCGGATCTTTTTCCGAGACCGGGCTCAGGTGTTTCTCCAGCTCGCCATCCTCCTGTGCTTTCCCGCCCTGGTCACCCTCTTCAGCGACAAGGCCGACGGCAACATCCGCCGCTACTCCGATGTCCGCCAGGACAGCATGGCCGCCGAAATACAGGAGCAGCAATCCGTCCGGGCAGATCAGGCGAAAGTGGGCTCCGCCATCTCCGGCATCATCATGTTCCAGGTCGTTCTGCTGGCGCTGATGGGCTCCAACAACTCCGCGCGCGAAATCGCAGGTGAGCGCCCGATTTACGAGAAAGAGAAGTTCGGAGGCTTAAGGCCATCCGCCTACCTCTTGTCGAAGATCGCATTCCTCTCTTGTTTGGTAATCGCCCAGTCGCTGTGGATGGCGTTTTTCGTGAACCTCTTCGGGGCGTTTCGCGGCGAATTCGTCGAGCATGTCATTTTCCTCCTGCTCATCAACGCGGCCATGACCTCGGTTTGCCTGGCCATCTCCGCACTCATGCGCACCGCCGAACAGGCGTCGCTGCTTTCCATCTATCTTGTCGGCTTCCAGCTTCCTCTTTCTGGCGCCGTCCTCGCCCTGCCGGAACACATCGAGGCCTTCACCCGTCCTTTCATCTCGGCCTACTGGGCATGGTCCGGCTCCGTAGACGCGCTCCAATCCCAGGTTCACGGCGCGGTGAAATCCGTCATCGACACCTCACTTTCCAACCAGGAGGCCTGCTTGTTCACCTTGGCCATCCATATCGCCGTTGCGCTCTCGCTCGCATGGATCGGCGCCCGCCGACCCCAATGGGAATAACCTTCCAATGCCCGATTCACCACATACGATACGTTTGCAGCAAAACCCCTCTCATTCAGACTCAAAGTTCAAAATTTTAAAACACCATGGCCCGCCGCGCTAGCTCCAGCACCAATCCCATTCTCATCATCGGCATCGTCGTGGCGGTGGTAGCAGTCATTTTCGGAGGGAAATTCCTCATGTCGAAAAAGAAGGAATCCTTCACCGGCGTGAACCCGCTGGCCGTCCAGGATCTCCTCGACAATGGCAACAGCCTTCGCAACAACGAATACCTCATCGAAGGGAAAATCGACGAGCGCTTCTTCCGCGACGGGAACACATCCTCGGTCGTCAGCGTCCGTATGAAGTCGGAATCCGGCGAGGAAATCGTGCCGGTGATGATCCCCGCGAAGTTCAACAAGCTCAACATCGAGCGCGAGCAGCGCTACGCCTTCAAAGTCCGCTTCGAACAGGGCGGCATCCCCGTCGCCACCGATATCAGCCGCCTGTGAGAAACCGATCCACCAAACCAAACGAGAGCACAAAAATGAAAACACCGCTTCTTTTCCTCCTTCTCGGCCTGGTATCACCGGCCTTCGCACAGGTCTACACCCCGCCCGCCGACGGCGGGACGCCCGCACCCTCCGTTCCCACCGACAACAGCCCGACACCACAAAATCAGGCAGCCGCTTCACCGCTTGGCCAGGAAATCCCCATGCTCGATATGTCGGCGGAAACCATCACCGTCGGTGGCGTCGCCATCCCCATCGGCGACAACCGCCTCCTCAAGGCCCGCTTCGAGAAATACCTGAACCAGCCGCCGGAAACCGACGCGGACGCCGCCGAATACCGGAAAAACGTCGCGGACATCCTTGCCTCCATCTCCCCATTCCGCAGCGCTGGCCCCGACCTTTACGCAGGCTTCAAGCTCCTGCCCGCCGCCTCATCCTACCCCGGCGATGCGAACCTATGCATGTCCCTTGCGGAGTCCATCTACATGGCCATGCTCGCCAAGAACAACTCGAATGCCCTCAGGACTCTCAACAAATCCATCGAGGACGAGAAACATGCCATCATCCGCCAGGCGGATTGGGATGCGCGCAATGATCGCGACAAATCGCTCGGCGAAGCCACCCCCGTCGGCAATGGAGGTGGCGGTAAAGGCAAGGGCGCAAACCAGCCAGCCACCAACCCCGGTTCAGGCACCAATTCCCTCAAATACGAGGAAACCCTGCGCCGTATCGTTGAGATCGAGGCGCTGAAGAAAGTCAATATCCTCCAGACCGAGGCGCAGACCATCCAAACCAAGGCGCAATATCAGGTCACCATGGTCCAGTGGTTCGCCCAGCGCCGCTACGAGCACGTGCTGATGGCCGCGCGGTTCTACAACCAGATCTGGAAAGACGGGGACGCCACGCTACGCATCGACAAAGACTCCGATGTTTCCAAGCTTTTCTCATCCTCCCTCGGCATCTCCCCCACCGTCGCCTCCCTGGACTCCCTCTCGAACGAGGCCATCCGCGAGGTCGCCAAATACATCGAGGCCTTCGATCTCCTGCTCTCGCGCGACGAACTCCACTCCGCCTCCCAGCGTCTGTTGGAAGCCTACGCGCTCGGCGAATACCTCGGCCCCGTCGCCACGCTGCCTCTGGACAAAAAGCGCCGCGTCGCCGAATACGTCCGCGATCTCTATGAACTCTACGGCACACTCCAGGCGCGTGATTACGTGAAAGGAAAGGAACTCGCCACCCGCCTCAAGACCCTTGCCAAGGATTTCCCCTCATCCAAGGTTGATTCCGCGATCGCCGCATACACTCTCGCCTCTGATCTCGCCATCGAGGAGGCAAAGGCCCATCTCATCGCCCGCGAGTCCGATAAGGCGGCCAGGAAAATCCAGGCCGCCGCCGAGATCTGGCCCACCAATCCGAAGCTCCAGGAGTTCCGTGATCTCGTGAACAACTCCGGCGGCGTCGTCGTGGCCCGCAACGACTTTGATCGCCTCCTCTCCGAGGGCAATTACCGCGAGATCGCAAAGCGGCAGTATGAGTTCGCACCCGCCATCCAGGGCGACGCCACCCGAGAGGATGCCTTCAAGCAGATCATGGGGAACCTCAAGGAAATCGAGGAGTCCATCGGCAAGGCCAGCGAGTTCTCCCGCATGGGTCAAAGCTACGGAGCCTGGGAGCAGCTCGCCGAGATCCGCGAGCGCTTTCCGGATGATCCGAAGCTCGGCCGGGAACTGGAACTCCTCGCACCGAAGGTCGCCGATTTCACCCTCGCCCTCGACAAGGCGCGCCAATTCGAGAGCCGCACGCCCAAGCAGACCGGCTCCTCCCTGAGCTGGTACCTCAAGGCCCGCTCCATTCACCCGCCCTCCGCCCAGGCGGACAAGGGCATCCAGCGCATACTCGACGAATTACTACCCGCGCAGTAATCGCGGCGGTCAGTTCCCCAGCCTCTCGACGAACTCGTCGAGCAGAGCCTTGAGGCGGATTTCGTCGGCGATTTTTTTCGGCTCATCGAATCCGATCCAGATCGCGGTCGAGCCGCTGGGACCGAGACGCAGCGTCCAGGCGTCGCGCTCCGAGCCGGTTGCACCGGTGAAGCAGCGCGTGCCTGAGCGGCTTTGCAGGACAGCCACCGCTTCCCGCGCCGCCTGTTCGCCGAGCGCTCGGTCGGCGAGCGTTTTCGCGCGATACACCACATTCCCTTCTGAATCCTCGATCCGGGAAATGAAATGCGGTTTCGGCTTCTTGCCCTTGTTGCCGAGCGTGGCAAGACCCACGGACATTTCCATGGGCGTCGCCGCGACCGCGCCGCGGAACAGATCCTCCGTGCTGAGGAAAGGGCCGGAAATCCCGCAGCGTTTCGCCAGCCTCTCCACTTCCAGCGGGCCGATCTGCCTGCCGGTCTGAACCGGCTTGCCCGTGAAGACCAGCTTCCCGCGCTCAGCTGCAGCAGCCGCGACGAAAGGCTCGAACGCAGATCCCAGATCGCGCTTCGAGCGGCTGCGGTCATAGCGCGAGTCCGCGAAGTCACGGCCGCCGATCAGCGCGAGCACAGCGCCGGATTTCGTCTCCGTCGTCACGGCGGCGAACTGGACATATTCGGCTTCATCGCCCGCCTCGTGCGCACCGATCTTCGGATGCGGCCAGCCTTTCTCCGCCTCAAGGTTCGCCACCGCGCGGGCGAGTTCCGACTCCAGCCGTGTCTGCCAGCCGATATCGAGGGTGGTGTGGACATGGATTCCGCCCAGCGTGAGGTTCTCCCTCTCCATGATCTTCTCAAGCTCCCAGCGCACCTGCCGCAGCGCGTAGGAGGGACGGCGGCCGGTTTGGCTCTCCTTAACGAGCCGGATTTCCAGGGACTTCACATCATCCGCACGTTCCTTTGTGATGAATCCGGCGGCCACCATCCGCGCGAGCGTTTGGTCGCGCTGCTCCATCGCCCCGTCGAAATTCCTGAGGGGAGAAAATAGGTGCGGGCCTCGGATGATTCCCACGATCATCGCGCACTCACCGGGATGGAGTTGCGAGGTCGTCTTTCCGAAATACGTCCGCGCCGCCTGTTCCACCCCATACGCTCCGGCACCGTAGTAGATGCGGTTCAGGTAATTGGTCAGGATCTCATCCTTCGAGTAGCGGGACTCGATCCGCAGCGTCAGCGCGATCTCCAGCGCCTTCCTATGCAGTGATTTAGCTCGCATCTCGTAGGTGTTGCGGGCGAGTTGCATGGTCAGGGTTGAGGCTCCTTGGGTGAAATCCCCGTCCTTCACGTTGCGCACCGTCGCGCGCGCCAAGCCCTTTACGTCCACCCCGCCGTGCTCAAAAAACCGGGCGTCCTCGCGCGCGGCCAGCGCCTTCACCATGAAGTCCGGGATCTCCCCGCGCTCCACCACACGCCGCCCTGACTCGCCCGGAGCCTCCAGCTCCTTTCCGCTACGGTCATGGTAAACCGTGGCACGGGGCAGTTTCGCCACCTCGTCGAGATCGAATCTCGAGGCGAGGATGAAATAGAAAAACACCACCCCGAGTCCGATCACCGCAGCCAAGACGCTGAGCTGGAACAGGATTCCCACCGGTGCGTGCAACCACGGCGGGAGCCATTGCTTCCAACGCGGTGTGTTTTCGATGGGTCGCCAGGTTGACATCGGTGATCGGTTTCTCCCCGGCGACACAACCACACCCCGCCCGCTTCACCAATACGATTCTGACCGGGAGAGAGCCTACTGGTGTTTGCGACGATACCACACGGTCACGAAGGCGAGCAGGTTGCCGAAGCTGGATTCGATCGAAATCACATCGACAGAGGGATGCGACGCGAGCCATTCCCTGGCTGCGGCCTGTGCGGCATCGAGCCGCTTGCGGTCAAACCCGGCGGTTTGCAAACCGACGCCGGAGCCTTCGAAGCGGATGCACTCCATGACCGGCAAAGGAAGCGGCGGAGGAGTGGTCATGAGCTTGAGTCCGGTGACGACGAAAGAAAAACCGGGTGAAGGCCGTCGGAGGAAAACACCCGAACCTCACTCACCCTGAAAGCGGAAATGCCCGAGGATCTGGTGGTCGAAGAGAGCTTTCTCCCATTTCACGCCACCGCCGGCAGGATGATGAACAACCCACGGGGTGGCGCTGCTTGCATCGCCCGGGGCGGATGGAACTACGATGCCGATGTGTGTCTCCGCGTTCGAGAGTGCCCAGATGACAATGTCGCCGACCTTGTATTCGGCCGGATCCGAGGAGGTGGATAGGGTCTCGCCCTTGCGGCTGAAAAAGCGCTGGAGGTTGGGAACGCGGCGGTGATCGATGTTGCGGTCGGGCGCAGCGGCCGCCCAGAGCTGGGGATAGAGACGGAAGTGGTTTTCCATGTCCTCATGGATTTCCTTCTGGAGGTCGATTCCAAGCTTGCGGTAGCAGCGAGTCAGAAGATCGGAAGCAACACCTTTGCCGGCGGGCACATCACCTCCGGGGTAAAGGATCTTGTAATAGGCCGGATCGTAGGTGACCTGGCGTCCTGAATATTTCAGCGCCTCCGCAGCCAGTTTTTCGGAAAAGCCGCCGGTGACCTCAAGCTGATTGACGATCATTTCCACCTGCGCGTTCGTCGGAGCCTTATCTGAAGCCCAGACCGGGCCAACCAACGATTTCCCGAAGAAAACAGCCGCTCCAACCGCGATGAAAACGATGACCCAGCCTCCGAAAAAATTCGGTTTCTTCGGCTTCTGCGGCCGCGGACCGATATACTCGATCGCATTGTAAAAACCTGAACGTTGACGGGACATCTGTTTGGGGCAGCGCAAATGTGCAAATTCCGCGCCGAGTTGCCATAAAATTCCTCAAAGTAGCGAAAGATTCACGGAATGAGAATACCGGCTCGCCTTTTCACCCGGGTATCGATCAAACGTCTGCCATGCGAATTTTGCGATCCGACACCACACTGGCCTGGGGCGAACTCGACCTGCCGGTGATGGGGATGAACTCGGACTGGCATGGTGCGGCGCTCAACCCTCCGCTGTGTTTCGCCATCGCAGCCGATTCCGCGAGCCTATGGTTTGTCGCCACCAGGCAAGCACCGGCCGCGTGCCGCCCCGGTGCGGAGCCGGGTTCATTCACGGAAGGGCTGTGGGAGCATGACGTCGCGGAGCTCTTCCTCGCCGATCCCGCAAGCGGCGCATACCTCGAATTCAACCTCGCCCCGAACGGTGCCTGGTGGGCCGCGAAATTCACCGCACCGCGAGTCCGCGCCGGTGAACAGCCGGACTTCCCATCCACCGTTACAAGCCATTGGGGTGATGTTTCCGATGAGTCATGGTGTGCAGCGATCCGTGTCCCGCTTGCCTTGTTGGAAAAGGAAATCGCCTTCGGTGTCGAAACCACCGCGAACGCGACCGCCATCCTGAATTCCCCGCACCAGACATTCCACAGCGCCCGCAAGCTTCCGGGAACGAACCCCGACTTTCACCAACCCTCCTCGTTCGTCCGGTTTTCCACAATCCTGCCATGAGGGTTATCGCTTGGCGAAACGCTATGTCCCGCTAACCTGCCCATAAGCACATGAGCCGTTTCGAGATCGAGGACATCGTATCCCAGGACAAAAAGGGCATCGTTTTCCGCGCCCATGACCTGGACAGGGGGCACACGGTCGCACTGCGCCGCTTTTTCCCTTTCGGACAGGATGGAGGCGGTCTCAAGGACGATGAATCGGCCGCATTCCGTGTCGCGGCACACAGGCTTCTGGGTGTCACCCACCCATCGCTGAGATCCGTTTTCAGCGGCGCGGTCGATCCCATCGACGAAATGCCTTACATCGTCGCGGAATGGGTGGATGGCGCCAAGCTGGATGATGTTCTGGCCGGCGAGACCCTAGATCCAAGGCTGGTGATCCAGTTAATCCGTCTCGCCCTGGAGGTCTCCCTATCGCTTTCCGAAATCCTCGGCGAGGAGGCGGTTTGGGTGGAAACGGAGATCGATTCGATCTTCGTAGGCTCGGAGGAAAGCGGCAGGGACTTCGTCTTCTGGCTCTCCCCGTTCAAATGGCTGGGCGCGGAATTCGGATCACGCAAGCTCACCGCGGTCGTCGATATGGGCGAACACCTGGCCGGCTGGAAAGGCAAGTTCATCGGAGATCATGCGGGCCATGGTCTGGGCGGATGGCTGAAATGGATGAAGACGAATCCGGACGCAAGCCTCGCCGGGGCTCTCGAAGCGCTGCCCGCTTTCATCAACGCAGACGAGACACCGCCGCCACCGAAACCCTCGTTCGCCGCGCCGTTCGCATCGGGGCCTGCGGTAAGGGTGAAACAACCGCCCTCCATCTCGCCGATCCTCATCGCCGCCTGTGTCGGGCTGTTGCTTGCCGTAGGAGGCCTGGCCTATTTCCGGATGTCTGCGAAATCTCCGGACGCCCCGCCTGGCTTCGCGGCGCAAACGACTTCCCCGTCCGCGGCCGGCCCAAAGCCGGATCAGGCAAAGGCCGTCCAGCCGGAGTCCGCACCCACTGCTGCTGCGGAGCCCCCCCCGGGCGCGGCCACACCTGAACC
>JAIXQS010000139.1 GCA_027485615.1 Verrucomicrobiaceae bacterium
CGCGGGTCGGTGTCCTTGAGTGTCACGCCGTTGATGCTCTCGATGATCTGGCCTTTCTGGAGCTTGCCGGTTTTTTCGGCGGGAGAGCCGGGCTCCACGTTGTGGATCTGCATGGTCATCCCCGGGCGGGCCAGGCTGATGCCGATGCCGACCGTTCCGAGGTTCCTTACCAACCACGGGCCCCTGTCGGTGATGTTCGGAAAGGGATTGAAAATCGGGGTATACCCCGTCGTGTAGTAGGGCACCGTATTCGCGTTTTGCGACCAGGCATCCGGTGCGTGTGCCAGGGTGATGATCGCTGCGGCTGCGATCCGTGAAAAATGTCGGGTGCCTGTTCTCATATCTTGGTGGTTATGGTTGTAGGTTGTTTAAGGCGGGCAATACCCCGCTCCACATGCCTTGCAGCATGATTTGATAACTGTTTCCCAAACCCTAGCGGGTTTGGTCCACAAGGAAAGGAAAAAGGAGAATTGATGTCGCAAGAAAACGCGTCGGAAACCGAAAGATGGGGCAGGGTTCCGCCGCCTCGCGCCATCCGGAAGCTACGCGCTTGCCAGCGTCCGCCACGCCGCCTATCAACTTGCCATCGGCGGCGCGAAATTCCTTTCCGCACACCGAACCGGGGCCTGTAGCTCAGCGGTTAGAGCAGGGGACTCATAATCCTTTGGTCGTGGGTTCAAACCCCACCGGGCCCACCTGTCTTACAAAAGACCTGAAACGAACGCGAATCTTCCTCGCGGGCTTCGTGGATACCATCATCATTGCGAGCCGAATCACAGGTGATCGCGCTTATCAAACAGTCTGGTAGGGGGGGCGTTTTTTTTGGTAACATGCCAAATACTCGCTTACCGCAGCAATGCGACTTGAAACCAAAGCCAGCAGCCATAGCGAGGGGAGATTTTGACTGGTATTGATGCCTCGATCTTTCAAGGTCGTGGCAGGACTCCCAAGGCTTCAAGCAAACCGAATTCGCAGGGGAGAATAAATCCAGATCACGTCCCAATCCAGATCGCCATGCCCCCAGCGCCACACCCCGCCATCAAGGCTCCGCTCGACCCCGGCTTCCTGCCTGCGGTTCTATTCAACCGCCGCTACGCGGAAACCACCCGCGCCAGCGGCAAGGGCGAGCCGCTTGTGATCGGCTTGGAGCGCGAGGGTGGGCTGGTCTCCCGCTTCGAGACTTCCGTTATGCCGGATGGCGGCGAGGAAACGCTGCGTTACGTCGAGCGCATCGTGAAATTCCTGCTCTGGTCACGCGGCGGATGGAAGCTGCAGATCGGCGGGCCGAAGGCCATAGGCACTTTCATCCGCAAGACCTATTCGCTGCGCGGCGGGCGGAAGTTCGATGTGGAAATGATGGAGCTCGCCTACGGGAAAAAGTTCGAGGTCGAGGTCGTCACGGCGGACAAGGTTTATGCGGCGCGGGACATGGAGCTGCCGGTGGGCGGGCACATGAAAGGCTGCCGGATCGGCTTTGATCTTGGCGCGAGCGATTTCAAGGTCTCCGCCGTGATCGAAGGCGAGGCGGTTTTCACCGAGGAGACTCCGTGGGATCCGAAGACTCAGGCCGATCCCGGTTATCACTACCACAACATCTCCGCAGCCCTTCACCGAGCCGCCGCGCACATGCCGCGCGTGGACGCCATCGGCGGCAGCTCGGCCGGCATCGTGGTGGACAACGAGATCCGCGTCGCATCCCTGCTGCGCGCCATCCCGAAGAAACTTTTCCCCACCGCCGCCGCCGTTTTCAAACGCATCCAGAAAGAATGGGACGTACCGATGACGGTGATGAACGACGGCGATGTCACCGCACTGGCCGGTGCGCTTTCGCTGGGGAAAAACGGCATGCTCGGACTCGCGATGGGATCGAGCGAGGCGGTGGGTTTCATCGATGGCAAAGGCCGCATCCTCGGCTGGCTCAACGAACTCGCCTTCGCACCCGTCGATTACAATCCCAAGGCTCCCGCCGACGAGTGGTCGGGCGATGCTGGCGTCGGCGCACTCTATTTCTCCCAGCAGGCGGTGAACAAGCTTCTGCCCGCCGCGAAGATCAAGCTCCCCGCGAAAATGGGTCTGCCAGAGCGTCTCGTTGAAGTCCAGAAACTCATGGCGCAGGGCGACGAACGCGCCGCGAAAATCTACGAAACCATCGGCGTCTATCTCGGTTACACGATCCCGCACTACGCCGATTTCTACAACTACTCGCACATGCTCGTGCTCGGCCGCGTCACCACCGGCGAGGGTGGCGATGTCGTGATCAGGAAAGCGCGGGAGGTTCTCGAAAAGGAATTCCCGGAGATCGCCGCGCGTGTCACCATGCACGTGCCGGACGAGAAGACCCGCCGCGTCGGCCAGGCGGTCGCGGCCGCCAGTTTGCCGAAACTCCGGAAATGATCGCATGAAACTCCACCACCCCACTGCGGATGTTTTGATCCCCGACGGACTGCCGGAAACGGAGGCGCTCGCCCGCATCACCCACCTCGGGATCGGCGCCCATCAGGACGATCTCGAGTTCATGGCCTTTCACGGCATCCTCACCTGTTTCGCCGATGCGGGGAAATGGTTCGGCGGCGTGACCTGCACGAACGGGGCCGGGAGTTCACGCACCGGTCCTTACGCGGATTTCACGGACGAACACATGATGTCCATCCGCCGCCAGGAGCAGAACACCGCGGCCGTGATCGGCGGCTATGCGGCGATGATCCAGCTCGATCATCCCAGCGGCGCGGTGAAATGCCCGACCGCACCGGAATTGAAAAACGATCTTAAGGCGATCCTCAGCGCGAGCCGGCCGGAAGTCGTTTACACCCACAACCCCGCCGACAAGCACGAGACCCACATCGGCGTCACCATCGCCGCCTTGCAGGCTATGCGCGAAATGCCCCGCGGGCAACGCCCCAAGCAAGTCATCGGCTGCGAGGTCTGGCGCAACCTCGACTGGCTGCCCGACGACCAGAAAGTGCTCATGGACGTGAGCGGTCGCGACAACCTCGCCGCCGCGCTCAACGGTGTTTTCGACTCCCAGATCGCCGGGGGCAAACGCTACGACCTCGCCACCCACGGTCGCCGCGCCGCCAACGCCACGTTTTTCGATTCCCACTCCACGGATCAGGCCACCCAGGTCATCTTCGGCATGGATCTCACGCCGCTCGTCGCCGATGAGACGCTCGACATCGCGGAATTCACCTGCGCGCTCATCCTGCGGTTCCAGGAAGATGTAGCGGAAAAACTCAAAGCCCGCTTGGGCAAAGCCTAATGGAAATCATCATCAGAGACACACCCGAAAGCGCCAGCGTCGTCGCCGCGCGCATCATCGCCAAGCAGCTCCGTGACAAGCCCGACTCGATCCTCGGCCTCGCCACCGGCAGCACTCCCCTGCCCCTTTACCGCGCGCTCATCGCGATGGATCTCGATTGGGGCAAGGTCACCACCTTCAACCTCGACGAATACATCGGCCTCCCCCGCGAACACCCGCAGACCTACCACAGCTTCATGTGGGAAAATCTTTTCCGGCACACCAACGTCCGCCCGGAAAGCGTCCACATTCCGGACGGCAACGCCGCCGATATCCCGCGGCATTGCTCCGAGTATGAGGAACAGATCCGCGCCGCCGGGGGCATCGATATCCAGGTGCTTGGCATCGGCACCGACGGGCACATCGGTTTCAACGAGCCGACCTCCTCCCTCGCCTCCCGCACCCGGATCAAGACCCTCACCCGCCAGACCCGCGCCGACAACGCCCGCTTTTTCGGCAGCGAGGACGAGGTGCCCAAGCACGTCATCACCATGGGCATCGGCACCATCATGGAGGCGCGCATGAACCTCCTGCTCGCCTTCGGGGAAAACAAGGCACGCGCCATCGCGGAAGCCGTCGAGGGGCCGGTCACCTCTTTCAACCCGGCCTCCGCCCTGCAGATGCATCCGGTGGTCAAGGTCTGCCTCGATGAACCGGCCGCCACCGGCCTGAAACGCGCGGACTACTACCGCTGGGTGGACGCCAACAAGCCCGCTTGGCAGGTGTTCTGAAGGGGGCGGCGCGGGCATGAGCGCGCGCCCGCTTCCGCCCGAAAGTTCGTCCGGTGAACTTTGAATCTTGGCAGAATCCGGAGGCTGTCTAAACCATGGCCATGCCCACCCTTGGAATTCTCGGCTCCGGTTCCGGATCGAACATGCAAGCGATCCTGGATGCCATCGCATCAGGAAATCTGGATGCCAGGATCGGCATCGTGCTTTCCGACAACCCCGGCGCGCATATCCTGGAGCGGGCGAGGCAAAACCGCATCCGCGCAGAGGTGATCGATTGTTCGGGACAACGGACGAGGTTTCCCGATGAGGCGCAGGAAGAAACGGCGCGGAAACTCAGGGAAGCGGGGGTGGATCTGGTATGCCTCGCGGGTTTCATGCGTCTGGTGAAACGCCCGCTGCTCGATGCGTTTCCCGCCCGCATCCTGAACATACATCCCTCCCTGCTCCCCGCGTTCCCCGGGCTTGAGGCGTGGCGGCAGGCGGTGGAGGCGGGTGTCTCCGAAAGCGGCGTGACGGTGCATCTGGTGGACGCGGGGATGGACACCGGCCCGATCCTCGGGCAGGAAAGTGTCGCCGTTTTCCCCGATGACACGCCGGAGACGCTCCACGCCCGCATCCGGATCGCCGAGCATCGGCTTTACCCCGAAACCGTCCGCCAATACGCGGCCCACCTCAAGCTATGAACCCGAACCTCCTCTCCCCCCTGCTGCGGCATCTCAGCCAAACCGTGATCGGTTCCGAAGAGGCGTCGCGCCTGCTGCTCACAGCCCTGTTGGGAAATGGCCACGTCCTCATCGAGGGGGCGCCCGGCATCGGCAAGACCATGCTCGCCCACACCTTGGCCAGCTCGATGGGCGGGGTTTTCAAAAGGGTGCAGTTCACCCCGGATCTTCTGCCCTCCGATCTCCTCGGCTACAACCTTTACCGCTCCGCCACGGGCGGCTTCGAGTTCATCCCCGGGCCCGTTTTTTCCAACTGCCTGCTGGCGGATGAGATCAACCGCACCTCGCCGCGCGTGCAATCGGCCTTGCTGGAAAGCATGAACGAGGGTCGCGTCACCATCGATGGCATCACGCGCGACCTGCCCCGGCCCTTCATCGTCATCGCCACGCAGAACGACACCCACGCCACCGGCACATTTCCCCTGCCGGAGCCGCAGCTCGACCGTTTCCTGCTCTCGCTCCAGATGACGCTGCCGGACGCGGGGAAACAGACTGAGATTCTCCTCTCCCACGCCGCGCGCGGGACGGAGCCGGAGACTACGCCGGATTTCGATCTCGATGGCGCGACCATCCTTTCCCTCCAGAAAATAGCGGCGGAGCTCCCCGTCTCGCTGGCGGTCGCTCAATACATCACCGCGCTCTGCGAGGCGCTGCGGCGGCTCGCCGGATCGGACGAAAGTGTCTCCGTCCGCGCCTCGCTCGCAATCCTCCGCGCCGCTCGGGCGAATGCGTTCCTCGAGTCCGCGCCCGCCGTTTATCCGGATCATGTGCAGGCTGTTTTTCCGGCGGTGATGCGCCATCGCATCCTTTCCGAGCAGGACTTCGATCCGCTGGAGCTGATCGGCATGGCGCTCACGAAAACGCCGGTGCGTTAGATCCTGGTGTTCGCGGCGTAAGTCATTTTCACCGTCGGCCGCTGGAGCACGATGATGGTGAAGACGCCTAGCACCGTGCCGAAGGGGAAAAAGGCGCAGTTGAGGGCGGCGATCACAAAGGTCATGGTGTGCTGGATGCGCTTTTTCAGCCAGACGCCGGTGAGGATGTTCCCTGTCGCGAGGGACGCGATGATGATGGCGGCCACGATGTAGAAGACGATCATGATGGTCATGATCTCCGGCGGCATGACGGGTGGCGGCGGGCTGGCGGGAATTCCAATTGACGTGGAAGCGCGCGGCCCCTGCGGCATCGTCATGAATAACCGCATCATGAGGAAATGCAGCGCAACGAAACCGATGCCGAGTGCGTAAAGCCCGCCCATCACGAAGTGGAAGACGGAGAGCAAATGCAGGTGCGACTCGTCCTCCAGATTGATCTGGCGGGCGGGCATCGGTGGCGGCTGGCAGAGAGTCATGGCATCACTCGAGCCCGCGCTCCGCGACCTCGTCCTCATCCCAACCGAGGTAATGCCCCAATTCGTGGAGGTAGGTGGTGCCGACCTCGTCGCGGAAATCCTGTTCGTCGCGCTCGGAGTATTCCCATAGATTTTCCACGAAAATACGGATGCGTGGCATGGCTTCCGGGCCGGGTTCCTCGATCAACGATGCGCCCTCGAAAAGACCGAGGATATCATCATCAAGATCGTCATCCGGCGTGGGCTTGCCTTCGTAGGAAACAGGGCAGTTTTCCGCCTGTTCCTTCACGCCTTCCGGCAATACCTTGATGATCATCGCCACCTCGTCCTCGGCGATCTCGCAGAGCTGCTCGCGGTTCATACTGCTCACTCCGCCGGCTTTTCCTCCCCAAGCTTTTCCCCAGCCTTTTCCTCGGTTTTTTCCGCGGGTTCCTCCTTCGGAACATCGGGTGCCGCTTCAGGTATGGATGGAGTCAGATCGGGGACAGGATCAACGGTGAGGGGTGCGTTCGAAGCGGGGATGGGCGCGTTCGGATCGATGATGGTCGGGATGGAGCCGCCTGGCGGCTGTCCGTTCGCATCAAGAGTAGGCAAGGGCTCCAGAATGCCGCCTCCTGGAAGCGGCGGGTACACCTGATAGGCTCCCTCAATGGGTGCGAGGTCGGAGCCGGACGAAGATACCATCACGGAAGGCACCCAGCCCACCTCGCCACTGTCGAGCTCGACTTTCACATAGGATCCGTCGTTGGAAACGATCTTCATGTTGCTGCCAAGGCTGAGGAGTTTGTCAGCGTCCTCGGTGCCTTTGGGCTTATTCTTGTAGAAAGCGGTGTTCGGGATGTTCGCGGTCACGAACTGCCCCGGCACTATCGCCGGTCCATAGCTTGCGTCAGGGCTGTTCATGCCTCTTCCGGGAACTGCCAGAGGGTCGAAACCGCCGTAGCCGCCGGTGGGCGAGTTGTAAGTTCCGCAGGCCACGAGCGAAAGCGCGGCCGGAATGATGCCGTAGGTGGAAAATTTCATTCGGAGGCAAGCATGGCATGATGCGCACAACGGGTCAACTTTTCAATGGGCCGCGATTCAGAGCCGCTCCACCGAGACCTCGACCTCCATCCGGCAGCCCGCGCCGCCCATGTAGGAGCCGTGGATCGGCGCGACGTCCCCGTAATCCCGCCCCACCGCGATTTTCACATATCTCTGGTCGGCGAGGACGGCGTTGGTCGGATCAAAACCGATCCAGCCCGTCTCAGGCAGGTAGACTTCGCACCATGCGTGGGAGGCCTGCGCGCCGACCAGCGATTCCCCGCCGCCTGTCAGGATATACCCGGAGGCGTAGCGCGCGGGCAGGCCGATGGAGCGGCACATGCCTATCATCACGTGGGTGAAATCCTGGCACACCCCTTTCCTCAGCGCGAAGGCCTGCTCCAAGTGCGTCTCCACATCGGTCGTCCCCGGCTCATAGGTGAACTCCGCGTAGATCCAGCGCATGACCGCCGCCGCTTTCTCGAAAACGGCGTTTTCCGCCATCGTGAGATCCAGTGCCTGCCTCCAGATTTCCGGCGGCAGGGAAACCCACCTGCTTTCCAACAGATACTGCCAGCAACGCTCCCGGATCGAGGGATCATCGTAACAACCCGTGCCGTCCGAGTAGCCGCGATTTGTGATGAAAAGCGGCAGGTTGCGGACTTTCACCATGCTCTCGATCTCCAGCTTGTTGTGCTCGCCGCTCAGTTCCAAGTGGTGGGTCACGTTCCCGAAAAGGTCATCGAAGCGCCGTAGCCGGGTGGCAGGAATGACCTTGATGAAGGCGCTCAGGGTTTTCTGGAAACGGAAATCGCGCGGCTCGAGGCGGAGTGTGTTGAGGCTGTTGCGCACCGCACCCGCGTATCGGAAAACCGTCCGGTGCCTGACCGCGAGCTTGATTCCCGCGCAGTCCGTTTCGGTTTCATCGGTCATTGCTGCGGTTGCTCATGGATATGCCGGGTCATGGAAACGGTCGGGATCTCGGGCAGCTTGGATTCGATCCGCTCGGGCATCAGAACATAGGTTTCGAAGATCTCCCCGGCGATCTTGTTGAGCTTGGCCTGGATTTCGTCGAGGAAAAGGTGCAGGCCTTCCTCGAGCACGTCCTCGGGCTTTCCGAAGTTGAGGGTGGCGAGCATCATGCCGCATTCGCGCTCCGATTCGTTCGAGTAGGTGCCGCGCGAGGCGCCGGAAATGCGGTGCAGCGCCGCGTCAACCTGATCGATGCAGTATCTGACAGACCGCGGGAAATCCGGCGAGAACAGCAGGAACGCCATCACGGTGCGCGCGGTGATTTCCTGCCGCGTCGCGCGGAAAGCACCCATCGCGCCGCAGGAGCTGAGGATGGCGGACCAATGCAGCACGCCCGGCGAGGCGCGCTCCAAACCTTCCGCCCCTTTCGGGAAATAGGTGGAGATGTCGAGGAAACGGGTGGTCTTGTCGGCGCGCTCAAGGTGCCGCCCGAGCGACATGAAATCCCAGCGCCCGTCACGCGCCGTCGTCGAGGCGGAGATGCCGAGGAAGGTCATCGCCGCGCGGCGTACCCTCTCGTAGTAACGCGGCGGATTCTTGGCGAGAAGCTGCGCCGACTCTTCGGATTTCGTGAAGAGATAGAGCGAGTTCAGCTCCTCCCACAGCTCGTCGGAAAGCTGGTCGCGCACCGTCCTGGCATTTTCCCGCGCATATCCGATGCAGGAGACGATGCTGTTCGGGTTGCGAGTGTCGTTCGTCAGGAAACGGATCACCTGGTCGCTGCCGACATCGTCGTAAAGCTCGTGGAAGGCCTCCTCGTCGCCGGTGCTCAGGATGATGGGCTTCCAGAATCCCCGCAGCCGCTCGCTGTCGAGGCTCTCGAAATCGAGCAGCACCTGCTCGTTCACGTCGATGAGGCGCGCGAGGTTGTCGGCGCGTTCGACATAACGGACCATCCAGTAAAGTGTGTTGGCTACGCGGGAGAGCATTCGTTCGGTTCGGGGGTTTTTATTTCAGCACCCAGGTGTCCTTGCTGCCGCCGCCCTGGGAGGAGTTCACGACCAGCGAGCCTTTCGTCAGCGCCACGCGGGTCAAGCCTCCGGGGACGATTTTCACGTCCTCGCCGTAGATGATGTAGGGGCGCAGGTCGAGATGGCGGCCTTCCATCGCGCCGTCGCACCACGTGGGTGATTGGGAAAGGGAAATGACCGGCTGCGCGATGTAGTTGCGCGGATCCGCCTTGATCAGCTCGCGGAATTTCTCGATCTCCTCGGAACTCGCCTGCGGCCCCATGAGCATGCCGTAGCCGCCGGATTCGTTCGCCGCCTTCACCACCAGCTCCGGCAGGTGCGCCATGATGTGCTTGTAGTCCGCTTCCTCGGAGGCGAGGAAGGTCGGCACGTTCGGCAGGATGGGCTTCTGGCCGAGGTAATACTCGATCATCCGCGGCACGAAATAATAGATCACCTTGTCGTCCGCCACGCCTGTGCCGACGGCATTCGCCAGCGCGACGTTGCCCGCCTTGTAGGCGTTCATCAGGCCGGGCACGCCCAGCACCGAGTCTTTCCGGAACACCACGGGATCGATGAAATCATCGTCAATGCGGCGGTAGATCACGTCCACGCGGACAAGGCCTTTCGTCGTCCGCATGTAAACGAAGCGGTCGATCACCACCAGGTCGCGACCCTCCACGATCTCGATTCCCATTTTCCGGGCGAGGTAGCAGTGCTCGAAATAGGCGCTGTTGTAGCAGCCGGGAGTCAGCAGGACGCACACCGGCTCGCCCTCGCGGCGTGGGGAGATGTGGTGGAGCATGTTGAGGAGGTCGCGCGGGTAGGAGTCCACCGGGCGCACGCCGAGGGAATCGAAGAGGGAGGGGAAAGCCCGCTTGAGCGCGTTGCGGTTTTCCAGCAGGTAGGACGCGCCGGAGGGGCAGCGGCCGTTGTCTTCGAGCACGTAATAGGTGCCGTCGCCGCCGCGGATCAGGTCGCTGCCGCAGATGTGGATGTAGATGTCCTTCGGTACATCCACCCCGCGGAATTCCTTCCGGAAATGCTTCGCGTTCTCGATGTAATGGCGGGGGATGACCTCGTCGTTGAGGATATTCTGGTCGTGATAGACATCGTGCAGGAAAAGGTTCAGCGCCAGGATGCGCTGCGTCAGCCCCGCCTCCAGATGCTCCCATTCCGCCGCCGGGATCACGCGTGGCACGGGATCGAAGGGGAAAATCCGCTCCGAGCCGCGGTTGTCGTGATAGACGTTGAACGTGATCCCCTGCCGCATGAAATACAGCTCGCTCGTAGCTTTCCGGGAAAGGAATTCCTTCTTCCCGAGCTGCTGGAACTTGCGGTGCAGGGGCTCGCAATGCTTCCTCACCTTCCCGTCCGGGGAGAACATCTCATCGTAGAATTGATCCGCCGTGTAGCCTTCGAACATCGAATCGTTGGGTTTGTAGTCTCTTCACCATTAGCATCCCCCGCGCCAAAAACCTGCGGCTAGCCGATTTCTTTCCGCCCTAGGCCGAAACTTCCGCTACCGCCGCAGCCGCCACCGTAAGGTGCGCCCAACCTCTCCGGCACATCGGTTTCCGGAAAGACCCTGGTCTCCGACTGGCGTCTGTCCGCCCTTGCGATCAGCCAACCCAACCCCATTCCGCAAAGCGCCAGCAACGAAAGAGCTCCCACTGTGATCAGCGCCAAACGCAACGAACTACCGCTTTCCGCCGGAGCCGCCTTCCGAGCAAAATACGTTTCCATCTCAAGGCATATTTCCGTCACTACTGCCTCTATATAAACCTCCGGCCTCTCCACCCCCTCCTTGTTCGCGGCGTCAGCCAACGCCTTCGTGATGATCTTTACCAGTTCGTAGGACGGCACCCCTGCCTCCCCCGCCGCCATAACCTCCCCGGCGTCGAGGTTTCTGCCGAATCCAAGCTCCCGCGTGTCGCTTTCGAGAACCACCACCAGCCCGCCGCCCCCGGGCAACCACGCCTGCTGCAGTTGCGCAGCCATTTCGTTCGGATTGCTGGAAATCAGCGACCGATGAATTACCACAAACAGCTGGTAACCCCTTTCCCTCTCCAGAACATTGATCATCCCGGCCAGCCTGCGCTCCGCGTCGGAACCCTTGCCCAAAACCCCGCCCGGATCGGAAAATCCCGCCGGCGGCGGAGTCGGAAGCTCCTCACCCGGCAAGCTCTGGCTCACCACCCCCGCCACCGCCAACGACCACAGAACAACCGCCGCGATAATCATTCTCACCCGTCGAATCTCTGCGCTGGGGCAAAGCCTGACAATCCGGAAAACATAAAACGCAATCGCCGGGCGCAGTCATCGCGCAGCAGCAAGCCGCTTCATCCCTCAGAACGGCTTGCGCAGGCCGAGGTAGGCGGCGGCGGTGGCGGCGGCGAGGCAAAGCGCGAAAACCATCCACGGAGCGAGCAGCTTGCGCTTCGCGAGGACAGGTGCGACGCCGATGAAGAGCCAGAGGCCGAGTTTCACCTTCCACCAATGCATTGGCGTAGGCTTGCCGAGCATCGCGAAGCCGATCAGGAGGATGAGGACGAGCGAAATGCCATGCAGCATCGAAGCGGACTTGGCTTTCGATCCGGCCAGCATGGTCGCGCCGAGCGAGGCGAATAGTGCAAAGACACCGGCGAGGTGGAGGGTTTTCAGCAATAGGAGATCCATGGCGCGGAGATTCGGCGGGCGGCGGCGACAAATCAAGAGAAACCCGGAAAGTTGCGCTGCCGGAGATCCGTAGTGGATAGCGCCAATGAAACGGAAAATCGCATGGATTGGAGCCATCCTATCGGGATTGTATCTTCTGACGATAGGGCCATTGCCTTTCCCCGCAATGGATCCGCTCCCTTTCATCGACGAGGCCTTCGCCCTCGCCATTTTCCTGAAATGCACCTCACACTTGGGTTATGACCTTCGGAAATGGTTGCCCTCCATGGGGAAAAAAGGAAAATCCAGCCCAACGCCACCCGCAGCGGGCAAGAAAGACGTCACGATTGACGTTTGAAACCCGCGCACCCCGAATTGACCCATCACAATCATGTCCAAAGAAACCGACCTCGACACCCAGCCCACCGGAAAAACGCTGCCATGGTTCCTGACCATCACCGGCCTGCTCACCATCGGTGGCCTGATCGCCATGCCCTTTCTCGCCGGTGAGCCGGACGGGGACAAGATGCCGGACATGGTGCGTTTCCTCGGTCGTTTCCATCCCGTCATCCTGCATCTTCCCATCGGGATTTTCTCGCTGATCCTGCTCGAGGAGCTGCTGGGGATGTTTACCCGGGAAAAAAAGCGGCGCACCGTCCTGCCGATTTTCATCGGGGCGGCGAGCGCGGTGGTGGCGGTGATCGCCGGTTTCCTGCTCTACCATGGCGGCGGATACGAGGGCAGCGAGCTGGCGGAAGACCACCTTTGGAGCGGCCTGGGTTTTGCATGCGTGGCCGTGGTGACGATGATCGTGAAGGCATGGAGCCTCGCACCGGCCGCCTCGCAGGCTTTCTACCGCGTCCTGCTGTTCGGCAGCGTGGGCGTGATGGGTTTTGCGAGCCATGGCGGCGCCTCGATGACCCACGGCTCCGACTACCTGACAAAATACGCGCCTGATCCGATCCGTGAGGCGATCGGTCTTGAACCGAAGGAGAAGGAAGAGGAGATCAAGGCCAAGCCGCTGGAGGAGCAGGTAGCCTATGCAGACATCGTGCAGCCCATCCTGAACAAGCGCTGCGTGGAATGTCACAAGGAGGGCAAATCCAAGGGCAAGCTGCGGATGGACACATTCGAAATGCTCGTGAAAGGCGGCAAGGAGGGCTCCGCCATCGAGCCGGGTGTGGCCGAAGACAGCAACATCGTCATCCGCCCGGAGCTGCCCATGGACGATGAGGAGCACATGCCGCCCGAGGGCAAGAAGGACATCGAGGAGCACGAGCTCGCCGTCGTGAAATGGTGGATCAACGAAGGCGCCGATCCCAAAAAAACCGTCGGAGAGCTGAAGCTGACAGACGAGATCCGTGCGGCGATCGGCAAGCTTGATCTCGGCATCGGCAAGGGAGAAACGGCCGTGAAAGAGGCGGTCTCCGACCTGCCCTCTGACGATCTCCGCGCCACGGTTGCCAAGCTAGGCGTGGATTTCCCCGGCGGACTTACCTTCGAGTCGCAATCCTCCGCGAGCCTCACTTTCACCGGCGTTTCCCTGCGGAAGAACCTCACCGACGAGCTCTTCGCGAAGCTCTCGCCCGTGATCCCGAAGATGATCGCGGTCGATCTCTCCGCCACCTCGGTGACGGACGCGTCCATCGCCAAGCTCGCCGCCGCCACCGATCTCCGCATGGTGCGCCTTTCCGAAACGACCATCACCGACGCATCGATGGACACGCTCGCAAAGCTCACGAAACTGGAATCCGTGAACCTCTACGGCACCAAGGTCACCGACGCGGGCGTGAAGAAACTCACCGCCCTCCCGAACCTCAAGCGCCTCTATCTCTGGCAGACGGCGGTCACGCCGGAGGCCATCGCCGAGATCAAGAAAGCGTTGCCCGCAGTGGAGATCGTGACCGGGGTTTGATCACTCCTTCAGCTCGGAAAACTTCTCCGCGTTCTTCATCTCAAGCTTCGTCCATGGAGCATCGTCCTGTTTGGCGGCGGCCAGCGGAGACGGTAAAATCCCTTTCTCCGAGGCATCGTGCAAAGCGGCGACGACTGAGGCCGGATCGAGGCGGTTGAGGGGCCGGGCGGTGTAGCCCGCGCCGATGTCCGCGCCATCGGTGGAGCGCGCCTCGAAGTGGAGGTGGGCGGGATAATAGCCGTTGCCCGTGCCGACCGTGCCGATCAGCTCGCCGCGGGCGACCAGTGTGTTGAGCTTGGCTTTGATCTCATGAAGGTGGGCGTACATCGTGTGGACGGGTTTCCCCTGCGGATCGCGGTGGGCGAGGACGACGATATTTCCCCAGCCCGTCGAAGGCTCGCCCGCATAGACCACGAGGCCGTCGCCCGCCGCGAAAACGGGATCGCCGAGATCCGTGTTCATGCCGCCGATGCCGTTGAGGTCGTCGCCGGTGTGGTGGCCGCCGCGCTTCTCGTTCATTTCCCAGAATTTCTGCGCGTTGTAGGTCAGCGCGCCGTTTTCCGAACCCATCGGCGCGTCCATGCGGCTGGCCGTCGGGACTTGGTTTGCCTGCCAGGCGGAGAGGAAATGGAAACGCATGTCAGGCTTGCCGTCCTTCGGCATGTCGAAGGGCTTGTCCGCATCCTGAAAGCCGATCAGTTTCTCCTCCGGCGCGGCCGTGCGAGAACTCCGCCACACCGTGTAGCCGATGATCCCGGCGGCGAGGAGGAGCGTGATCAGGAGGCGGGTGGCTTTCATCGGGAGGATTACGCGGGGTTTGCTTGGTTATTTCCTGATGCCCGCCAACTCACGGACAAGGGCTGGGCCTTGGTAAACGAAGGACGTGTAAATCTGCACGAGATCCGCGCCGAGGCGGAGTTTTTCCTCGGCTTCGGCTTTGTTGGAAACGCCGCCGACCCCGATGATGGGGATTTTCCCGGAAAAGGCGGACGCGAACGCGGCGAGGACGTGGTTCGATTTTTCCAGAACAGGTTTCCCGGAGAGACCGCCCGTTTCATTGGCCCACACGTGTCCTTCTACTTTTTCGCGATCCAGCGTGGTGTTCGTGGCGATCAGGCCGTCGAGTCCGCCATCTAGGAAAGCCTTGGCGAGATCCGCCACTTGTTCGTCGGTGAGGTCGGGGGCGACTTTAAAGAGGATGGGCACACGTTTCCCATGGCGGGCGGCGAGGTTTTCCTGCGATCTTTTCAACGTCTCCAACAACCGTGCGGAGGCGTCGGCGGCTTGCAGGTCGCGGAGGCCCGGGGTGTTCGGTGAGGAAAGGTTTACGGCGATGTAATCCGCCACCGGATAGGCTTTTTCCAAACAGGCGAGGTAATCGTCCGCCGCGTTCTCGTTGGGCGTGTCCTTGTTTTTGCCGATGTTGAAACCGATGGGGCCGGTGAAGGATTTGTGGGCGCGGACGTTGGCGACGCCCGCTTCGATGCCGGGGTTGTTGAAGCCCATGCGGTTGATGATCGCCTCCTGCGGGATAAGGCGGAACAGGCGCGGCTTGGGGTTCCCCGCCTGCGGACGCGGCGTGATCGTGCCGATCTCGATGAAGCCGAAGCCGAGCCGCCCGAGCGCGTCGATGGTGTTGCCCTCCTTGTCGAGACCTGCCGCAAGGCCGATGCGGTTGGGAAATATCAGGCCCATCAGACCGATTGGCTCGCCCTCGGGGAGTGGCGGCGAAAGGGCTTTGAGCAATCCGGATTTCTCCGCGAAACGCAGCCCCGCCATGCTGGCGTGGTGGGCGGTCTCGGCGTCGAGCGAGAACAGGATTTTCCGGGCGATGGGGTAAGCAGCGGCGAGCACGGGCGGATCTTGGCCGAAAGCGGTGGATCTGCAAATCCCGAAAGGAACCGCGATTTGGAAATCGCGACCTGCATGGCGAAACTCCAGCAGAGCGAGTTCACATTGCAGACGCGATTTCTAAATCGCGGTTCCTTTCCCCGGCGAAATCGCATACCAACCTGCTTCCATGCACAGCCGCCCGCCGAAAAAGTTCTCGCCGATCCCTTTCACCTACCATCAGGAGATCGACCTGCGCATCGACTCCCTGACGAACCTCGGCGCGGGCGTGGGCCGTGTGGACGGCTGGGTGGTGTTCGTGCCCTATGCGCTGCCGGGCGAGCTGGTGCGCACGCGGATTTTCCGCAACGACAAGAACCACTCGCAGGGCGATCTCGTGGAGATTCTGGAGAAATCCCCTGACCGCGTGGAGCCGGGCTGTGCATTGTTCGGAACCTGCGGCGGCTGCCAATACCAGCACCTTTCCTACGAAACGCAGCTCGCATGGAAAACCCGCCAGATCCGCGAGTTGCTGAAACACATGGCCGGCGAGGAGCGCGAGGTGAACCCCTGCGCCAGCTCCGAGCAGATCTGGAACTACCGCTCGAAGATCACCCCGCACTTCGAGAAACCCGTGGACGGCGTGGTGAAAGAGATCGGTTTCCTCAAGGTCGGGCGGCGTCAGGAAATCCTGAACGTCCCGAACTGCCCCATCGCCATGCGGGAAATCAACGACGCGCTGCCGGAAGTCCACGCCGAACTGAGAACGAACGGTCGGCACTACAAACGCGGCGCGACCATCCTCCTGCGCGCCACCGAAGGCCGCGTCGAGCGGGATCCCAAGGCCATCGCCCGCGAGGAGATCGGCGGCGTGAAATTCGATTTCGTGGCCGGCGAGTTTTTCCAGAACAACCCCTTCATCCTGGAGCAATTCACCGGATACGTCGGCGAAAAGGCGCTGGAGGGCGGCGCGCGTTTTCTGGTGGACGCGTATTGCGGCGCGGGGCTGTTCGGGCTTTGCCTCGCTGGACGCTTTGAAAAGGTCATGGGCGTGGAGGTGAACGAGGCGGGCGCGCGCTGGGCGGCGAACAACGTCGCGCTCAACGGTTTTGAAAACGTTTCCATCCTGCAGGCCGATGCGGAGGAGATTTTTGCAAAAATCGACACGCCTCCCGGGCAGACGGCAGTGGTGATCGATCCGCCAAGGAAGGGTTGCTCGCCGGAATTTCTCGCGCAGCTCGTCACCTACGGGCCGCAGCGCATCGTCTATGTTTCCTGCGATCCGGCGACGCAGGTGCGGGATTACAAGATCCTTCGTGAGGCCGGTTACTCACTCACCGAAGTGCAGCCCTTCGATCTTTTTCCCCACACCCGCCATGTCGAGTGCGTGATGACGCTTTCCAGATAAGCGCCTACCGCTACATTTTAATTTGGCGAAACGCCGCCTTGATCTATCCGTAGTCCTACCATACTTTTTGAAAAAATTCCATGAAGAAATCCAATCCCCCAAGGCGCATCATATTTGCGGCGACCGTCCTCACCCTTCTGATGTGCGGAGTTCTCCTGGTGCGCCATTCCCTGACGAAACCCGACGGTGGTGAAGCTCCCGCCGTATCCCGCAAGGGCGCCACCGGATCCGCGAAGGACAGTCCGGCCCCCACCGCAGCGGCTCGCGAACGTGAGGAGGCCACGCTCACTTACACGTCCCAGCACAGCGGCGAAAATCTCAGGATCGCCATGGATCGCTTCATGGCCTGCAACAACGATGGCGTGGGTGAGATCATGATCCTCAATCCGCCGGCAACGCCCGCCAGCCTCCAGAAACGCCTTGCTGAATACGAAGCTCCGCGCGGCATCTACCCCGTAGCCTTCGATGCAAACGATCCTTCTGGCGCATACGTGGTTATCACCTCCGAAATCCGTGCCAAGATTCCCCGCGAGCTGGCCGGGCGCTTCGCCCGCGAGAACGGCCTTACCATCCACGCAATGCCGGAATATGCTCCTGATTGGGTGGTTTTCTCCGCCGTGAATCCATTCGAAGCCATGGAGAAAATCAGCTCGATCCGTTCGGAACCTGCTGTCGGTGAAGCTGATATCCTCGTCGGGCGGCGCCTGGTCCCGATGGCGCTCCCGAACGATCCGCTCATCGGCAACCAATGGCACCTGAAAAGGAGCGGTGCCGCGGTGGCGGGCACTGACATGAACGTGGAAGACGCATGGAACTACGCGGGCGGCCCCGGAGCCGGCTCGCGGGGGCGCGGGGTCTTTATCGGCATCCTCGACGATTCAATGCAGGTCTCGCACCCCGATTTCGTCGGCAACGTGGACACCTCCATCGACTTTGACTTTCTTGGCAATGACGGGAATCCGAGCCCGGTTCTGTCCAGCGACAATCACGGAACAGCCGTCGGCGGTGTGGCGGCCTCCCGCGGCAACAACGCGCTCGGCTCCTCCGGGGTCGCCCCGGAGGCAACCCTCGTGGGTATGCGCATGCTCGGTGACTTGACCACCGACTTGGTTATCGCGGACGCCTTCGACCACCAAAAGGATGTGATTCAGGTGAAAAACAACAGCTGGGGCCCAAACTTACCATTTGCCAAGATGGATCCTCTTGAGTCAGCCGCGCTGAAAAATGCGGCCACCGAAGGACGCGGCGGAAAGGGCACCATTTTCACCTTCGCGGCAGGTAACGACGGCGACGTTGAGGACAGCGCGAACTACAGCGAGTATACCAGTTCGATTTACACGATCGCGGTCGGTGCCACGAGTTCCAAGGGGACACGCACCTTCTACTCGGAACCGGGTGCAAACCTGGTGATCACCGCTCCTTCGGGAAACGTCCCCGGGCACCCGCTTGATGACGGCGGACTGGGCATCACCACCGCAGATCGCACGGGGAACGACGGATATGCGCCCGGCGACTACACCAACAGTTTCAACGGCACTTCTTCCTCATGTCCTGCGGTGTCCGGAGGTATCGCAGTGATGCTTGAGAAAAATCCGAACCTCGGATGGCGCGACGTGCAGGCAATCCTGATCAACAGCGCGGTAAAGTTCAACCCGACCGATCCCGGCTGGCTCACCAACGCCGCGGGACTGCATTTCAACAACGACTACGGCGCGGGCCTCATGGACGTCACCGCAGCAGTCAACCTCGCCGCCACATGGGAAAACCTCGGTCCGCAAAGCTCGGTGGTATCAACCAAATCGAACGTCGGCCTCTCGATCCCCGACAATAATTCCGCAGGTCGCGATGTCCTATTCAACCTGCCCGGCTCCAATATTATCACCGAGCATGTCACATTGAGGCTGAGCGTCAGCCACACCGCCCGCGGCGATCTTGAAATCACCCTGTTCTCCCCCTCAGGCACTGCGAGCCGGCTCACCGAAGTCCGAGCCGATAACGATGACAACTATAGCAATTTCACCTTCAGCACGGTGCAGAACTGGGGCGAGAATTCCTCAGGTGTCTGGACATTGAAGGTAGCTGACCGCAAAAGCGCCGCCAACACGAACGGTGGCACGATCACCAACGCGGAACTCACGGTTTACGGCGTCTTCGCACCTCCGGTCAACCCTCCGCCTGATGTGCGCATTGCCGCACCTACCGGCGGCTCTGTATTCAGCCCCGGCGTCGGCTACACGGTATCGGTCGATGCGACAGATGTGGACATCGACAAGAACCCCGACACGGTCACCAAGGTTGATCTTTATGAGAACGGAGTGCTGGTGGCCACGGATTTAACGGCACCATACGTGTTTCCCCGTAACCCGGCCAACGGCTTCTACAACTATGTGGCCAAGGCTACGGACTCCGAAGGTCTGGAAGGGGAGTCGTCGTCCGTTTTAGTGATCGTAAAAAACCAGACCCCCGTCATCGCATCGGCCACACTAAACGCAGGCAGTCAGGCATTCGATGATCTGCCTATCACTGTCTCAACTCTAAATGCGTCCGATCCGGAGTCTGATACCATGACCTTTTCCTACGACTGGGAGTTCAGCGTTGATGATAAGACTTTCGCCAGTTCCGGCTTGACCGGAGACACACTTGTTCCCAACCCCGACCACAGCGGCAAATTGTGGCGCTGTGTGATCACGGCTAACGACGGCAACACCACAAGCACGCCTTTTGTCACCAGTGTGGTCAACCTCCTCGACCGTCCCTCAGCGCTGCCTGTCCGCCCCGGTGGCGCTTACTCATACCAGAGCGGTCTTGTCCTCAAGGGTGACACGCTCCTCATCAACCGTCAGGCGGTGATCCACGAGTTCAGCCAAGGCCCCCCGGGAGGCACTTCCGAGTGGATTGAAATTCTGACCCTGAAGGATGGCAGCCTGTCCGACTGGTCTGTTGCTGATTCGTTCGGCAACACGCTGCAGTTTGCGTCTGACGCGTGGGACAATATTCCCGCCGGCACTCTCATCGTCGTTTACAACGGCGTGCCAACAAAGGATCGACTCCTGCCCGCCGATTCCTTCGACACCTCCACGGGTGCGGTGGTGGTCTCCAGCTCGGATGAGGATTTTTTCACCCCAACCTCCGCATGGCCGACACTCGACAACGCCGAGGACGCAATTTTCTTGAGCAATTCCGCGGGTCTTCAGATCCACGCGGTCTCATACGGCAACTCCATCGCCGCCTCCCCGAACGTAGGGCAGGTGCGCTCCGGCGAAGCGGCTTACTTCGCCGGCCAATCCGATGCCGGAGCCAACCTCGCAAACGAATGGCTGAGAACGACATCCTCCACCTCGCGCACATCCAGCTTTTCCGCCGCGCCATTGGCCATCTTCCCCGGTGCGGTTTTCACCAACGGACAATACAGGCAAGACTTCGACGTCGAACCCGGCGCATCGGGCACTTTTTTCCCCACGGGATGGTCCGCCTATTCGGTGAATATCGGCCTCACCCAGACGACGAACTTTGACGATCTTTTGTTAGCCACACAACAGTCCTCTGCCGGCGGGGTCTTCAACTTCGGCTCCCGCATCGGAATGCTTGCCAGTACGAATGCGACGACCAAACGTTTCGACCCGGGCTTCTTCGCCCTCGCACTCGACAACACGCGCAACCTCACGGGGCTGGAGATCAGCTATGACATCATCAAGGCCACCGAGCAACAGCGCTCCATGCAGATGACCTTGGAATACGCGACCGGCAATCCCGAGAACACGGGCACCATCTGGACACCTGTTGCCGGCACTACATATATTTCCGGCAACAGTCCCACGGGTACGCGCACGCGCTACACGAATATCCCTTTGCCCGCGATCTTCCAAAACCGGGAATCGCCCATTTACCTGCGCTGGCTGTACAGAACCGCCATCAATAATCCAGGCACGGGTTTTCCCGACGCGCTCACCATCGACAACGTCCTCATCTCATCCGACTCGTCTCCGAACATTTTCATGACCCTTTCCGTCGACCCTTCCACCATCGCGGAAACGGACGGTGAAAACGCGTCGGTCGGAACGATCACACTCAGCGAGCCGCTTTCCGTCAACCTGACTCTGGGTATCTCCTCCTCGGACACGGGCGAGGCTACGGTTCCCGCCTCTGTCGTCATCCCGGCAGGTAATACCACCGCGACCTTCCCCATATCCGCCTTCGACGATATCTTCGCCGATGGCACCCAGTCTCCCACGATCACGGTATCCGCCCCGGGATTTCTCAATGTTTCGCAGGTTATTTCGGTCACCGACAACGAACCCGCGCAAATCGGTGTGACTCCCGCATTACCAAACAATTTGAGCAACGCCACCTTCGTAACCCGCATCCGCGAAAACAAGATCACGGAACCGTCCACCTTCCGGCTGGCCACCGGTTCGGTGCTTCCTGACGGACTCACCCTAGACACCACAACCGGCTTGATTTCCGGAACCGTATCGCCCACCGCCTCGCTCGGCTCCTACACGGTGGTAATTGAGCGCCGCAACGTGGTGGATGGTTTCACTTCGCAAACCATCGTGATCGTGGTTTCGCAATCCGTTTCCGTCAGCTACTCACAGTGGATCAGCGGCTTTGGTGTTACTGATAACTCGGTCACCGGAGACTCAGAGAATGATTTTCTACCTAACCTCGTCGAATACGCACTCGGGAGTCATCCCGATCATATCGACAATCCATCGCCCATCGTCTCCGGCAAAGAGAGCAACTCGATTTCAATCACCTACACGAAATCAAAGAACGTGGTCGATGTCACGCTGGTAGCCGAATGGTCTCCCTCCCTGGAATCGAATTCATGGGAAACTGCAGGTATCGTCCATCAGGTGATGATCGATGGCGTAGACAGCCAGACGATCAGGTCTACGATCACGATCGATCCCGCTCGTGCAGCTAAGTTCATGCGCCTGAGGGCGATTCTTCCGCCGCCACCCAAATAGCGGAGAGAGCCGCTTCAAGGCCAGGGTTTCGGGGACGGCGGGATTTTCCCGCCGTTTCCTATTGCAACCCAGTCTCAATTAGATGAGACTGCTTACGTGCTTACCGTCACTCCCATCCGCCAAGTCACCCTCAACGAGGTGGCCGTGAATTGCGACGTGCGTATCAGCGCCCTCAACGGCCCGGCTTGCGAGCGCCTCCGCGATCTCGGCTTCTGCGAACAGATGCAGCTCCGCAAAATTTCCAACGGCCGCAACCTCGTCTGCACCGTTTGCGGTGCGAAAATGGCGATCAGCCGCGAGCTTGCCGAGCAAGTCCTCGTTTCCCCCGTCCTCTGAAATCACGGCCATGTCCGCCGCATCCGAGGCTCCCCGCACCATTGCCCTTGTCGGAAATCCGAACGCCGGGAAAACCACGCTCTTCAACGCCCTTACCGGAAAGAACCAGCGCACCGGCAACTACGCCGGAGTCACCGTTGAGCTGAAAACCGGTGAAACCTACACCCCCCATGGTCGCAAGCTCAACGTCCTCGACTTGCCTGGCTGCTACTCCCTCCGCGCGAACTCTCCGGATGAGAAAATCGCCCTCGACGCCCTTACCGGTAAGCTCCCCGACACCGCCGCCCCCGATCTCGTCGTCTGCGTCATCGATGCCTCGAACCTCGAGCGCCACCTCCAGTTAGCCCTCCAGGTCATCGAACTCGGCCTACCCTGCGTGCTCGCGCTGAACATGGTCGATGTCGCCGAAAAATCCGGCCTGCGCCTCGATCCCGCCAAGCTTTCGGAGGAACTCGGCATCCCCGTTGTCCCCATGCAGGCGAACGCCGCGAAAGGCATCATCGAGCTGAAACAGGCGCTGCGACATCCCTTCCCACCCCCGTCATCAGCTACGTGGCTGGCCGGTGGCAATGATCCCGAGGAAGCCCGCCGCACGTTCATCGCGGATCTGTGTGCGCTCGCCGCCCGACGCCCAGACGCCCAGTCCCGCACCTTTTCCGACAAGCTCGATTCCTTCCTGCTTCACCCCTTTCTCGGTTGGATCGCACTGATAGCGGTGATGTTCTCCGTCTTCTGGGCCATCTTCTCCTTCGCCGCCAGCCCCACGGCTCTCATCGACGCCGCGCGCGGCTCATTCGGCGCGTGGGTGGAAAGCCTCATGCCGGAGGGTGATTTCCGCTCGCTGCTCGTGGAGGGGGTCATCGCCGGGGTCGGCGGCGTGCTCGTCTTCCTACCGCAGATCGTCCTGCTCTTCCTATTCATCGGCCTGTTGGAAAGCAGCGGCTACATGGCTCGCGCGGCCTTCCTGATGGATGGCGTCATGGCCAAGGCCGGCCTCAGCGGGAAAGCCTTCCTGCCCCTTTTCAGTTCATACGCCTGCGCCATCCCTGGCATCATGGCCACCCGCACCATCGATTCCGCAAAGGAGAGGCTGGTCACCATCTTCGTCGCACCGTGGATGAGCTGCTCCGCCCGCCTCCCGGTCTATTTCCTCATCGTCCCGCTGCTGCTGCACGAAAAGGAAGGCTCGTGGAAACAGGCGCTCATCCTATTCGGCATCTACGCGCTCGGAACCCTCACCGCTTTTGTCACCGCCCGCGTTCTGCGCGGTCGCCTCGGCCCCGACAAATCCCCCAACCACTTTCTCCTCGAACTCCCGCCCTACCGTCGCCCGCAATGGTCTTACATTTTCCGCCACGTCATCGACCGCGCCTGGGCCTTCGTCCGCAAGGCCGGCACGATCATCCTCGGCCTTTCCGTCCTGCTCTGGGCGCTCGCCACCTACCCGAAAACCGACTCGGAAGATCCCGGCGAGATCCTCGCCCACAGCGCGATGGGCCGCATCGGCGCGTTCATCGAGCCCGCCGTGAAACCCCTCGGCTTCGACGGCCGCACCGGCACCGCCATCCTCACCTCCTTCGCCGCCCGCGAGGTTGTTGTTTCCTCGCTCGCCATCATTTTCAGCGTGGAGGAAACGGACGACGATGAGGAAACCCGCAGCCTACTCCGCGACCGTATCGCCGCCGCCACCTGGCCGGACGGGCGCCCGCTTTTCACTCCCCTCAGTCTCGTTTCCCTCCTCGTTTTTTTCATCTACGCTCTCCAGTGCCTACCTACTACCGCTGTAGTAGCACGGGAAGCCGGTTCCTGGAAATGGGCGATCGGACAGTTCGCATTCATGTCCACCTTCGCCTACCTCGCCTCCTTCCTCGTCTTCCAGGGCGGCCGCCTCCTGGGCTTCTGAAGCTCTTCCTTAAGGTTTGAAATTTAGAATTTAAAGTTTTGGATCTGCAAAGCTACATCGCACTCGGATGCGTCACCCTCACCGTCGCAGCCTTTGCCTATCGCATCGCCCGCTCCCGGAAGAAATCCGTTTGCGGAAGGGGCTGTTGCTGCGGCGAGGCGGCGAAAAATGACACCATCAAAAGCCGGGCCAATCGCTGATTCGCTTTAGCCTCGCCCCAACCGGCTTCCGCGGACGGGTTCACAGCCTTTGCCCGCTTCTCGCCTATTTGCCCGCGCTGAAATCACCGCCCAGCGCAAGGTGGAGATCCACTCGATTCTCCAGGCGCATGCGGCGGATGGCGGCGTGCTGGCTAGCGGAATCGATCTGGAGTTGGGTGGCCTCGATCAGGGTGAGCACATCGCCGGTGCCCGCCGCGTATTCCTCTCCCGCGCGGACGGCTGCCTCGCCGGCGAGTGCCGCCGCCTGTTTCGCGGCGCGCTCACGCTCGGTGAGAAAAGTTTCCGCGACGAGCGCCTGCTCGACCTCGCCGAAAGCATCGAGGACGGTCTTCCTCAGGATCGCCGCCTCCTCGCGCTCGACAGCCTCCGCGCCAGCGATCTCACCGGTGATGCGGCCGCCCTCGAAAATCGGCTGCGTTAGGCTGCCGCCGATCGCCCAGACCTTGGCATTGCTGCTCAGGATATCGCCGATGGCTTCGCTGGTGGTTCCGCCGGATGCGGTGAGGCTGAGGCTGGGGAAACGGGCGAGCTTGCGTTCCTTCACGCGCCGCCCGGAGGAGGCGAGGCCGCGCTCCGCCGCCAGGATGTCGGGGCGGCGCTGGAGAAGCTCCGACGGCAGCCCTGCTGGCGTGGCTCCGGGGAAAGCGGGCATGCGCGCCGCGGCGGCCAGCTTGCCGGAGGGGTATTTCCCGAGTAAAATCTCAAGCTGCCGCAGCACCCGCTCGCGCTCCTGTTTCCGCTGCGCGAGCGCCGCCTGACGGGATGCGCGCTCCACTTCCGTGAGCCTCACCTGCGAAGCCGTACCGCCGCCGTCCGCAATCGCGCGGTCGAAGCGCTCCCGCACCGCGTCAGCCAATACGCCCGCCGCTGTCACCGCCGTATCCGCAAGGGCGACCTGCTCGTTCGCCTCACCGAGGGCGAGCCATACTTTCGTGACCTGACCGGCCAGCGAAACCCGCACCGCCTCATATTCGTACTGCCGCGCCTGCGCGTCGGAGATCGCCGCCTCCTGCCCGGCCTTCGCGCGACCCCATACGTCCAATTCCCACGCCGCGTTCAGGTTCACCCCGAATTGCTCGGAAACATTCGACGTCGCGCCGCCGCCGCCGCCGGGAAATCCAATGAAGCTGCGCCTGTCGCGCCGCCCCTCTCCGCCAAGCCCGAGACTCGGCAAACGCCCCGCGCCCGCAATCTTCGCCTCCGCCGCAGCCCGATCCACCCGCGCTGCGGCGGATTTCAGGTCCTCGTTATCGGATAACGCCATGTCCACCAATCCCCGCAGCTCGCCGCCACCGATTTTCCCCACCCACCGCCGGTCAATCCCCGCCTGCGCCTCCCTTGAAGCCGCCCATGAACCCGGCGCACCCGCCTCGCCCATCCGGCTTTCCGGCGAGACCGCCGCGCAACCCGCCAACAAGGCGGCCGTCGCGAAACCCAGGCAACCGCATCGTGAAATCCTCCGCACCGGCATGCATTCGCCCCTAGGCCCTTAAAAGTCAAACCTTCCGACGAAGTTTAGCAAGCGCGGCGCGCGGACTGGGTAGCGCCGTGCCCGGAGGATGCACGGGGATGGCGGTGTCGCGCCGGATCACAAAAAGGCAATGTCGGAGGAGCGGTTCGGATAATCGCGGCTTGCGGGCGCATGGCCTAGCTGGTCTGCTGGAAGGATGAAAATCGCGCTGCGCCTCCTCCCCTTTTTCCTGATCCCCTTCCTCACGCAATGTGGCGGAGGTGCGGGCGGCGGCGGCGGAAGAGTTGCTCTCCCAAGGCTCGGCGGCGGATTTGGCGGCACCAGCGTTTCCCGCTCACCGGCGGTGCTGAATGTTTCCGCATGGGATCCAAAGGAAGTGCAGCGTGGCGGCGAGCGTTACTCCGAGCACAATGTATCCGCTCTCCGCAGGAACGGCGGGCTGGCGCTCATCGCCCGCTCGGCGAAGGGACCGACGCTGGACGGCAAGTTCGGCGATTTCCTGGCCGCCGCCGACCGCCAGGGGATGATGCTCGGCGCCTACCATTACGTGACGATGGATCAGGATCCGGCGGCGCAGGCGGACAGCTTCGTGAGCCGTGTCCGCGCCATCGCCCGCTCGCGGGGGCTTTCCGGGAAACGGATTTTGCTGGTGGGGGATTTCGACACGCTTTCCACACCGGACCGGTTGGTGAAATTCATCGAGCGCGTGCACCAGCGGACGGGCGTATATCCGGTCACTTACCTGGAGAACAGCCCGGGGCTCCGCTCGCGGCTGAGCAACGCAACACCGGCGCAGAAAGCGGTGATCCGCCGCACGCCTTATTGGATCGCGCTCTACGGGCCGGGCGGCACCGAGCGCGCGATGGCCGGCGGCGATCTCACCCCGGACGAGCTTTGCCGACAATACGGTCTCTGGAGAGGCTGGACGATGTGGCAATACGGCGGTGTCGTCTGGGAAAACGGGGCGTCGCGCGCCAAGCATTACGACACGCCGAAGTGGCGCAGCCCGCGATTTTTCGGAAACACCGCCCACCCCATGGAGCGGAATGTTTTCAAAGGGGGCGAAGCTGATCTGCGCGCGTTCTGGGAACGGCACAGCATCGTCGTGCCATGAATTGAATTCCTCACGCGCCCCCTTGTTTCGCGTTGCCTTACGGGGCCTTCTGTCGAAACTCCCGCCACCGCCATGTCGAATCCTTTCCGCGAAGATCTCGTTTCCCGCAACCGTCCCGAGCCATGCACGGTGGTGATCTTCGGCGCGACCGGAGACCTCACCCACCGCAAGCTCATCCCCGCGCTCTATAACCTCGCCGTGGACGGCGAACTGCCGACGGGAGTGAACATCATCGGCTTCGCGCGCCGGGAAAAGAGCGACGAGGAGTTCCGCGCCGGCCTCGAGGTGTTGAACCAGAAAGTCTCCCGCAGCGGCCACGACCCTGAAGTCTGGGACAATTTCATCCACAGCGTCAGCTATCACCAGTCCGAGTTCGATGACGCGAAAGGATACGCCGCGCTGGCGGAGCGCCTCGACGCGATCGATGCCGGCCGCGGCGGCAAGGGCAACCGCCTCTTCTACATCGCCTCCGCACCGGAATTTTTCGACGAGATCCTCATACGCCTCAAGGGCGCGGGCCTGAACAAGGCGAAGGACGGCTGCTGGGCGCGCGTGATCATCGAGAAACCTTTCGGCACCGACCTGAAAACCGCCAAGCACCTCAACAAGGTGGTCAGCGAAACCTTCGCGGAAAAGGACACCTACCGGATCGACCACTACCTCGGCAAGGAGACCGCGCAGAACCTGATGGTCTTGCGTTTCGCCAACGCGATTTTCGAGCCGCTCTGGAACAGCCGCTACATCAGCCACATGCAGATCACCTGCTCGGAAAACCTCGGCATGGAGGGCGGGCGCGGCGGTTACTACGAGAAATCCGGAGCCCTGCGCGACATGGTGCAGAACCACCTCCTCCAGCTCCTCAGCCTCGTGGCCATGGAGCCGCCCACCGATCTTTCCGCCGACGGCGTGCGCGATGAAAAGGTAAAGGTCATCCGCTCGCTGCGGCAGTGGGACACGCCCGAAAAGGTCGCTGAGAATGTGATCCGCGCCCAATACACGGCCGGTCACGTGGATGGCAATGCCGTCCCCGGTTACCGCGAGGAAGACCGCGTTTCCCCGACTTCCCAGACCGAGGCCTACGTCGCCGTGCGGCTGCTCATCGACACCTGGCGCTGGAGCGGCGTGCCTTTCTACATCCGCATGGGCAAACGCCTGCCGAAAAAATCCACGGAAATCTCCGTCCATTTCAAGGAAGCCCCCTCCGTGCTGTTCGGTGCCCTTCCCGGCGGCGTCCCCGGCGGCAACGTGCTTGTGATCCGCATCCAGCCGGATGAGGGCATCTCGCTGCGCATGGTGTCGAAAATCCCCGGCACATCGCTCCGCCTTGAGCCGGTGAAAATGGATTTCCACTACGCCACCAGTTTCGGAAAAGGCAGCCCCGAAGCCTACGAGCGCCTCATCCTCGACGCCATCGCCGGCGATGCCACACTCTTCGCCCGACGCGACGAGGTCGAGGAGGCATGGCGCTTCATCGACCACATCGAGCACGCGTGGCATGAATCCGACAACAAGCCGCCGATGGCCGAGTTCGTCGCCGGCTCCTGGGGCCCGCGCGAGGCGGACGAGATGATCAAGAAAGACGGCTTCGCATGGCGGAGGCTGTGAGTTCTGGCGGCTTGCAAACCTCATAACGCTGGGTTTAACTGAAATCATGAAAACGCACTTCCTCACCAACGCGAAAGGCAAAGTGGTTTCCGCCGTGATCCCGATCAAAGAATACGAGGAAATGATGGAAGACTTGATCGACCTCGCCGCTTGTCTGGAAGTGCGGGACGAGGAAACAATACCGTGGGAACAAGTCAAAAGGGAGATTTTCGGAGATGCCGTCCTACAGGATTGAATTCAAAAGAGCCGCCCGCAAGGCTTTGGCGACGATCCAAGCTACCCACGCCGAGCGGATTCGGGATTCTATCGATGCACTCGCAGCAGATCCGTTTCCTGCAGGCTACCGCAAGTTGATTGGAGCAGAGGCAAAATACCGTATCCGAGTCGGCGATTACCGTGTCATCTACGGTGTGGAAAACCAAGAACTCGTGATTCTCGTCATCCGCATCGGCCATCGCAAAGAGATTTACCGCTGAAAATGACCGCCACCCTGACAGACGAATACGCCGAACTCGGGAAAGAAGTCCCCGTTTCCCAGATCGACCACGAGCTGCGCACGCTGTGGGAGCAAGATGACGCGCGCACCAACGCGTCGCTGATGAACCTCGTCGTCTATACGGAGAGGAAAGGCGGCCTGCTGGAAAACTCGCGCATCATCGGCGATCTCACCCGCGAGAACGCCTGCCGCGCGATCCTCGTGGAGATCGTCCGCGACGAGGAGGCCTCGCTCCGCGCCTGGATCACCGCCCATTGCCATCTCTCCCACGGCCAGAAATCCGTTTGCTGCGAGCAGATCGCCTTCCGCCTCGCCGGCCGTGTCACCGGCCGTTTCCGCAACACCGTTTTCTCCCATCTCAGCTCCGATCTTCCCCTTGTCTTCTGGTGGCAGGGCGAACTTTCCGAAGTTTTCACCGAGCGCCTCGCCAGCGTAATCAACCGAATCATCTTCGATAGCTCCGGCTGGTCTGATGTGAAGGCCGGCTTCGCGAGAATTTCCGAAGCCACCGAGGGAAATACGGTGGCCACAGTGCAAGACCTTGCCTGGACGCGGTGCTGGCAATACCGGGTCGGCATCGCCGGGCTTTTCGACGACGCCGTGGCGCAGGCGATGCTCGGCGAGATCTCGAAAATCCGCATCAGGCACGCGCCGCAGGATCGCAACACCGCCCTGCAGCTCCTCGCGTGGCTCGCCGTCCAGGCCGGATGGAAAATCACAGGCACGTGTGATTTCGAAACCAGGGAAGGCCGGCGAATATCAGCAGAAATCGAATCCTCCGAAGACTCAGCGCCGCTCGGCTTGGTCGAGCTTTCCTCCTCTACGACCACTGTCCGCGTCAGCCGCGAAAAAGGCTGCACCCACCTCCTACGCGAGATCGAATCCAGCGATTACAAGGTCAGCTCCCTTTCCCCGGCCGACCCCGATTCCCCGGAAGGCCTCGTCGCCTGCCAGCTTTCACGCGGCGGCAAAAACTCCCTGTTCCTGAAGATCCTCCCGACTTTTCTGGAACTGCTTTGAGCCGTATTCGCCTGAAAAAACAGGAAGCCACGCTGACTCAGTCGGGCCAGGGTTGAACTTTTCCGGGCTGCGCGCGCGGATCATGGTGCGCCCGGCTGGTCGATGATCCCAGGCAGGCTTCAACTTTCCGTGCCGCAATCCTGTCGGAAACCCTGAGCCACCTCAGTCGTCCAGCGGCGGGATGCTGAGTTTCAGGAACGTATCGGCATCCAGGGTGAATGGCGAAGGATCGGAGGATAGTTTGCCATAGATAAGGTTGGTGGCGGGATCCGGGGCGAGGGTGATCGTTCGGGTTTTGGAGCCGATGATATCGCCGAAATCATCGATGGTGTTTTCGGCGGCCGTGAAGGTCAGCACGGGCTTCGCGAGGGCTTTGGCAGCGGCCTCATCACCGGGTGCGAGCCATCGCGCGACCGCGAGGTTTTCCAGCGTGGTGAGGATGAAATTCGCACGCGCGGGATCGAGATCGGCGCTGACATCTTTACCGGCACGGGCGGCTTCCCATGATGTGTCGCGGTCGTCGTAGGTAAGCTCCAACGGCGGCCCCCCCCCCTGGGTGCGAGTAAGCTTGGTGAGATCGACCTTGTAGAATGACCAGAGGCGAGCGTGCCGCCAGTCATGGGCGTTGACGGCGATTTTCGCGAGAAAGGAGCGGTCGATGCGCATGATCGTCGGGCTGGTCTTGCGTTTCGCGAAGAGGCCGCCGCGCTTGTCGAGGCCGAAGGAGATGGAAAGCGTCTGGTTGTTTTCCGCGAGGAAAACGAGGGTCAGGATGGGCCGATCCAGTCCCCACGGGGAAAGGTCTTCCGGGGCGGCATCGGTCTCAAAGGAGAGGGCGCGCGTGCTGGTGACGGCCATGAGAAGATCGAAGAGGCGCTGCTCGTTGGCAGTCTGCTCCTTTCCGCCGATGGTGGCCGTCCAAGGGGCGGGAGGTTCGCGGGAAATGAGGACGGGGGGCGTGGTGGCGGTCTCGATCGCGATGCCGCGGATCGAGGCGATGTTGAGGTTGGTGAGGGTCGGGTCGCGGAGGTCGTTTACGGTGAGCGGCAGGTCGGCGATCGAGACGATCTCCGCCTCCGCCTTGAGCGGGAGTGTGAAGACGGTTTCGGGCCGGTCGCTGACGGTGGCAAGAGCCTCACGGGCTTCCGGGGTCTCGGCGGGGAGGATTTCGAGGACGGTTTCCCCTTCCACACCGAAGTGGCTGAGAGCGATCTGACCGTTCTGCGCAGAGGCGGTGATCGACGGCAAGGTCACATCGGAGCGCTCGGCTATCGTCGTGGCCTGTAGTTCGAAAAGTCCTTCAAGCAGGGTCTTGACGGTGGCGGGATCGGTGGCGAGATCCAACGGTTTGGTGATGCGCCACGGAGCGGAGGGGTCGGCGCGACCCAAGGTGAGCTCGCCCTCGGAGGTGCGGATGCGGATTTTCCCGAGGGCAAGCGGATTGAATTGTAGGGGTCGGTGATCGCGGAGGCGGCGGAAGCCGTCCTTGAAAAGCGGCGAGAGATCACCGGTGGCGGCATAAACGTGGGATTTCCTGCCACTCTCGAGAGGTAGCAAGTAGGTGGTGGGGATGGATTGCGGATTCTCGCCTTCGGTGAGATGAAGCCAAGGGGTGCGCCTGCCGAGGCGGAAATGGGCGAGCGTTTCGCCGGAGGCGTCCTGGCAATGGATCTCGGTGTTTCCAGCCGAAAGGCCGGCTGCGGCAGGGTCGAGCTTGTCCCGTTCTACCCGATCCACGGCTATCGTCGTATTTGCGAGAGTCAGGATGGCGAGCGTGGCGCGGTAGTCCATGCGGTCTTCCCATGGCGTGGTGGCGACCCAACCGCCCGGGGTTTTCACGAAAACAGCCTCGGTTTCACCCGAGCGCAGGCTGATCCGCGCCGTGTTTTCCGGCTGGAAATCGGGATAGATCCGCTCGCCCAGTTCGACGGGCGCAGCGCCAAGCAGGCGGTCGAGGCTGCCCTCGCGCATCTGCCAAACCGCCAGCGCGCCGAGGATGGCGGTGGCGGCAATCAGCAGGATGGTGAGGACGAGCGAGCGCAAAACTTTAAACTTTAAATCTTAAACTCGAAAAAGAGGGCTACGCCCGGCGTGATGAGTAGACGATGCCTCCGATGATGAGGAAGGCGAGCGGGATGAAGATGAGGTTGAGGCGGTTTATGAACGATACCTGGGTGTCTAACAGCGGCAGCATGTAGATTCCGATGGTACGGGGGGTGTCCCCGGCGAGGGAATCGCGGCGGACCAGCCAGTTCGCGGAGGAGGCCAGGAAATCGACGTTTTCGGCACGCTGGCGGTCGGGATCGAGGAAGTCGGTGTTGGCGATGACGATCATGCGCGAGGCCTCGGCGGCGAAGCGGTCGTCTGACGTGGCTCCGCGGGTGACGGAGGCGGCGAGGTGCAGCGGCGGGCTTGCATCACGGATCACATCGAAGGTCTCGCCGGCCTTTTCACCTGCATCGCTTTTCCCGAAATCCGCCTCGCCCCAAAAACCCTCGCCGATCTGGATGAGCGGGGTCGGGGCGATTTTTTTCACGGAAAGGTCATCGGCGTTTTCGCGGACTTCGAGCGATGAGGACGCGCCTTCGAAGACGGCTGCACGACCGCTGAGATCCTCAAGGAAAGGGACGCCCTCGGAAAAAATTCCGCGCGCGGTGCTGGTGATGCGGTCACCGCTCTTGGTGATGATGCGGTCACGGCGCGGGGTAACCCCCTTGGAGCGGAGGAAGATGCGCAGGTTCGGCGGGCATTGGCCGGCTTCAAGAAGGATGAGGAGCGCGGAGCGGGGTGAATTCCAATACTCCTCAAGGGTAGCGATCTCCGCGTCGGTGAAATCGTATTTCGGGGCGACGATGGCAAGGCCGTCGACGCCCTCCGGAATGGCGGTGAGGTCGGAAAGGTTCGCGGGGGTGAGGCGGATGTTTCGGTAGCGGAGGGTCGCGGCGAGATTGCTCCAGGGTGAGTTTTCACCCTCGGTATCGACACGGGATTTATCCGCCAGGAAAAGGAAGGTGCGGGGCTTGCCCTCGATGGCCTCGACGAGGCGGGCGGTGAGCAGATCCTCGGCGCGGAAGGCGTCGGGACGGCGCTGGCCTTTCGCGTCCACCGCGTAGGTCAGCATTTCCTCGGCGAGTGCGACGGTGATGTTCGCGTTGAGCGCCGCGCTGCCTGTCGTGGTTTCCGTGACGATGGGCGCGGCCTCATCGGGCCGTGCGTCGATGAGGATGAGGTCGCGGACCAGCGTGAGGTTGTATGCCGCAGCGAACTGCGAGGTGCGGTCGGGGGCGCGGATGGGATCGATGATCTCCAGCTCGATCTTCCCGCCGGATTTACGGGTGTATTCCTCGGCGAGGGCGCGGATCCGGTCGTAGAACGGCGAGGAGCGGCGGAGGGCCATGATCCATTTCACCGGGCGCTCACGTTTGGCTAACTCCTCGCCCTTGAGATAGTTCAGGGTCGAGGAGGAGAGCGAGTAATCCGCGCTGCGGGAAAGATCGGCGCGCTTGGAATTTCCGGAGGAAAGGTAATTGGCGAAAATGACGGCGGCGAGCAGGAGGACGATCTGGAAAATGGAAAGGAAGCCGATGCCGAAGCGGTTCGGGCGGGATGGGCGTTTGGAATTGGGGGCGGACATGGTGGAAATTTTCACCGCAAAGGCGCAAAGGTCGCGGAGGGTCGCAAAGGAAGAGGATATTGGGTATTGGATATTGGGGAAAGATTCACCTGATTATCAAATTTCAAATTTCCCAATCTCTTTTCTTGTGTCTTGTGTCTTTCACGGGCGCCAGCGGCGGAGGTCGATGACCTGGTGGGTGAGGAACAGGAAGAAGGCGGTCAGCGAGAGGTAATAGACGGCCGCGCGGGAATCGAGGAGGCCGTTGGCGAAGTAGTGGAGGTGGCGCTGGGATGAGATGTAGTGGAAAAAGCCCGCGCCCGCGAAGGACTCGCCCCAGATCACGGTGACGAAACCAAGGAAGTAATGGATCACCAGGATCGTGATCGTGACGATGCCCGCGATGATCTGGCTGGAGGTCAGCGCGGAAGCGAGGCAGCCGACGGCTGTGAAAGCCGCGCCCATCAGGAACAGGATCGCGAAGCTGCCCAGCAAAGCGCCGTCCGAGTAGGCGGGCGGGATGTCCGTGAACCATGAGAACGCCTTGAACTGGAGATAGGCCGGGATCCACAGCAGCGTGTAGAACGCCATCGCGGCGATGTATTTCGAAAGCACCACCTGCCAAGTCCGCACCGGCGCGGTGAGCAGGGTTTCCAGCGTCCCCGAGCGCTCCTCATCGGCAAACAGCCGCATCGTGATCAGAGGGAAGATGAACAGGAAATAGAACCAGAAGAGTGGAGTGTGGAAGGTGACGTAAACCAGGCTGTCCTTCACCGGCGTGTCGCGGAAGCCCTTCATCGCGGAGGAAAGGGACAGTCCCTGCATCAGCGCGACAAACGCAAGCACCACCCAACCAAAGGGGTTGAGGAAATAGGTGTTGAGTTCCTTTCTGGCAAGGATCCGGAGAACGCGCATGGGTGCGGAGGTTCGGCGAAACAGCGCAAAACGTCCAGCGGAGAGTGACCCGAGATCAATCCCCCACTTTAGAAAACTTCGCGTCGATGAAAGCGAGCACAAGGGCTTCGGTGTCCGCGTCGCCGATACGTTCGACGGCCTCGACGGAAAAGCCGCGGGCAATGAGCTGGCGGGCCTGGACGGGATCGATGCCGCGGGCCTGGAGGTAAAAGATTTCCTCATCGGCGATCTGGGAGGCAGTGGAGCCGTGGGAGCATTTCACCTGGTCGGCGTTGATCTCGAGGCCGGGCATGGAGTTCGCCTCGCAATCGTCGGTCATCAACAGGTTGCGGCAGGTCTGGTAGGCGTCGGTATGGTGGGCGTTTTCATCGACGGAGATCAGGCCGGAGAAGACGGTTTTCGAGTGTCCGTAGAGGGTGTTCTTGTAGAGAAGATCGGAAAACGCGCCCTCGGATACGTGGTGCTGGAAGGTGCGCTGGTCGTATTCCTGTTCGCGGGCGGGGATGGAAACGGAAAGCATGTCCGAGCGTGAACCCGCGCCATCGAGGCGGGATAGGGATTCGTTGCGCGCCCAGGAGGCTCCGGTGTTGAGGATGAAAGCCTTAGCGCGGGCGTCGCGGGCGGTGGAGGTCTCGTTGACGGAAATGAGGCGGGTGGTTTCGTTGAGATCCTGAATTGAGATGTAATCGAGCCGCGAGTTCGGGCCGGCGCAGAGATCGTTGAAGGCAATGGCGAGGCCGGGCGCGGTGCCGTCGGCGGAGCGGAACATTTCCACGAC
>JAIXQS010000060.1 GCA_027485615.1 Verrucomicrobiaceae bacterium
CGGTGAGGAAATCGGACATATTGATGTTGGTTCGGTTTGGAGCGCCATCCAAGCCCTCCGTCCCGTTTTCGGCAAGGCCAAGACTCGGAAAATTTCTGGCAATCCGGCCTCTTGCGTTCAGCGTGTCCGTGGATCATGCGCGTCTTCGCCTTATCACTTCTCGCCATCGCCACGCTTACGGCGGAGCCCGCTTTCGTGCTTCAGCCCAGCGATGCAAAGCTCACCTCCCCTGCCGTCACCGAGGCTTCGGGACTCGCGGCCTCGCCATCGGCAGAGGGTTTCCTATGGATGGTTAACGACAGCGGCGGCACGCCGGAGATCCATTTCGCCGCTACCGATGGAACACCGCGTGGATCGGTAACCATCGATGATGCCGTGAACAAAGACTGGGAGGATCTCGCGGCGTTCACGGTGGACGGGAATCACTGCCTGCTCATCGCGGATACCGGCGACAACGGCTCCGCCCGGGAAACCTGCACCCTCTATATCGTCCGTGAGCCGACGCTTCCCGCCCAAGGCGAAACCCTTTCCGGCAAAGCCCCCATCCTATGGCAAATCACCTTCAGCTACGAGGACGGCCCGCGCGATTGCGAGTCGGTCGCGGTGGATGTGCAGGGAGCGAAGGTCATCCTTGTCAGCAAGCGCACCGAGCCCCCGGGCGTTTACGAGGTGCCGCTACTGCCCTCGAAGAATGCCATCGCCCGGAAGATCGGCACCACGGCGACCAAGGCGCCCGGCATCGTCTCCATCCCTTTCGCGAACCAACCCACCGGACTCGACATGTCCGCCTGCAACCGCATGGCCACGATCGTGACCTATTACGGCGTGTTCCTTTTCCGGCGCGGTGAGAAGGAGACGTGGGCGGACGCGTTCGGGAAAAACGCGGAACACCTCGGTGCGCACGGGCTACAGCAAGCCGAGGCGGTCGCGTTTTCTCGCGACGGAAAATCGATATTCGCCGTTTCCGAAAAGGCGAACTCACCCATCGCGCGTTACGGTGCCGAGGATTGAGGATCGCCAGGCAACTTGACTTTCTCGCCGAGGTGAATCGGGGCGGTATCGAGGAAATTCACATCGAGCCACATTTTCACGCGCGCGCCAACCTCGCGGATCTTGGTCTTGAAACCGGCCTGCAGCTCCACGTCCTCCGCATTGTAGCCGTAGGCCTCCATGCCGTGCGCCTGCGCGATGTAGATCGCCCGCTCGTTCTGAAAGCGCTGGCTTATGACGAGGATTTTGTTCGTCCCGAAAATTTCCTTCGCACGCACCACGGAATCGAGCGTCCTCAGCCCCGCGTAATCGCAGACGATGCGCGAGGCGGGCACGCCCTCCTCCACCAGCGCGTCCTTCATTTTCTGCGGCTCGTTGTAGTATTTGCTGCGGTTGTCGCCGGAGACAATGAGCGTCTCGACCTTGCCCGCATTCCATATATCCACCGCCGCATCGATGCGGTAGCGGAAATAGCGGTTTTCTCGGCCCTGGTAGCGGTCTGAGGTTCCGAAAACGAGACCCACCTTCGCGGGCGGCAGGTCTTTCACGTCATCGAAAAGTTTCCCGCGCGAAGCCCACACCGCCGTGACGTTCGCGTAGATGATCAAGCCCACGCCAAGCAGGAAAATCAGCAGGCCGACTGCGGTCAGCCGCTTGATCCAGGTGAGCGGGGTCGGTTTGCTTTTCGCTTTCAAGATATCTTGGCCACGGTCGCGGGTTGGGGTTTCGGCGGCCACTGGAGCAGGGATTTCATGGCGTCGGTGAAAGGCGTCGCGCAAGGAGTTTCGGGAGCGAGCACACGGAGCCGGGTCGAGGTTTCGCGGAACTCGATTTCCTTGAAGCGACCTAGCCACTCGCCATCGATCTCCACCGGCACTTCGCGGGGGGACGTGACAGTGAAACCCTCGGATTGGAAATAGGAGGTCGATGCAGCGAGGTCAATCCCACCGAGCGCGATCCCGTGCAGCGAATCGAGCACGAAGCGGTATCCGGCCTCCTTGAAAACGATCACGTCGAGCTTGGAATCGAGGTTGTCGGCGTTGCGGAAAAGGCGAAACTGCCCGCCGTAAAGCGAGCCGTTCCCGCACAGCACCGCTACGCCCTTCTCCCGATGACCCTCTATGGTCACGACCTCGATCTCCGGCGGCTTTCCCCCTAGCACTTTCACCGCAGCAAGCAGATACGCCAGCGGGCCGAGCATTTTTTTGCTCTCCCATTTTGTTTCCTCGATCACCATCGCATCGAAGCCCACGCCGGCCATCTGCACGAAGGGCGCGCCGTTCGCGGTAAAGAGATCGACCTCGCGGATCAGGCCTTTCTCGATAACATCGAGCGCCTTGGGCAAACTGTTCGTATCGATGCCGAGCTCGCGGGCGAAAACATTCATCGTCCCGGCGGGTATCACGCCCAGCGCCGTGCGGCTGCCAGCGAGACCGGAAACCACCGCATTGAGCGTGCCGTCGCCGCCCGCCGCGATCACCACCGGCTCGCCGTCGTCCGCAAATTTACGCGCCAGCTCCACCGCCTCCTGACCGCTGTTCGTCGCGTAGAGCGCGAAGCGGTTCGCGTGCTCCATGAGAAATTGCCGCGTCTTCCCACCCTTCTCGCTGCGCGCGCGGGGGTTGAAGATCAGCGGGTATCGCCGTGAAATGGGCATGCCTGATTCTTCGCCTATCCGCGCGCCATCGGCAACCCGATTTGCGCCAGCGCGTCCAATACATCATCCACCGGAAGCCCCATCACGTTTTCATAGGAACCGACGATCCTTTTCACGATCATCTCCCCGTGATCCTGGATGCCGTATGCTCCGGCCTTGTCGAGCGGGCTGGTCTTGGCGAGATATTCGGAAATGCCCGCCTCATCGAGCTCGCGGAAAACCACATCCGTCACCGCATGAAACGTCCGAATTTTTCCCTCGGCATCCACAAGGCATACACCCGTGCAGACCTGGTGCGTCCGTCCTGCGAGCTTTCGAAGCATTCCGCTCGCTTCCGCCATGTCCTTGGGTTTCCCCAAAGGCTCGCCCTCGATGAACACCAGCGTATCCGCCGCGATCACCACCGCGCCCGGAACGGGAACCGCCGCAGCCTTCAAGCGCGCGTTCTCCTCGCAAAGCCCGGCCATGCCCAGCGCCGCGTCGTGGATCTCCTCAGCGGGCGACGCGATCACCTCGAAGGAAAGCCCTGCCGCCGCCAGCAGCTCCCGCCGCCTGGGCGAACCTGATGCCAGCACGATCCTCATCCCGCGAACACGTTCGATGGCAAGCCTTTTACCCCCAGCCCCCTGATGCGAAACAAGCGCCCGGCGTGCTCTTCCTCCACGGTCTTGTGGATGCCGGTGGTCACGTAAAGATCATCCAAACCCGCACCTCCGAAGGCGCAGGCAGTCGTCTCCAGGCAGGGCAGGTCGATTTTCCGCAGCTCCTTCCCGCTGCGCGGATCAAAACAACAGACGCACGCGCCGTGGCAAAACGCGACCCATAGGTTGCCGTCCGCGTCGATCGTCATCCCGTCCGGCGAGGTTTCGTGATGCGCGGTGGAAACGACGCTCCGCTCGTTCGTCAGCAGGCCGTCCGCGTAATCGAAGGCCAGCACCTCCTTGCGCGGGGTGTCGATGTAATAGCAGGTTTTCCCGTCCGCCGACCACACGATGCCGTTCGAGTTCGTCACCGGCGCGTAGGCCTCGTGGAGGCTGAGGTCGGGATCGAGTCGGTAGAGTTTCGCATCGCCCGTCTTTTTCACGAGACTGATCGTCCCCGCGAAAAAACGTCCGTCCGGCGAGCACTTGCCGTCGTTGAAACGGTTATCCGCCATGTCCGGTTCCGGATCGGCGATGGCTGCGATGTCGCCGCTTTCCTCATCGAGGAAAAAGATCCCGTCGTCCCCCGCGAAGACCAGCCCACCGCTCTCGCGCGGCACCACCGTGCCTACCCGCCGCCCGACATCCCATGAAGACTCCTCCCCCGTCTCCGGCGCGTAGCGGTGCACGCGGTGCCCCTCGATATCGACGTAGTAGAGAAAGCCTTTCCACCAAACCGCCCCCTCTCCCCACTGTGATTTCACCGTCCCTACAACTTCAATGCTGATCATGCCCGCAACCTAAAATCCAAAGCTGCGAGTGGCGATGCCAAAAATGAGGTGTTCCTATCCCACATCCGCATTGGACTCGCACCCCGGGATGTTCCATGATGCGCGCGTGCCGTTTTCCGCCGACTATCCCCGCCTCCTCTCGAGTCCCACACCCTTGGTACGGCGGTTCATGGGCTTGCTGGAGGATGAGGTGCCGCTGGAAGCCCTCGCGCAGCGCAGCCAGCGGGTGACGCGCCAGCATTTCGGAAAAACCATGCGGCTGTTCGCGCCGCTCTATGTTTCCAACGAGTGCGTGAACAACTGCTCCTACTGCGGCTTCTCCCGCGATGCCGCGATCTTGCGGACGACCCTGACCGTGGATCAGGTCGTAACCGAGGCGAGGCATCTGCACGCACAGGGCTTCCGGAATCTCCTCCTCGTCGCCGGCGAGCATCCGAAATTCGTTTCCGAAGGCTACCTCCAGAAATGCCTCGACGCCCTGATCCCGCTTTTCCCGACGCTTGCGTTGGAGGTCGGCCCGATGGAGGACGACCAATACACGGAGCTCGTCAATCACGGCGCGGAGGGACTGATCGTTTATCAGGAAACCTACCACCGCGAGACCTACCAGACCCTCCACACGGCGGGGCCGAAGAAGAATTTCGACTGGCGGCTGGATTGCCCGGAGCGCGCCTACGCGGGCGGTTTCCGGCGCATCGGGATCGGCGCGCTGTTCGGCCTGGCGGATTGGAAACACGAGGCTCTCTCGCTAGCCGCGCATCTTGAGTATCTGTACAAACATTGCTGGAAAGCGCAGTTCTCCGTCGCCTTCCCGCGCATGAGACCCTACGCCGGAAACTACCAATACGAACCCGATCCGAACCGCTATCTGCCCGACGCCGCGCTGCTCCGGCTGGTCACCGCCTTCCGCATCACTTTCCCGCAGGTGGCCATCGTGCTCTCCACCCGCGAACCCGCGCCTCTCCGCGACGCCATGGCACCGCTCGGGGTGACGCACATGTCCGCCGGAGCGCGCACCGAGCCGGGCGGCTACACCGGTGCCGGTTCCGATGATCTCCATCTCACCGTGAAAGGCCGCCGGGTCGAGCTTACTGAAAAATCAGGAAAGGAAAAAGCCACCGAGCAATTCCAGATCCACGACACCCGCAGCCCCGCCCAGGTCGCGGAAATGCTCCGCGCCCAGAACATTGATCCGGTGTGGAAGGATTTCGATCAGGTGCTGGTGAGGGCGTAGCGGGCCTGCTCAGACATCATCCCGGATCAGGTGTTTCGGGAAATCCTCCACGCGCTCGCAGGCGATCTGTTCCATCACTTGCTGAAGCTGGCGCTTGAGCATGAAAATCGTGTGCTCGCCGCCCTTGTTGCCCATGGCGCAGACACCATACATGAAGCTTCGCCCCATGAAGGTGAACTTCGCACCGGATGCCAGCGCACAAGCCACATCGGGGCCGGAGCGAACGCCGCTGTCGATCATCAGGGTTGTTCTATCGCCCACCGTGCGCACCAGTTCGGCGAGGGGCTTGATGGTCGATTGTCCGGCATCCAGTTGGCGGCCGCCGTGGTTGGAAACGATCATGCCATCCACTCCGCAGGCGATGGCTTGTTCGGCGTCTTCGGTGGTCACGATTCCCTTGATCACGAGTTTGCCGGGCCAGCGGTCGCGCAGGCGCTTGATCTTCTCGGCGTTGAGCCGTCCGCTGAAGGTCTTGTTCATGAACAGCCCGAGGTGCTTCATGCTGAGACCTTTCGGGATGTAGGGCTTCATGGTCTGGAATTCGGGCGCTCCCGCAAAGAGTTGGGAAAACGACCATGTCGGATGGGTCGTCATTTGAAGAACGTTCTTCAAGGTCATGCGCGGTGGAATCGAAAGGCCGTTGCGGATTTCCTTGGGACGATATCCGAAGGTCGGCGTGTCCGCCAAAATCACGAGGGTCGGGAAACCGGCGACCTCGGCGCGTTTGAGCAGCTTGTCGCGGAGATCCTCCTCGACCGGATGGTAAAGCTGGAACCATGCGTTGCCCTCGGTGAGTTCGGCCACTTTCTCGATGCTCGCCGTACCCACCGTGCTGAGAACGAAAGGGATGTTCGCCTTGAACGCAGCCTTCGCCAAAATCTCAGTGGCGCGGGGCCACATCAGCCCTTGCAAGCCGATGGGAGCGATCCCGAATGGCGCGTCATACGTGCGCCCGAACAATTCGGTTTTCTGCGAAGCGCCGGCGTAATCGCGCAGATAATACGGCCTGAGTTGCACATCCCGGATCTCATCCGTGTTGCGCCGCAGATTGATTTCCGAGAAACATCCGCCCTCCAGATAATCGAACGCGAAACCGGGCAAACGCCGTTTCGCCCTTTGGCGCAAGTGCTCGATGGAGGGCAGCGATGAATTGAAGGAATCTTCCATGGATATTCAGGGGTTGAGGTTGGCGGCGAGAAACTAGCGCGACATGCGGCACTGGCAATGGCAGATTTTGCTTTTCCGAAGCGCCCGGAAACTATCTCCGCCACAGCAGATCGGAAATGACCATCCGGTGATCCGTTCGTCGGGTAGGCGCGAAATCGCCGTAGTTCGCTTTGGCGGCGCGAGCCAGGCATCCTGGCCGCTGGCAGCTTCTCATGCTTGAGATTTGGAGTTTGAGGCTGGATTCACATCCCCGGAATACCGAGGCCACCGGTGAGTTTCTTCATCTCCGCCGCGGCTTGGGACTTGCCTTTCTCGATCGCTTCCTGGACTCCTTTGAGCACGAGATCCTCGAGAAACCCGACATCCGATGGATCGACGACGGCGGGATCGATCTTGATTTCAAGCACATCGCCCGCACACGTGGCGCGGACTTTGACCTTGTCGCCGCCGACGGAGACCTGGACCTCGCGTGCGGCCAGTTCTTCCTGCTTCTTTGCCAGCCCGGCCTGCATCTGCTGGGCCTGTTGCATCAATTTCTGTATGTTCATGATCTTGTATGGATTCTAGTTTTTGATGAATTCCGCCTCGAATTTCACCAGCGCCGCCTGAATGAGCGGATCCTTGTGGAAGGTGTCTTCCTGGATGGGTTCCGCGGGTTTCGCAGCGGGTGCGGGTGCGGGCGCGGGTGCTTTCGATATCGGAGCGGTGGCGGGCGCGGGGATTTCCTCCTCATCGCCTTCCGGCGCGCTTTCTATCAGTGCATCGAAAGCGGACAGCGCATCGTCGGGTTTCTTCGCGGGCGCTACGGACTGGGGAGCCGGCGCGGGGACATGGGCGGGGAATTCCTGAACCGGCGGCGCGGCGGGCGCTGGGACGGCTTGGGAAAGGTGATCCGCGCCTTTCGTGAGCACGCTGATCACATCGGTGATGCGGACTTCGGAGAGCGTCTGGATCGCCTTGATCATCCCGAGTTCGAAGTGCAGGCGCTTGTTCGTGGCCCATTTCATGCGGCCTTCGGTTTCCGCGAAGA
>JAIXQS010000155.1 GCA_027485615.1 Verrucomicrobiaceae bacterium
GCTGGTTCCGATCAACGCGAGGCAACCCGCCCCCCCCGCCCCGTCCAGCCAGCCACAGGCATGGTCGCAGATCAACTCCCAGCTTGAGCAACTCGCCGAGGACGCCATGGTCGATGAAGAATACATCGAGGAAGTGGAAAAACGGTTGGAGGAACTCCGTGCACAGGACGAAGAGGAATGGTTCAGCCACGCCTCGTTGGAGGCGACGGACAGCCTTGAGGAATCGCACAATTCCAACATGGAAAAGCTGGATCGCGACCTTTCCGAAGCCGGAAACACCCTCGAAGCCTTGGCGGAAAACGCCGACAAACTCAACGCCCAGCAGAAACAGAAGCTCGCCGAGCAATTCGAACAGGCGCTTGAAGGACTCCAGAACGGAGCGATGAAGCCGAACCCGGAACTCCTCGACCAGCTATCCAAACTCGATCCCAACGACCTCGGACAACTCACTCCCGAGCAGATGAAACAGATGAAAGAGGGTATGGAGAAGCTTAAGGATTCTTTGGAAAAATGTGAGGATTGCCAAGGAGGTCAAGGCGAAGGAGATTGGGAAGACCAGCTCCTTGGAGATGGTCAGGGCGAGGGTGAGGGCGAAGGAAATGGTTCCGGCCAAGGTGAGGGAGAGGGTGAAGGCGAAGGCGAAGGTCCCGGCTCCGGTGGTGTCCAACGCGGCCCCGGCCATGATCCCAACGTCCTCCGTAATGGCAAAGATCCCCTCGATGTCGGCGAACTCACCGGCCTCGATGCCAAGGATCTCTCCCGCTCCACCCCCGGCGATCTTCTCCAACTCCAGGACGGCAAGCATACGGTGGACGATTCCGCGTCGAAATCCGCCGCCGGCGGTGCCGCCGCCGAGGGCAAAGGCGGCGACCGCGTCTGGCGCGACTCTCTCGCGCCCGACGAGCAGCGCGCACTCAAGAAATACTTCGAGTAGGGGTGGCGGCGGACTGCATCCGCCCTGCCGCTCTCAAATTTTCTCGGCCATGGAGGATGCAATTTGCCGCTACGCTACAATCATTCGCTGATCTTCCCATCTTTAATAATCAGAGTCCGATCCCCCACCTTCGCCAGATTCTGATCATGCGTTACAACAATCAATGTAACATCTTGTTCATCAGCGAGTTGCAGAAGGATTTCCATAATATCCTTACTCGTATTTGAATCGAGGTTCCCGGTCGGTTCATCCGCAAAAAGCACCGCCGGCTGATTCACAATCGCCCTCGCGATGGCTACCCGCTGCTGCTCTCCACCGGACATTTCAGCGGGCAGGTGATCGGCCCGATCCTTCAGGCCCACCCGCTCCAGGGCGACCAAAGCTTCCTCCGTGCGGTTGATTCCAGCAATCGCTCCAGGCACCGCGACGTTCTCCACGGCGGTCAGTTCGGGCAGGAGGTGGTAGTTTTGGAAAACGTAGCCTATGGATTGGTTGCGGAATTTTGCCTGCGCCTTGCGTCCCAGCGAGTAGAGATCGGTTCCGGCGATATGAACCGTCCCCCGCTCCGGCCTTTCAAGCCCCGCGAGCGTGTAAAGCAGGGTTGTTTTCCCCGCGCCGCTCGGACCGCATAGGAAAACTTTTTCGCCCTTGGCGATGCTCAGGTTCACCCCGTGCAGCACCTCGATGGATTTCTTTCCGATCCGGTAACTCCGGTGCAGATCCAACGTCTCAATCATCGCATCGCTCACACCGCCAAGATGCACCCCGCCCGCCATTCAGGAAGCAATTTCTGTAGCTTGAAGTTTAGGGTTTAACCTTTCGCTCCCCTGACTTTAGAAAAGGCCATGACCCAACCCGTTATCCTCTTCTCCGGACAAGGCGCACAGAAAATCGGCATGGCACGCGATTGGATCGAATCCTCCGCGATCGCCCGCGACCTCGCCCACCAAGCCGATGAAGCGCTCGGCTACTCCCTCACGTCGATCATGTTCGACGGCCCGGAAGAAAACCTGACCGCCACCTCGAAGTGCCAGCCTGCCCTTTACCTCCATGGTCTCATCGGCCTCGCGTTGCTAAAAGAGCGCCTCCCAAACTTCCAGCCCGCCGCTGCCGCCGGACTCTCTCTCGGCGAGTTCACCGCCCACGCGGCTGCCGGGACTCTCTCTTTCCTCGACGGCCTCAAGCTCGTCTCCCAGCGAGGCACTTTCATGGAGGAATCCTGCAAAGCCACCGACGGAGCCATGGCCGCCCTGATCGGCGGTGAGGAGGAAAAAATCCGCGAACTCGCCGCCGCCACCGATGTCGATGTCGCGAACCTCAACGCCCCCGGCCAGATCGTCCTTTCCGGAGCCAGCGCAAACATCGACGCCGCCGTGGCGCAGGCCAAGGACTTCGGTATCCGCCGCGCGATCAAGCTCAACGTCGCCGGAGCCTACCACTCCCGGCTGATGGCCGCCGCGCAGGAAAAACTCGCCGCCGAGCTTGCCGGAACCGCCATCACCACGCCCGCCATCCCCGTCGTGGCGAATTTCACCGCCGCCCCCGTTTCCTCTGTTGACGAGATTCGCTCAACCCTCACCTCGCAGGTCACCGGCTCCGTGCGCTGGATCGAGTCCATCCAATATCTCGTCGCCCAAGGCCACACCCACTTCATTGAGATCGGCCCTGGAAAGGTTATCGCAGGACTGGTTGCGAAAATTGCTCCCGACGCTACCGTCATTTCAATCGAGGACATCCCCTCACTCGAAGCCGCCGTCGAGAAACTTTCGTGAGCGGTATCGGACGTTGGCATTATGAAACCGGACTCACACGAAGACACGAAGCCACGAAGGGATAAGGAAGAGTTGGCTCGTATCGTGGTGGATAGCGGTTTCCGGCTACACAAAGAGCTGGGGCCGGAGCTTTATGAAAACGTGTATGAGGTTGTTTTGCAGAAAATGTTGGAGAATGAGGGTTTGTCCGTGAAACGGCAGTCAGCGGTTCCGATCGAGGTCTTTGGTTTGAGTATCGATGAAGGATTCCGCGCGGATCTGATTGTCGAGGACACCTTATTGATCGAACTTAAGTCCATCAGCCAACTGGCACCCGTTCACTCCAAGCAAGTCCTCACCTACCTTCGATTACTTAACTTGCCGCTCGGACTACTGATCAACTTTGGTGCCGCCACATTCAAGGAAGGCATTCAACGAATCGTCAACGGCACACAGGACTTCACCCATTCCAACCTGCGCATCAACAAACCCTGACCAAATCCACTTCGTGCCTTCGTGGCTTCGTGTGCGATATTTCCCCAACCAATGCTCCCCGCCTCGCTGAAATCCGACTTCCCCATCCTCGGGGAAACCGTCAACGGTCGTCCGCTCGTCTATCTCGACAACGCGGCGACCTCGCAGAAACCCCGCGCCGTGCTGGATGCCTCGCGGCATTACTACGAGGCGTTAAACTCGAACATCCACCGCGGCACCCATTTCCTCGCCCGCGCCGCCACCGTCGCCCATGAGGCCGCCCGCGAAACCATCGCCTCCCACATCCACGCGAACTCTCCCGATGAGGTCATCTTCACTTCCGGCGCTACCGATGGCGTCAACCTCGTCTCCGACATCCTCCCGCTTTCCGTAGGCGACGAGATACTCATTTCGACCCTAGAGCACCACTCGAACATCGTCCCATGGCAGATGCTCGCGGAAAGAAGCGGCGCGAAAATGGTTATGATTCCCTGCGATGAAAACGGCGTCCTCGACCAATCCGCCTTCGCGAATCTCCTTTCCGATAAGACAAAAGTCCTCGCCCTCACTTGGGTCTCCAACGCCTTCGGAACCGTGAATCCCGTCCGTGAAATGACTGCAGCGGCAAAGAAACACGGAGCCACCGTCCTCATCGATGCCGCGCAGGCCATCCCGCACATGGCCATCGATGTGCGCGAGCTCGGCGCCGATTTCCTCGTCTTCTCCGGCCACAAAGTCTATGCCCCCACCGGCATTGGCGTGCTTTGGGGCAGGCTCGACCTCCTGAAATCCCTCCCACCATGGAAAGGCGGCGGTGAAATGATCAAGCAAGTCACCTTCGAGGGAACCACCTACAACGATCCTCCTTTCAAATACGAAGCCGGCACACCGAACATCGAGGGTGCCATCGCCCTTGCTGCCGCGTTGGATTACGTGAACGCCATCGGCCTCGACGCGATCCACGACCACGAGCGGAAACTCATCGCCGCCGCCGCCGAAGCCCTTTCCGAAATCCCCGGCATCCGCCTCTACGGCCCGCCCGACCGGATCGGCGCGCTGTCCTTCGCCATCGAGGGCGTCCACCACTACGATCTCGGCACCCTCATCGACCAAATGGGCGTCGCCGTCCGCACCGGCCACCACTGCTGCCAACCGCTCATGGCCCGCTTCGGAATCACCGGCACCACCCGCGCCTCCTTCGCGCTCTACAACACCATGGAGGACATCGAAGCTCTCACGACCGCCGTCAAAAAGGCCGCCACCATGCTCAGCTGAACATTGACAGCAACCCATATTGACAGGAGTATTCCCGAGTGAAAACAACCATCGACCTGCCTGAGGAAGTGATCCGGCGCGCCAAAATCACGGCGATTCAGCGCAAGACGACTCTCAAGGAACTGATTCACCGATCTTTGCTGCGGGAGATCGGTGAGATGGCCGAAGTCTTTGCGCATGGACACAATACCGATACACTCGTCGGGCGCTTCGACCGCGAGCAGGCGCAACGTGATCCAGCGCCTCCATCGCAAACGCTTTCGGAAGATGGGTTCCCCTATGTGATTGATGCAACAACAGGCATGGCAGTTTCGCGCTCGCTGAATACTCCGGGCTTCGTGCCACTTACTGCGGATGAATCCCAAGCAATGATCGAACGTGCCAACGAGGAGGAGGATCTGCGCCGTGCCGGGCTACTTCGTTGATACCAATGTCTGGATTGCTTATTTTTTCAAAGGCCATCCACATAACGCCATCGCCGCAGAGTTCATGCGTGGAAGATCGGTGAAAGAACCTGCAAGTCTCACTCGCGCCGTAGAGCAGTCTTTCCTCAGGCTTCTCACCAATGCTGCCTTATGTCGTGGTTACGACTCCCCTGTGATCAGCAATCCCATGGCGGTGGATATTCTCGATGAATGGCGTGACCAACCTCACATCCGCTGCCTCGATGCAGAACCTGAAGGCACCCGAGAACTTTGGCTCAAACTCGCCGCCGTCCCATCCCCATCTCCCAAGGTATGGATGGATGCCTATCTTGCGGCCTTCGCCATCCGCGCCGGACTTCCTTTTGCCACCTTTGATACCGATTTTCGCGGCTTCGAAGCCGAAGGACTCCGGCTAAACCTCCTCTCCGCTTGAACATAAAAACTGCCACTTCCAAACCCGTCCGACAGTCGCAGGTAAGTAATCCCGGGCGAAAGAAACAGACGAGAAAGCCCTGAAAATGCGTAGTGATTGGTCACTGTAATTCTTCCTCGAATGTTGAAACTTGAGTTTTGAAATCTATGAAAATCGTCCTCGGCATCACCGGTTCCATCGCCGCCTACAAAGCGGCCGATCTCGCTTCCCAGCTTGTGAAGGCGGGGCATGAGGTTCATGCGGTGATGTCGCGCTCCGCCTGTGAGTTCATCACACCCCTCACCCTCCAGACGCTCACCCGCCATCCGGTGCTCGTTTCGCTGGAGGACGAGAAGGACTCTTGGAAACCGGGCCACATCGAGCTCGCCGACAGCGCCGACCTGTTCCTCGTAGCCCCTGCCTCCGCGAACTGCCTCGCCCTCTTTGCCAACGGTCTCGCGCCCGATCCGCTGGGCTCGATCTACCTCGCCCTCCCCCGCCCCACCCGCGTCCTCATCGCCCCGGCCATGAACGGGAAAATGTGGCTTCACCCCGCCACACAGCGCAACATCGCCCTGCTCAAGCAGGACGGCTGCGAATTCATCGGCCCCGCCGAAGGAGACCTCGCCTGCGGCTATCAAGGAATCGGACGCCTCGCGGACATCGGGGAAATCCTGGCTGCGGTGGGCTGAACCCGCCGGATGCCCCCCTTCATCCTATACACCCCGTCCGGCCACCCCGGATGCCCCCCTTTCATCCTGTACACCCCCTCCGGCCAGCCCCGACGCCCCCCTGCAGACCTGTACACCCCCTTCCGGCAGCCCGGAGGCCCCTCTACATACCTGTACACCCCCTCCCGCCACGCTGTAAGGGGGTATACAGCCCAAAAGCGCGACAAAATGTCCCAAATTACCCCTAATTCGGCAAAATCCCGCCTTCACTCACAGATTCCGCTTCACCTCCCGCCTCCGTTCCGCTCATTTATCGACCGCCAAATCTCCAAACCATTATCCGAAAAATCGAAAACCAATCCCCCACCGCCATGCCCTCCCGCCGCCTCCCCAACACCATCTCCTCCGTCATCCGCAGCCTTAGCGCCGCCCGCGATGGCTGGAACCAGTTCCCCGGAAACCGCCTGATCACCCCCGCCCAGTGGGCGAAACTCGATCCCGCCGCCCCCAATTCCCTCCTCACCCGCCTGCTCAAGGAAGCCGGCGATGTCCCGCTCGCCCTCGCCGCCCAGGCTCCCCTCACCGACACCTTCGGCAGGCACCTCGCCCGCCTCACCCTCCATGTCTCCCACTTCCATCAGGTGCTCGATTTCGCCATCGAGCGCGGCGACCTCACCGCCGCCAGCCGCGCCTTCTATGACCGCGACCTGACGGCCACCACCTTGCCACCCCTCGGCAACATCGCCGAGGTCATGGACGCCGCCGGGAAAATCACCACCGGCGAGGCCGCCCGCGCCGCCGCCGAGGGAGCCGCCCATATCCCCATGGCCCTGCCCTCCGCCGCCAGCGTCAGCGCCCTCCATCTGGAAACCACCGCAGCCCGCGCCGCCAGCGAGACCGCCAAGCTCAACACCGACACCCAGCAGGGCGAGCTCGCCGCCCTCTACCCCGAGGCCCAGGCCCTCGCCGTCTCCATCATCAACACCGTCGAGTACCACCTCGGCGAGCGCCCCGACCTCGACGCCCCCGGCCGCCGCCGCATCGCCCGCGCCTGGGGCGTCGTCTATATCAACGACGACGGCACCGTGGAGGACGAAACCACCCCTCCCACCCCGCCCCCCGCCCCTTGAGCGGAACCCATCCAAGCGCCGCCAACCCCGTGGCGGCGATCCCCGGTCGCCGTCCCTCCATCCCGTGATATCCGCAAAGGCACCCAGCCCCCCCCCCCCCCCCCCCCCCCCCCCCCGTTAAAGACACCCAACCCCGGGAAAAACCTTGATATTCCAACGATATCCCCCTCTCCTCCCCAACGACTTACCTACCGGATATCACCACGTTGGGTGATACGAATAAAAACTGTTCGTTTGAGAATTTAAGACACAACCATCAACAACCACATCATTATATGGACTACACGGATCTAGCGACAGCGTTCTCGACAATGAAGATCGCACTTGGACTTGTGAAGGCAGCGAAGGACTTACTTCCTGAATCCCCACAGAAGGCAGCGTCAGAGACTGCGCTTGCAGATGCGGAGCGCGCGGTTGAGATCGCGGAGGCACAGATTGCTGACCAGATGGGATATACACTTTGCCAGTGTGACTTTCCTCCTGGCATCGCGCTACGGAAGCATGATGGCGCGATGCGTTGCTCGAAGTGCAACCGCGACACCAACGAGGATTACGGTGTCGGTATGGTAGGCACTGGAGGCTATTGATCGGATAGGATTTCACGGCCATCCGCCAAGAGTCAGAGATTGACCCGCTCGCATTCATCCAAGTAGCCATGGTTTTCATCTGCGCCACGATCAGCCACGACCTCCATCCGAGGTATTCTTTCGATTAGTTCGGGAGATTGTCCATAATCCGTAACCACTTGGAACCAAGGAAACAAACAAGGCGTGCCATATAACTGCTACCAGCCCCCTTCTTTCAGTGGAGTTTTACGTGGATTCATGGCTTCACCTTCGTTTCATCGCCGGTACTCGCTAGTAGCGGTGTATGCACTTTGACGTTGCTAAAATAAATGCCATCCATTTAATGAATTTAACCTCCGCACTCATCAACCGTCTCACTGCGCTCAAGTCCTTATTAGATTTAGGGGATATGGAGCTTGTGTCCGTTGCTGCTTCTCGCCTCAACGAGCATCAGCAGGAGCCAGCTATCTCTGAAATCCAAGCCGCGCTGGGTGATCATCGCTATGCAGATGCCGCGCGAATGATTGATAAGCTGCTATCAGACGGGACACGATTGGCGCAATGGATCGATCCAGAAATCGCCCTGCTCGAAGCGGAGTATGAATTGCTTTCCACAGAGCTCACCGATCTGGAAGTAGAGCAGGCAGAGTTGGGGCATCTTTTGACGTGCTATCAGGCAGCATTTCATGAGTCTCTTGGTGATCGATTGGCAAGACTGTTGAAGTTGCGAATGCGCAAACTGCTGCGAGAAAGCAAAAGCAAACCAGAGAAAAAGTCCTCCTACGAACAAGCAAAAAAGGACTTCGAGGATTTTGAGCGGGAACAAGAGACACGGCGTGAAAAGGACGCGCGCACGGCGTGGAATTTATCCGAGGCAGAACAAAAAGAGTTGAAACGCCTTTTCCGACAAGGCTCCAAACTCTGTCACCCGGATTTGGTGGCGGCTCAGCATAAGGAACCGGCGTCTCGCATGTTCATGGAATTGCGCAAAGCCTATGATGATGGCGACCTGCTGCACGTCCGTCACTTGGTCGAACGCTGCGAAGCCGGGCTCTTTGATTCAATCCAAAGCGATAGCAATCAATCAGAGCGTAAGAAGCAGCGACTGCGTGCGCAAATCGCCGGTATCCGAGAGGCGCTGGATCGTGTGCGACAGGACATCCAGACAATCCAAGAATCCAACACCTATCAATTGATGACTCAACAACCTGATTGGGAGGAATTCTTTGCCCAGCAAGCTGAACTCTTGGATCAGGAAATTGAGCTCTTGAGCACAGAGCTGGAAAGAGATCACGAAGATGGCATCTGAGGAAAACAAAAATCAAATCATCATCAGCAATACCGGCGGACTCATTCGCCGCATGGATCACCAACTGGAGTTGATGAATCGTGTGCTGGGGAAAATCGCCGAACGCAAGACCGAGATCATTGCTTCGGGGAACTCATTCATTGGAATGATGGCTGGTGCGGAACGCGAATGGGAAATCGCACCGGGAGTGAGGATGACATTTTGTTGGTGTCCACCTGGTGAGTTTGTGATGGGTAGTCCGGAGACGGACGAGTATAGACGTTATGATGAATCTCAAGTTAAGGTAACACTAACCCATGGATTCTGGATGGCGAAAACACAGGTGACGCAGTCACAGTGGAAGGCGGTGATGGGATCGAATCCTAGTTGGTTTAAGGGCGAAAATCTGCCCGTGGAGACAGTCAGCTGGGACGACACGCAAGAGTTTCTGGCTAAGTTAAACACCCTGATAGCAAGCAATGACGGTGGAAAGATGGTTCTACCAACAGAAGCCCAGTGGGAATATGCATGTCGCGCCGGAGATACAGGACCTTATTCGGGAGGAACAATTGATCAGATAGCATGGTATGACGAGAATAGCAGCGGGAAAACACATGCTGTGGGGACAAAGAAAGCGAATGCGTGGGGTCTACATGACATGCATGGAAATGTTTCGGAATGGTCTAACGATTGGTATGAACGTGAGTTGCGTGGTGGAGTTGATCCGCAAGGCGCTTCGGGCTCGTGGCGGGTGGTCCGGGGCGGCGGTTTCCACACAGGCGCGATCCTCTGCCGCATCGCGGTACGCAGCTACGGCCGCAACCCGTCCAACTCTTACGACTACATCGGTTTTCGTGTTGCCCGCAGTTTAGTCCACCAGTAACGGCAAGACCGGATTAGGCAATGATTGGAGAAAAGAAATGAAAAGCGAAAGAGACCATGTCGTCTGAGGAAAACAAAAATCAAATCATCATCAGCAATACCGGTGGACTGATACGCCGCATGGATCACCAACTTGAGTTGATGAATCGTGTGCTGGGTAAAATCGTAGAGCGCAAAACTAATATCATCCCTACAGCCCAATCATTCATCGGAATGCGTGCCGGTGAAGAACGTGATTGGGAGATTGCGCGGGGGGTGAATATGACCTTTTGTTGGTGTCCACCGGGAGATTTTCTCATGGGCAGTCCGAAGACAGAGCAGGAACGTTATGATGATGAGAAACAAGTGCATGTCACTCTCACCAAAGGATTTTGGATGGCAAAGACGGAGGTGACCCAAGCGCAATGGCGGGCGGTGATGGGAAACAATCCAAGTCATTACAATGGTGATGACTTACCGGTTGAGAATGTGAGCTGGGATGAAGCCCAGGAATTCATCAAGAAGGTGAATGGCAGCGGAGAGATTCGCAAAGCTGGGAAGGTATGCTTACCAACCGAGGTGCAGTGGGAGTATGCGTGTCGCGCAGGAGAAAAGGGCCCGTTTTCAGGGGGCACTCTTGATGAAGTGGCATGGTATGATGGAAACAGTGGAGACAAGACCCATCCCGTGGGGACGAAGAAATCGAACGCATGGGGGCTGCATGACATGCATGGGAATGTGTGGGAGTGGTGTACCGACCGGCATGATGAATCACTTCGTTGTGGAACGGATTTATCTGGGCTTCATTCGGGCGTCTACCGCGTGGTCCGCGGCGGCTCGCTGGGCAGCGTAGCCGACTGCCGCGCGGCCTACCGGTTCAGATACTACCAGGACGGCCGAGGCAACCGACTGGGCTTACGCCTCGCCCTTGTTACATACGAGTAATAAGACACGTATCCGTCATGACTATCCAACCCTTAACCAGTCGTCGAAACCTCGCCCTCGGGCAGGTGTGAGAGGACTTTGACGTTAGACGATAAAGCATCAGCCCGGGATCAGATCCTTGACGGCGTCCCTTTCCTCAAGAAGCTCGTTGATGGTGGCGTCGATCTTGGTTTGCGAAAACTCGCTGACCGGCACTCCCTGGACGATTTCCCATGAACCGTCGGCTTTGGTGCGGATGGGCATGGAGGCCATGATGCCTTTCGCGATGCCGTAGGAACCGTCCGAGCAGATGGCGACGGAATGCCAGTCGCCCTCCGGGGTCGGGGTGATGAGGCTTTTCACGGTATCCATCGCGGCGTTCGCGGCGGAAGCGGCGGAGGAGGCTCCGCGGGCGGCAATGATGGCCGCGCCGCGCTGCTGGACGGTCTTGATGAACTCGCCTTCCAGCCATGCGGTGTCGCTGATGAAATCGGTGACGGGCTTGCCCTTGATCTTCGCGTTGGTGAAATCGGGATATTGGGTGGCGGAGTGGTTGCCCCAGATGCAGAGATTGGTGACATCCGAGCAATGCACGCCGGCCTTCGCCGCGAGCTGGCTTTTGGCACGGTTTTCGTCGAGGCGGGTCATCGCGAAAAAGCGGTCGTTCGGAATGCCCGCGGCGTTGCTCATCGCGATGAGGGCGTTGGTGTTGCAGGGATTTCCGACCACCAGCACGCGCACATCCTTCGCCGCCGAGCGGGCGATGGCCTGGCCTTGGCCGGTGAAAATCTTGCCGTTGATACCCAGCAGATCCGCGCGCTCCATCCCCGCCTTGCGCGGTACGGAGCCGATCAGCAGCGCCCAGTTCGCGCCCAGGAAACCCTCGTCGAGATCCGTGGTGGCGACGACCTCGCGCAGCAGCGGGAACGCGCAGTCATCCAGCTCCATCACCACGCCCTTGAGCGCGGGAAGACCCGGCTCGATCTCGATGAGGCGGAGATTGACGGGTTGGTCTTCGCCAAAGACGAAACCGGAGGCGATGCGGAAAAGGATGGCGTAGCCGATCTGGCCGGCGGCTCCCGTGATGGATACGGTGATAGGTGCTTTCATGATGATGTTCTGACGCCGCGAACCCTAAGCCCCGCCCCCTTCCGCTGGCCAGTGGAATTTCGGGGTGTAACCGATACCGGTGGTCGGGGGCGTCGGCGGAGCCGACGGGGAGCACACGCGCCCCCGCGTGTCCAGGGCTGCGCCCTCGCTGCCCGACGGCAGGAACCAAGGTGTGGCATCTCGTTGGGTTCTTGGTTCGAACCATCCCGCGGTTTCCAGCCAAGTTTCCGGCGAGGGCGCCGGAAACAGCACGCGATGGCGCGTGCGCTCCCCCGGATTGCCGCTCACGCGGCTATGCGCACCACTTTCAGTATCCGGAATTTCTGCTCAACCCCTCCTGATTTTCGACCCGCTGAAGAACACGGTCATGCGATAGACGCGCTTGTGGCGGGTGGTGATCTCGCCGGTGGTGAGATCGACCTTTTCCGGGATCTCCAGCCTGTGGATATCGACCATGGCCTGGAAGCCGCGCTCGGAGAAGATGTCGATGAGCATGGCCACGGCGAGCGGGTCGTGGAAAAGGGTGTCCTCGGTGTTGATCGTGGCGCGGCCGGTGACGGCGTAGCGCTTGATGACCGGCATCATCTTTTCCTGGACGAAATCGACCACGGATTGCAACAGCGCGGGCTGCTCGACCTGGTATCCGTCGAGACGGTTGACGAGTTCCTGCCGTGCCTGGAGCACGATCTCATCCGCCAGCGGGATGAGGCGCAGGGTGTCGTAGGTGCGGGGATCGAGTTCCAGCGAGCTCTGGTAATCGAGTTCTCTGATGATGTTGCGCCGCACCTCCTCGATGGGCGCCTGGGCGTTGATGAAGTGGTAGTGGAAAATCTGTTTCAGCGAGACGAGAGCATCGTAGGTCTTCTCCTTGAAAGTGCGGTAGCGGTTGCGGGCGAGATCGGGATCGAAGTCCGTCGCCCTTTCCTCCTCCAGTTCCCCCACCCCGGCGTGACGCACCTCCGCGTTGTGGGCGAGCGTTTCCCGCCCACGCTTGAGCTGGCGCGCGATGCTTTCCGTCTCGTCCACGAACAGCACCATGATGTGGAAAACCGGCTGGCGGAAAAAGTGCGCCTGCGGGGTGTCTGAAAACTGCCGCCGCAGCATGACCATGCGGTCGTAGAGCATTTTCAGGCACTCCACCTGCACGTTGGTGCGGGGAAAACCGTCGAGCACCACGCTGTCGCGGAACTCGGGTTTGAGCAGCTCGTGGAAGAGCAGCCGCAGCACCTCCTCATCGCCGACCATGCCTCCACCGGCCTTGATTTTGCGCGCCTCCGGGGAATCGAGCAGCTGGCTGATGACGATGGGTTCCGCCGTGATGCCGCGCACCTTCCGGATGAAATCGGTGTTCGTCCCCTTGCCCGAACCCGGCGCGCCGCCGAGAAGGATCAGCTCTTTCGGGAAACGCAGGTTCTCGACGCCGAACGAATCCTCGAGTTCCTGCCAGACCCGGTTGAAGATGAGTTGCGCGTCCTTGATCTCAAGGTCGGCGGGCGGTGTTGGGGAAGGTTTCTGGCTCACGTGTGGGGAAAGCAAAGGGGAACCGCCGGGATACGTCCAGACAAGTAGTAAATTTCCAGTTACCTTTCTGCCTTGGAATCCGTCAGCGCTCCCCTACCGTCCCGCCCATGCCCGCACCAAGCATTGAATTCTACAACGCCGCCGTGGACGCCATCCAGGCAGGCAGGCTCGACGAAGCTCTCATCGCCGCCGAAAACTCGCTCACCGAAAACCCGAAGGATCCCGAGACATGGCAGCTTTACGCGATCATTCTCAATGCCCTGGGACGTCCCGAGGAGGCACGGAAAGCCGTCGGGAAACTTGAGCAAATCGGACTCGGCGAGGCGGACGGCTTTCTCATGAAAGCGTCGGAAGCGGCCTCTTCCGGGGATCTGACAGCCGTGATCTGCCATTACGAGTCCGCCTTGGAAACAGGTGGCGGGAGGCCGGAGATCCACTCCGGATACGCCCTGGCATTGATGGAAAACGGCATGGCCGACGAGGCGCTCGCCGCCGCAAGGAAGGCCGTTTCCCTCGCCCCCGAGGATGCCCGGGCGAACTACGCCCTGGGCCACGTCCTGCGACTCCGCGAGGAAAAACACGAGGCGCTCGCCGCACTGACCAAGGCCGTCACCGCCGAACCCGATCTCATGCTCGCCGTTTACGAGCAGGGGATGCTGCTCGTCGATGAGGACAGGCTGGAGGAAGCGTTGGAAAACTTCAGCCGATATCTGAAGACGCATCCCGGTGATCCCGGTGCGAGGCAAGCCATGGAGGGCATCCATTACCGGATGCGCCCCGAGACCCGTTGAGGATTTATGGCACGTCCGTGCGGAAAGGTGAGGCGGGCAGGCCTTCCTTGTTGAAAAGGTTCACGTCCGGCACGTTGGTCCAGCCGTAGCGCACGGCTTTCGGCTCGGCCACGCCCTCGGCGGAGACGATGACCTTGTCTCCCTTAATCTCCGCCTTCGCCGGAACGAATTTCCCGTCCGCACCCGCGATGGTGAAGCCTTTCAGGTCGCCGTCCTTCGCGGCAAGTCCGCCGCCGACATGGCTGAAGCTGATCCAAGCCTTGTCACCGGCTGCCTTCATTTCCTGATAGAGCGGCCCGGAATACACGATTTTCTCACCGTAAGCCAAGGCGCGCGCGGCCAGCGACAGGCGGTTTCCGACGGGTTCCTTCTGCTTGGGATGGATGTCGTTCGCATCGCCGTAATCCGTGGTCACCGCCATCGCGGTGTTCTTCGTTTTCGCAAGGGTGAGGAACTGCGCCTCGCGGATCTCGGGCGGCTGGCCTTTGAAGGGGGCGATCTGGACGTAGAGGAAAGGGAAATCTCCCAGTTTCCACTTCGTGCGCCAGTCGGCGATCAAGGCGGGGAAAAGGGTCTGGTATTGCTTGGATTGCCCGGCGTTCGACTCGCCCTGATACCAGATCACGCCTTTCATGCCGTAGGGAACGACGGGCGCGATCATGGCGTTGTAGAGGACGCTGGGAAAATGCTGCCCCGGTCCCTTTTCCGGTGGTTTCTCTGCGGCGGCTTTCAGTTGGTCGGCGTAGCCTTTCAGCTCCGGCTGCCCTTCGAAGCCGTCAGGGCTTGTCCAGGCCTGCGCGAAGGTGCCGCCCCACGAGGTGCTGATGATGCCGACCGGCACGCCGAGCTTCGCATGGAGATCGCGGGCGAAATAATAAGCCACCGCCGAGAAGCCGCCGACCGTCTCCGGCGAGCATTCCTGCCATTTTCCCTCGATCTCATCCAACGGTGTGAGCGACGCCACTTTCTTGGCGGTGATCATGCGGATCTGCGGGAATTTCGCCTTGGGCTTTTCCACCTCGGGTTGGAACGAAACGTTGAGCGTCCACTCCATGTTCGATTGCCCGGAAGCCACCCACACCTCGCCGACCAGCAGGTTGTTCACAGTGACCTCGTTGTCGCCGGAAATTTTCATCGAGAAGGGACCGCCGGCTTTGAGGGGTTTCAGCTCCACCTTCCACTTGCCGCCCTGCGCCGTGGTGGTGGCCGTTTGCCCGGCGAACTCGACGGTGACCTTCTCGCCGTCGTTCGCAGTGCCCCAGACCGGGACGTTCTGCCCGCGCTGGAGCACGGCTCCGTCGGAGAAAAGGACGTTGGGTTTCACCTCGGCGTACAGCAGGCCGGAGGACAAGGTGGCTCCGAGGAGCAGGAGGCGTGTGGTAATTGGTCTCATGTGTTTTCGTTTTACGTGAATACGGAGGGAATGTTTCGCAGGAATTTTTCTGCTTCCAAGGAGCTTTTCCCTGTGGGGCGTGATTTCCATGCTAGCATCCGCCGACCCATGAAATCCATCCACCTCTCTGACATCGTAGCCATGGACAAGCTCGCGCGCGTTCGTTTCGCGAACTCCCTGCCGGGACCGAAGCCGTTTTGTCTCGTGGGCAGCATCGATGCGGACGGCCGCACGAACCTCGCGCCGTTCTCCAGCGTCACCCACCTCGGTTCGAATCCAGCGCTGATCGGGCTCGTCTCGCGCCCGGATCTCGTCGAGCGGCACACGCTTTCCAACATACTCGCGACCGGTTCCTACACGATAAACCACATCCACCCCGGCATTCTCGAAGCGGCGCACCATTGCTCCGCCCGCTATCCGCGCGAGACGTCCGAGTTCGCCGCCGCGGGACTGACTCCTCATTTCGAGAAAGGCGTGGCCGCGCCCTTCGTAGCCGAATCCCGCCTGCGTTTCGCGCTGGAGCTGGAGGAAACGGTTTCCATCGCATCCAACGGCACACTGCTGATCGTCGGGAAAGTGATTCTCGCGCAGTTGCCTCAGGATCATTTCGGCGAGGACGGCTCCATCGACCTCACCGCGCTGGGCTCTCTGGCTTCCACCGCTCTGGACACTTACTTCGAACTCGGCCCGCCGCTGCGGCTGCCGTACGCGAAGCCGCGGGCCTCGCAAAATTCAGACTAAAATCCCTTGAAAATGAGAATGAAGGGGCTACCTCTCTACCACGTCCAAACGACACCATGAAAAAAGCAAACCTTGCCATCGCCGCCGGCCTATGCGCCCTCGCCCTTAGTAACTGCGCCGAACCAACCGGCCCCAACACACAACGCGGCGCGGTCACCGGCGGCCTCGCCGGTGCAGTGCTGGGCGGCATCGTCGGCCACCAATCGGGTCGCGCCCTCGAAGGGGCTGCCATCGGTGCGGCAGCGGGCGGCGGAGCCGGCGCGCTTTACGGCAACGCACAAGATCAGGATCAACGCCGCTACAACAACGGCTACTAATCGCCAAGACCAACCATCACCGATAGGCCGCCGGGATCTTTTCCCTGCGGCCTTTCATTTTTATTGGATGAAACCCCGTCGCGGTTTCTCATAAGGGCATGCGTTTCCTGATCGCCCTGCTTGCCACCGCCACGTTTCTCCATGCGGAAAAGCCCGCTTCCGTCTCCAGTCAGATCCCCGAGGTCACTGCGGTGGCACCCGGCGAGCCTTTCACCATCGCCCTGAAACTGGATCACCCGGAGAAATGGCACAGCTACTATCTGAATTCAGGCGGCGTCGAATTGCCTCCTTCCATCGAGTGGAAACTGCCGACCGGTGCAAAGGCGGGCCCCATCCAATGGCCCGTCCCCGAAGTGAAAGACGGCTTCAATGGAAAGAGCTTCGTTTACAACGGATCCCCCGTTTTCCTCATCGAGATCACACCGCCCGCCTCCCTCTCCCCGGGCGAGACCTTTACCTTCAGCGCCGCCGCGAAATGGCAGATTTGCGAGACCTCCTGTATCGGCGAATCAGCGGATTTTTCCATCAACTTACCCGTGGCCGCAACGGAAGCTACCGATGCCGGATCAACCGATCTCTTCCGTGCGGCGCGCCTCAAGATTCCGAAGGCACACCCCTCGCCCACGGGAATCAGTGCCGGAGCAACGAAGTCATCACCCGGCGTGATTATGCTCCAAATCCCGGAAATGGACGCGCCGCCCGCGGAATTCATTCCCAACGAGCCCTACCTCAATCCCCTTTCGGACGGCGGCAGCATCGTGGCCAACAAAAACGGCATACAGATCACCCTGAAGCGCAAGCTGACCGACATGCTCGACGATCCCATTCCGCAGGGAAACACGGTCTCCGGGATCGTGGTGGGCTCCTCCAGCTACATGATCCCTGAAACGCGAATCTCCGCACCACCCGCCGAGGCGGTGCCGTTTTCCAAACTCCTTCCCATACTCGGCGGCATGTTCTTGGGCGGCCTGATCCTGAACCTCATGCCCTGCGTGTTCCCCGTGATCGGCTTGAAGATCATGGGCTTTGTCCAGCAAGCCGGGGAAAACCGGCGCTCCATCGCGCTTCACGGAGTCACCTTTGCGCTCGGCGTGCTCGCTTCCTTCGCGGCACTCAGCGGCATTCTTTTTGCGATCCGCACCGCCGCACTGAAAAACGGGACCGAGCTGAAAGGCTGGGGCTACCAGCTTCAGGATCCGTGGGTGGTGGTCATCCTGCTTCTCCTCATGTTCATCCTCGGCCTCAACATGTTCGGCCTGTTCGAGATCGGAGCCTCGGCCACCTCGGTCGGCGGCAAGCTGCAAAGCAAGACCGGCCATACGGGTTCCTTTTTCTCCGGCGTGCTGGCCACGGTCGTCGCCACTCCCTGCTCCGCGCCCTTCCTCGGCGTGGCGATCGGAGCGGCAATGGCCCTGCCCGCCTACCAGTTTTTCCCCGCCTTCGGTGCGATGGCAATGGGGCTCGCCATGCCCTACCTCACCCTTTCGCTCGCCCCCCACCTCGTGGAGAAGCTCCCCCGCCCCGGCGCGTGGATGGAATCGTTCAAGCAGGCGATGTCCTTCCTCCTCTTCGCGAGTGCAGCAGGCCTGCTCTGGGTTTATTCCGGCCTCATCGGGCAGGAATATCTGTTGCCTCCCCTACTCGGTCTCTGTCTGATCGCTGCGGGCGCCTGGATCTACGGTCGATGGTATCTCCCACATAAAACCCGTCGAGTACGCGCCACAGCCCTCATTATCACCGCCGCCTTCGCGATCTCCGGCACCGTCATGGCGCTGCCCAAGGAAAAGGATGATCTTTGGCAGCCCTGGTCTGAGGAAACGGTGGAGAACCTGCTCTCCGAAGGTTCCCCCGTTTACATCGATTTCACCGCGCAGTGGTGTTACACTTGTCAGATAAACAAAAAGGTCGCCTACACGGATGAGGTGCTCGCCCTCGCCAAGGAGAAAGGCATCGTTTTCCTCAAAGCCGACAAGACCGCCGCGAACCCCGCCATTGAGGCGAAGCTCCAGGAGCTCGGACGCTCCGCGATTCCCGTCAACGTCCTCCTGATCCCCGATGAGGAACCCATCATCGCTCCTGAAGTCCTCACGCCGGGCTACCTCAAGGAGCTTTTCGGCAAGGTGCCCTAACGCCGCCCCTCATCGAGGTCGATGAACTCGAACATGGTAGCAACCGTGTCCGGCTCCAGCCCGATTTCCTTGAGTCGTTCCTTGACCCGTTGCGAGGCGGAGTCGCGCCATCCGCGCTTCATCATGAAGCCGTTCCAGACCTCGATCTCTTCAACGCTCGGCTTGCGGCCTTTCGAGTATGCCCATTCGAGCACCCCATCATCGCTGGCGCCCTTAAGCGTTTCGTCCTTGAGATCGGCGTAATCGATTTGGAGAAACGAGCAGCAGCGGGAATCGAAACTGCCCGCGTGGCTATCCCCGACCATGGTCGCCCAATCCTCAGGCAGCTTGCCTTCCTCATGGAGCCGAATCTTGTCGAGCATGCGTCCGAAATAAACGATGCCGCCCACTGTTTCGGAGGGGCTGCGGAGTCCAGGGATGATCGTCGGGTATGGCTTGGACATGGCGAAAACAAACACCTCCTTCCCGCCGGCGCAAGCAAGTAACTATGTGGCGCCCTCCGCCAAGACGACGGGTATTCCCAAACTCCATGAATGAAACTCGCAGAGCGCGCCCGAGTGGATTCGAACCACTGACCGTCCGCTTAGAAGGCGGATGCTCTATCCAGCTGAGCTACGGGCGCAGTGCACATCGACGAATCCATTTCCTAGCAAGGCCTCCGGAGAATGTCGAGGACGGGTTGTCATTTAAGCGAAATGGAAAAGCGGTCGGCAAGACCACAGCAGCGCCCATAAAACACTCGGCAGTAAGACCGATCGCATTCGCCGCCGAAAAACGCCTGATGAAAAATCGGATTCCATTTGGTTAGGTTCTGAAAATGACACGAATCTGGGCGGCTTTTCAAATGATCGCCACTGGAAGAGCTTCCGGCTCCAGAGATACTGGATGATTGAAATGGGATTCTACTGGTCTGCCGTATCCATCATTTCCCCAAGCTTCCGCAGATACTCCGCTCGCCCGATCTCGATCCCGCCAAAGGTGCGGAGGTGATCCGTCATCCACTGCGTATCCAGTAGCTCGAAACCGCGCTCCCGCAGCCGTTGCACCAACGCCACGAGGGCGATCTTGGAGGCGTCGGTTTTCCGGGAGAACATGCTCTCGCCGAAAAACGCCTTGCCCAGCGCGACGCCGTAAAGCCCGCCCTGCAAGCCGTCCGCATCCCAGCACTCCACCGAGTGGGCGTGGCCGAGCTCATGGAGCGCGCAGTAGCTTTCGATGATCGCGCCGTCGATCCATGTGCTCTCGCGCTCCGCGCAGCCGAGCATGACCTCACGGAATGCGGTGTCGTGGCGGATTTCGAAAGCATTTTTCCCCAGCGCCTTCTTGAGTCCGCGCGGGATGTGGAACCGGTCATCGAGAGGAATGATCCCCCGCCGCTCGGGAGAGAACCACAGGATTTCGCCGTCCTCGGCCATGGGGAAAACGCCCTGCGCGTAGGCTCCCAGCAGCACCTCGGTCGGTATGATGCCGTGCTCCATCCCTCACGAGGGGTTCGGTTCGTATGCCAGCCAATCGCCCGTATCCAGCGCGACGGCGGAGCTGGTATCGCCGATCCATTCCCAAACCCACGCGCTTTCCTTTTTCACGGAATCCAAGGACACCTGCACCTTCACCCGACGGTATTCGAGCGACTCCCCTTCGCCGGGAACAATCCCCTCGAACACATCCAGCGCCCGCAAATGCTCGGCGCAGACAAGGTAAAGCTCGCCTTTCACCTCCCCTGCCCCGCCGCAGAGCAGAGCCGGATACCAGTCGATCTTGTAAATCCTGCCAGCGATCGTCCCCGCGCCGACGAACTCCGCGCCGTCCATGCGGAAATGGTTCGATCCGCCGCGCCGCAGTGTTCCGTAAACAAAGACCGGCTCCGCGTTCATTTCTTCGCCTTGTGGGAAACCTCGCTGTCGAGCATCACCTTGAGGTCATCGAGGCCCTCGCCGGTTTCCGCCGAGATCGCGATCACCTCCACCTTCGGGAAACGGCTTTTGAAGATTTCCAGGTTCTCCGCCGAGCCTTCCAGATCCATCTTGTTGGCGATCACCTTCCACGGGAATTTCGCGAGATCCTCGTCGTATTCCTTGATCTCTTTCCGTAGGATTTCCAGATCGCCGATGGGATCGCGCCCTTCGCTGCCCGCCATATCCAGCACGAATAAAAGCACCCGGCAACGCGTGATGTGGCGCAGGAACTCATGGCCGAGGCCGCGGTTCTCGTGCGCCCCTTCGATCAGCCCGGGGATGTCCGCGACCGTGCAGCGGCGGTATCCGCCGAACTCCACCACACCGATCATCGGTTGCAGCGTGGTGAAAGGATAGGAGCCGACCTTTGGCTTCGCGGCGGAGATCGCGCCGAGCAAAGTGGATTTCCCGGCGTTCGGGAAACCGACCAGTCCGGCGTCCGCGATGCGGCGCAGCTCAAGGTAATACACCGCCTGCTGACCCGGCGTGCCGAGCGTGTGTTCGGTCGGGGTCTGGTTTGTGGCGGTGCGGAACTTGAAATTGCCCTCCCCGCCGATGCCGTTTTCACAAAGCACGAAGGTCTGCCCCTCCTCGATGAGATCCGCGATGGGCTCCAGGTCGATGCCCTCATCGCTGCGCTCGAACTCAACCGCCTCGTTGACCGTCGCGGCGTCCGTTTTGTAAACCACCGTCCCCGGCGGCACCTTGCCGATCTTGTTCCTGCCGGTTTTCCCGGTCTTCTTGTGCCCCCCGCCGGGTTTTCCGTCCTCGGCGATAAGCTTCGGGTCGAAGTGGTATTGCCGCAGGGTATCGGTGGAATTGTCCACCACCAGAATCACCTTGCCGCCGTTGCCGCCATCGCCGCCGTCCGGGCCGCCGCGCGGGACAAATTTTTCCCGGCGCCATGAGACCGCGCCGTCGCCGCCGTCGCCGGCTTTCGCCAGAATCCTGATGTGATCAATGAACATGGCGTCAGTCTTCTTCCCGCGAAGCCCAAACGTCAACGGCAATGCGCAACGCTACGCGAAAGCCAGCGCACGCTGCTTCATCTGGACGGCCATGAGGTTGAGCGCGTTGGCGCGGGTCGGGGCGAGGTGTTCCTTGAGGCCGGTCTTGTCGATGAAACCCATATCGGCGGTGAGGATCGCGTCCGGGGTCTCGCCGTTGAGGACCTGGATGAAAAGCGCGATCATGCCTTTCGTGATCAGCGAATCCGAGTCCGCGTGGAAGTGCACGAGCCCGTCCTTTTTGTCGGCGTCCAGCCACACCTGCGACTGGCAACCCTTGATCAGGTGGCTCTCGTCGCGCGCGGACTCCGGCAGGGGCGGCAGCCTTTTCCCCAAGCCGATCACATACTCATACCGCTCCGTCCAATCTTGGAACAGCTCCAGTTCCTCCAACAACCTCTCCTGTTTCTCCTTAATCCCGCTCACGCCCGGAATGGAGCGCGGCAAAGCAGAAACATCAAGCCCCGATCAAGGTATGAATCATGGCTGGGAAAAAATGAACCGCAGATGGACGGGATAAACGCAGATGAAGAGAATCTGAGGCCCATGGAGGAAATGGAATGGACCGCGAGTCTTCAGCTCGCCCAAGTGGACTGAGCATCCAGTTTTTCCTATTCCTCATCTGCGTCCATCTGCGTCCATCTGCGGTTGAATTTCTTCATCAGGTCGCGGGTGCGACACGCTGCAACAGGCGGCCAATCAGGAACGCGGCGGGTGGCAGGAAAACGGCGATGGAAAACATCGGATCGAAAGCCTCCACCCTTTCGAGGTGCATCCAGATCAGCGCCATCGGCAAAAGCGTCACCCAATCCACCAAGGGAATCCCCGCCAGCAAGGCCGAGACATGGGCGGGAACCGGCGACCGGTATTTCGTGACGCACAGCAGCATCCACATGAAGAAGGCAACCATCCCGATCCAGCCGACCAAAGGCATCACCATCATCGGAAGAAGCGCGGCAACGACCCCCGCAGCCAGCAACAACATTCGCGACAGCAGTTTTTTCCCCTCCGGCACCTCCGCCTTCGATTCCCACCGTGCGCTCAGCGAGAGCGCGATGATGTAGAGCAAAAGCGCCGCAGCCGGGAAAAGCATCGAGCCGCCGATCCCCCCGCGCACCCCCACATACCCCAGCGCCGGCAGGCACGCGCGGCAAAGCCCCATCGGGATCACCGACCAAGCGGCCTGTTTGTGAACCTTCGTGTAGAGAACAATGAAACCCACAAGCGCCGCCGAAACGATCACCGCCCGCCAGCCGTAGATCGCCGCAAGGATCATCCCCACCGCGATCCCCACGCAGGCGAAACCCAGATACTGATGCGGCCAAAACAATCCCCTCGGCAATGCCCTCTCCGGCCGGTTCACGATGTCCCATTCCCGATCCGCCCAGTCGTTGAGAAAGTTTCCCGAAACATAAAACAGCACGGCAGCCAGCGTAAGCGCCCACGGCCACGAAAAATCCCCACCCGTGCCCAAACTCCCCAGCAACACCCCCACCCCGAGGTTGCTCACCACACTCGGCACATTCGCGATCCGAGCGGTCGCGAGCAGGGCGTAAAGCTTGCCTTCCTTGTTCACGCCCCCACCTCAAGACCACCCGCCGCGAAACGCAAGCCTTCCCTACCTCCCCGCCTTGCGTTTCACCAGCGCGAGGAAATCCCCGATCTCCTCGACGCGCAGAAGCCTCGCCACCGTGAGATACGCGATGCCCGCGACCCCGATCACCGCGCCGAGCCAAAGCCCTTTTTCCCAGATCGCCATCCCACGGAGATCGGTGAAAAGGAACATGTCCGCCGCGAGGCAGAGACCGGCCATCACCGCCGTGGCCGCGCCGATTTTCAGGAAAGCGACCGCCAGGCCCTTCGTCCCGATATCCCCGGCGTAGCGCATCATCGCGAGATAGAGGAACACGAAATTCAGGCTCGCCACGATGCTCGTGGTCAGCGCCAGCGACTCGTGTCCCCATTTGAAAACGAACACGAAGGTGTAATTGCAGCCGATGTTCACGACGAGGGCGATGAGGCTCGCGATCATCGGCAGCCAGCGTTTCTCGATCGCGTAGAAGGCCGGTTGCAGCACCTTGAGGAGCCCATAGAAAATCAGCCCGCATCCGTAAGCACGCAGCGCCCCCGCTGTCGCCAACCTGTCAGCGGCATCGAAACGCCCCCTTTCATAGATCAGGCTGATAATCGGTTCCGATAGAACGATCAGTCCGACCGTTGCCGGAAAAATCAGGAACGTCACCATCTTCAGTCCCTTTGATAGGGTCGGCCCGAAGTCTTTCCCTACCCCACCGATTGCTGCACGTGACAGGGCGGGCAGGCTCACCGTTGCCACCGCAACCGCAAAAACACCGATGGGAAGCTGCATGATGCGGAACGCATAGTTCAGCCAGCTCACCGCGCCCTCGCCCACCCCGTAGGCGAACATCGCGTTCACCAGCACGTTCACCTGAGTCACCGAGGCGGCGATCACCGCCGGCACCATCAGTTTCAGGATCTGTTTCACCCCGGAATCGTTCCATTTGAAATCCGCCACGAACCGGTAACCCACCGCCCACAGCGCCGGGAACTGGCAGACCAGCTGCGTCACCCCGCCGATCACCACGCCCCATGAAAATCCCACCAGGCTCCGCTCTCCCCACGTGGGATCCATCCAGTAGCCGATCACCGCCCCGCCCGCCATCGAGCCGATGTTGAAAAAGCATGAGGCCAGTGCCGGCATCCCGAACACGTCCCGCGCATTGAGCATCCCCATCACCAGCGCCGAGAGCGACACCAGCGCGATGAACGGATACATCACCCGCACCATCTCCACCATCAGCGAGATCTCCGCCGGATTGTAAGCCCGCGCCGTCTCCCCGCTCCCCGAAAGCGAGGTCAGCAGCTCCACGATCCACGGCGCCACCCCGATCCCCACCAGCGCCACCAAACCCATGAACACCGCCGCCAGCGTCATCATCCGGTTCGCCAAAACCCACGCCTGCTCCGGCCCGTCGGATTTCACCTTCTTGGAAAACGTCGTCACGAAAGCCTGCGACAGCGCCCCCTCCGCGAAAAGGTCGCGCAGCAAATTCGGCACCTTGTAGGCCAGGTAAAAGCAGTCCATCCACCGGCTCCCGCCGAACAGCGCCGCAAACATCATCTCCCGCGCCAAGCCCAGCACCCGGCTCAGCATCACCGCCGCACTCACCCTCCATGTTGCCTTCGCGGACATCCGCGCCGTTCTTCTTCTATGGAGAAGGGGTTTGCAACCCCTTACCGAATGCGCCCCCCCCATTTCGCGCTCGCCAGTGACACCGGATCGTGATTTGGAAGCCGTGCGGATGCGCCTTCCGTCACGATGAATCCCTCCAATTCCGTCCACCCCGGCCGCACTCCGAAACTTGCAGCGACGACCATCGCCGCGCTTGGTATCGTTTTCGGAGACATCGGCACCAGCCCGCTTTATGCTTTCCGCGAGTGTTTTTCCGGCCCGCATGCCGCGCACATCGATCCCCGGAACCTGATCGGCGCGGCCTCGCTGGTGGTCTGGTCGCTGTTGCTGGTGGTGTCGGTGAAATACCTCTTCATCATCCTGAAACTGGATAACAAGGGCGAGGGCGGCATCCTCGCCCTTTCCGCGTTGATCCGGGGCGCATCGAAGGACGGGAGGGGCAGGAAGGCGGAAAACATCCTGCTCTTCGGCCTCGCGGGGGCGGCGCTGATCTATGCGGACGGCATGCTCACACCGGCCATCTCCGTGCTCAGCGCCGTGGAGGGGCTTTCCGTGAGCGCGCCCTTGCTCGCGCATTGGGCGGTGCCGCTCGCCGTCGGCATCCTCGCCACGTTGTTCGCCATCCAGAGGTTCGGCACGGGCAAGGTCGGCGTGCTCTTCGGCCCCATCGTTCTGCTCTGGTTTTCCACCATCGGGTTCCTGGGCTTGAAGGAGGTCATCTCACAGCCGCAGGTTCTTTTCAGCCTCAGCCCGGTGGAGGGCGTGGCTTTCCTTGTCCGCGAGTGGAAGCATGCCTTCCCGCTGCTCGCCGCCGTGTTCCTGGCCGTGACCGGCGGCGAGGCGCTTTACGCGGATCTCGGCCACTTCGGCACCAAGCCCATCCGCATCGGCTGGTTCACCCTGGTGCTGCCCTGCCTTGCGCTGAATTACCTCGGCCAGGCCGCGCTGCTGACATCCGACCCGGCGGCGATCAAAAGCCCCTTTTTCCTGCTCGCCCCCGAGGTATTGCGTTTTCCACTCACCCTGCTGGCCACCGGTGCGGCGATCATCGCCAGCCAAGCGCTCATCACCGGCGCGTTTTCCCTCACCACCCAGGCGATCCAGCTCGGCTGCCTGCCGAGATTCCTCGTCCGCTACACCTCGAAGCACTCCGCCGGGCAGGTCTATGTGCCGATGGTGAACTGGATGCTCGCCTTCGCCTGCATCCTCCTTGTGATCACCTTCCGCACTTCCGCCGCGCTGGCGGGAGCCTACGGCATCGCCATCGCGCTGACCATGACCATCACCTCCGTTCTCTTCTTCTTCGCCGCCCGGGCGTGCTGGAACTGGTCTTTCGCCAAGGCTTTCGCGGTCACCGCCGTTTTCCTGCTGGTCGATGGTGCGTTCCTCGCCGCGAACGCTTTGAAAATCGCCCACGGCGGATGGCTTCCGCTCGTCGTGGGAGGTGCCATCATGGGGCTGATGCTGATCTGGATCTGGGGCAGGAAACGGCTTTACCAGCGCATCATGGCCGGGGCGCTTCCCGTTTCCAACCTGCTCGAAGAACTCTCGCGCGGCAAGATCCACCGCGTCTCCGGCACCGCCGTTTACATGAGCGGAAAGGACACGAAAGTCCCCAACGCCCTGCTCCACAACCTCAAGCACAACCAGGTGCTCCACCAGCAGGTCATCCTCCTCCACGTCTCCACCACGGACGAGCCCCACGCCTCCGGCCCGGAAACGATCACCCTAGTGGATCTCGGCGAGGGACTCCACCGCGTCACCCTCCTGTTCGGCTTCGCCGACACCCCCGATGTCCCGCTCGCGCTGAAAGAGCACCTGCCCGAAGGGCTGCGCTTCAACCCCGCCAAGGCAACCTATTTCCTCGGCCGCGAAACCTACGGCATCGGCAAAAAAGCCGGCCTCCTCGACCGCGCCCGCCTTTTCCTTTTCGCCATCATGGCCCGCAACGCCTCCCCCGCGACCGCCTATTTCAAGCTGCCGCCGGGCCGCGTCGTCGAGCTGGGCTCGCAGATCACGCTCTAATTCGCCAAAGCATTCCACTTGCGTCTTTTTCTTCGTGACCCCCCCACGTCACCCGCATAGAACCCGTTCACAGCAATGGCAGGCAAGCTCACGTATCAGCAGGCAGGGGTGGACACGCGGAGAGCCGCGTCACTCGTAGGGGACATCAAGGGACACGTCAAACGCACCCAGCAAAACCGCAAGCTGCTCGGCGCGTTCGGGCTTTTCGCGGCGTGCTACGATCTTTCCGATTACGATCAGCCGGTCATCGTCACCGGCTGCGACGGTGTCGGCACGAAGCTGGAGCTTCTGCTGGAGCACGACATGCTGGAGACGGCGGGCAAAGACCTCGTCGCCATGTCGGTGAACGATATCCTCACCACCGGCGGCGATCCGCTGCTGTTCCTCGACTACATCGGCATCGCCGCGCTCGACGAGGACAAGATCACCCGCGTGATCGGCGGCATGGCCGATTACCTCGAAGCCTGCAACTGCATCCTCGCCGGCGGCGAAACGGCCGAGATGCCGGGCATCGTCCCCGTCGATGTGCTTGAGCTTTCCGGCTTCTGCATCGGCTGCGCGGAGAAAAAGGATCTCATCGACCCCACCACCATCGCCATCGGAGACGTCCTCATCGGCTACCCGTCGAACAGCATCCACGCCAACGGCTGGTCGCTCGTCCGCCGCGCCTTGAAAGAAATCGGGCCGGGCGTGGTGACTACGGAAGAGCTTTCCGCATGGCTGGAGCCAACCCGCCTTTACGACGACGTCGTGAACGACCTCAAGAAATCCAACGTGAAACCCAAGGCGATGGCCCACATCACCGGCGGCGGCCTTCCCGAGAACCTGGAGCGCCTCTTCGTCGGCATGGGCGCGGATCTGGAGATCCCGGAGTGGAAACTGCCCGGCATCGAAAAACTGCTGGAGCACGTCGATGCCGAGGATCGTTTCCACACCTTCAACATGGGCATCGGCTGGGTCGTCATCGTGGATGCGGCTCATGTCGATACCGCCCTCAAGGCCGGCCCCGGCGGCCACATCCTCGGCCAAATGCGCGACGGCGAAGGCGTCCACGTCAAAGTCCGCGCATGATCCCTCTCCCTTAGGGTTTAAAGTTTAAAATTTAAAATTAACGAAGCCTTGAGCGACCACCTGAATCACGAATGCGGCATCGCGGCGGTGCGCCTGCGGAAACCCTTGGCGTATTACTACGACCGCTACGGCACCTGCCTGTGGGGCATGAACAAGCTGTTCCTGCTCATGGAGAAGCAGCACAACCGCGGTCAGGACGGCACCGGGATCGGCTGCGTGAAACTGGACATGCCCATCGGCAAGCCCTACGTCCACCGCCGCCGCGGCATCGAGTCCGACGCGCTCGCGCAGATTTTCCGCAAGGAGGTGAAGTCGTTCTTCAAGATGGATCGCAAGGGTGTCCTCGACAAAAGCAATCCGGTCAGCGTCAAGGATCACTTCGATTTCGGCGGCGAGATCCTGATGGGGCACCTCCGCTACGGGACGAGCGGCGAGTTTGACGAAGGCTCCTGCCACCCATACCTGCGCCGCAGCAACTGGCCGACGCGCACTCTCATGGTGATGGGAAATTTCAACATGACCAACGCCGCCGAGCTGA
>JAIXQS010000068.1 GCA_027485615.1 Verrucomicrobiaceae bacterium
GGCGGCGGCTTTCAGGGCGTTGTCGAGGTCGTGCGAGAGATAGGCTCCGGTCAGGGGATCACGGGATGCGATTTCCTCCGCGAGCTTCGCGAGGGCTTCCGAGGGAGTGGTTTCGCCCTCCAGATATCGGTGGCGCAGGGTTGCTAGAGACATGGTGGGTAAATGCTGAAAAAGTGAAAAGCTGACACACTGAAATTAGGCGTCGGCGACGACTTTGGGGACGCGGATCTGGGCTTGGGCCTGGTCGGGGGCATTGAGCAAGACAGCCTCGGGCGGTAGGCTCGTGTGGGGTTGGTCGTCGCGCATCGGGCCGAGCCGTGTGTCGTCTGCTGCGGCGATGTCATCGGGCAGATCGATGGCGGAGAGGGATTCCACATGACCAAGGATCGCTTCGAGCTGGGATTGGAAAACGGCAACCTCAGCCTCGGTCAGATCCAGGCGGGCGAGCTTGGCCACGTAGCGGACATCAATATGGTCGTGGGACATCGGCGGGAGATTTGTGGAGAAGGCCATCGGAAGCAAGGGCTTTCCGGGCAGGGAAAGGTTTGGGATTTACCGCGAATGAATGCGAATGGGAAGAAAAGAGGGTTCAAACTTCTCCCCCGGGGCGGTTTGTGTTTTGTGTCTGGCCGAAAATTTCTCAGGATCATTTGAACGTTAGGCATCCTGAATGTCCATTCCCATGAAATCCGACTCTGTCGCCCAAGTAAGGGTTTAACAGCAGTTGTCTACTCATTCCCATGGGTGTGGGTGACGGCACGACGACCTTCTTCTGGCCTACGGCACCTTGTTTTCCAGCCACTTCGGAGGGATACCGTTGGCTGCGGCGAGCAATGAGCCAACGACGGCGCCGCGGTGGCAGTTGTCGCCGCCGCACATGGCGTTGGCGAGGATGCCGGCCTCGAAATCATCGTGATATTTCCATGCGAGATAAAGTGAGGCGGGCATGGACTCGGCGATGTAGCAGGCGGGGCTGAAGCGTTGGCCGATGACGTGGGTGTCGGGCTGGGATGTCCAGGTGTCCGCCTTGTTTCCGGAGATCCAATCACCGGCCTCTAGGCGGATGGCTTCATGCAAGGGAAGTCCCTCGCGGATGCGGAACAGCAGCCGGGCAAGCGTGTCGGCTGCTCGGAGCACATTCGCGTGGGCGTGGGTGAGGCCAACGTGCTCTTTCACGGTGGCGCGGAGGGTGGGGAGATCGGCATCACGCATGATGAAGCAGAGCGCGGGCACCTGGGCGAGGCCACCGATGTGCTCGTCCTGGATGGAGCATTTGCGCGGAGGCTTGCCCATGGCGTAGCGGGTGAAAAATCCGCGATGGTATTCCTCAAGGTAGGTGTCGCGGTGCTTGCCGGGGGTGAGCATGAAATCGATGTAATGGGCGAGCCATTCGTCGGGATCGTAGCCGCCGGATTTCTCACAGAGACGCACGAGTTCGGTGGCGAGTTTGAAATTGAGCGTGTTTTCCCCGGCCTTGAGAAACTGGTGGTAATGGATGCCGCGCTGCCCCCAATAGGCGGCCTGGTCGTGGAGGATCTCGCCTTTTTCGTTGAGTGCTTTGTATTGCGAGCGCCAGAGGATGGAACCGGTGTGCGGGTTCTTCGGCGCGAGGTAGCCTTTGATTTCACCGTATTCGGCACGCAAGGCTTCGCGGTCGTAATACCAATGGACGGGCATGGATACGGCATCTGCGGCGAGCGAGCCGTGGTAGGCGTTTTGGAAAATGTCGGGGTGAATCATGGGTCCGCGATGATAGACCGGGATGTTTGCGGCGCAAGGAGTGGCTGCCTTCGGCTGCCAGATAAGGATGTGGGAATCGCTGGGGTTGCCGGGCAGTCGAAGGCAGCCCCTCCTTGGCTTACCAAAAAACTGGCGATGGGTAAGGTGCTACTTCAGATATTCGAAAAGGAATCTTAATACTATTAGCAGCAACAAACCGATCCACCCCATGACTCGGAGGGTGACATCGGCATTACTGCTGTTTAGCAAGTTTCCGCTGGTTCTTATTGCCCAGTAGGAAAGTCGGTCAGAAAACCAAATCAAGATGAGAGGAAAAACAAACACCCCCCAATGACGGAAGCGAAAGCCAGTATTGAAATGAAGCGCAATGAGGATCACGAGCAGCACCAAGCCGATAGATAGACAGCGGTGCCACCGAATGTATTTCGATGTGGCGTAATCTGCGTCGTCCATTGGCAAAGATGTGTGAAGCTAAGCCTTCGTCTGCCCGTTTCCCCGCACGCGGTATTGGTAACTGGTGAGTTCGCGGAGACCCATGGGGCCGCGGGCGTGGAGTTTGTCGGTGGAGATGCCGATCTCGGCTCCGAAGCCGAACTCGCCGCCGTCGGCGAAGCGGGTGGAGACGTTGTGGAACACGCAGGCGGAGTCCACGGAGCGGAGGAAATTCTCGGCCACGGCGTGATCCGCTGTGACGATGCAGTCGGTGTGGTGCGAGCCGTGGGTGTTGATGTGATCGACGGCCTCATCGGTCGCGCTGACGATTTTGATCGCGAGGATGAGGTCGAGGTATTCGGCACCCCAGTCTTCCTCGGTGGCGGGGATTGCGTCTGTTAGAATTGCTATTGTTTCGGCGCAGCCGCGCAGCTCGACGCCTTTTGCGCGGAGGGCGGCGGCGGCCATGGGGAGAAATGTATCGGCGACGGGGCGGTGGACGAGCAGTGTCTCAAGGGCGTTGCAGACGCCGGGCTTCTGGGTCTTCGAATCGACGGCGAGTTTCACGGCCATTTCGAGGTCGGCCTTTTCGTGGACGAAGAGGTGGCAGATGCCGTCGTAGTGCTTGATGACAGGCATGCGGGCGAGGGAAACGACGGTCTCGATCAGGCCTTTTCCGCCGCGCGGGATGATGAGGTCGAGCCACTGATCCATGCCGGCCATGGCGGCGACGCTGCTGCGGTCGGTGAAGGGGACGAGCTGGATGGAATGCTCGGGCAGGCCGGCTTTCGCGCCGCTTTCCTGGAGGGCGGTGGCGATGGCGAGGTTCGAGTGGATGGCCTCGCTGCCGCCGCGCAGGATGGTGGCGTTGCCGGTCTTGAAGCAGAGCGCCGCGGCATCGGCGGTCACGTTGGGGCGGCTTTCGAAAATGATGCCGATGGTGCCGATGGGGACGCGCACCTGCTCGATGCGGATGCCGTTGGGGCGGTGCCAGTCATCAAGCACCTGGCCGACGGGATCGGGCAGGGTGGCGACGTGTTCGAGCGCGGCGGCGATGGCTTCGAGGCGTTTTTCATCGAGGCGGAGGCGGTCGAGCATCGCGGAGGAGAGGCCTTTTTCCTCACCGGCGGCGATGTCCTTGGCGTTGGCTGCGAGGATTTCCGAGGAGGCATTGCGGAGGCCTTGTGCCATCGCGATGAGGATGGCGTTTTTCGTGTCCGACGAGAGTTGGGAAAGCTTGTGGGCGGCGGCGCGTGCATGGCGTCCCATCTCGTGGATTTGTTCGGTGATGGGATCGCTCATGGGCTGGCGGGGATGAATTTCGTGGAGATGCCTTTTCCGGCGACGATGTCGGCGAGTCGCTCGGGGTGGCGGCCGTTGGCGATGTGGGTCTCGATCCC
>JAIXQS010000005.1 GCA_027485615.1 Verrucomicrobiaceae bacterium
CTTCGATCTCGTTGCCGTCATCATCCATTCGTCCGCCTCCTCATGGGTAAGAAACCGAAAGACACCACGCCGGGGCAACCTGTGACCCGAGGCGGTAAGCAGGCCGGTCGCCAGCTTGTTCATGTCGCTGGCCACCCGCAACGGATCCGTCGGCGGCTTGCGGCGTCCCACCTGCTTGCCGATGGTTTCCTCCAGATTGATGATGGTGCGCGGTTCATCCACGGAATGAAGCTGGCACCCCAACCCAAGGGTGGCGAGCGGTTGTTTCAATACCCCCCCGCCGCCTCGCTGAAGACGTAGGGAGCCTGGTAATGCCCTGTTTTCTCCTTCACGAGCTGCCGGACGAGATCGTTCAAAAGGGCGGATGCGCCGAAGCGGTAGCGGGCGTTGTTTAGCCACGCATCGCCGAGCGTCTCCTTCACGGCCACAAGGAAAGTGAGCGCCTGCTTCGCGGTGCGGATGCCGCCGGCCGGTTTCATTGCGATCTCCGTGCCCGTCTGCAGATAGAAATCGCGGATCGCCTCCAGCATCACCTGGTTGTTGCCGAGGGTGGCGTTGTCGGTGGTTTTGCCGGTGGAGGTCTTGATGAAATCGCCGGGGCGCAGGACTTCCATCGCGAGGAAAGAGGCGGCGCGGATGTTGTCGTAGGTTTCCAGTTCGCTGGTTTCCAAAATCACTTTCAGAGTGGCCTCGCCGCAGGCATCGCGCACGGCGGCGATCTCGTCCTGCACTTTGCGGATCTCGCCTGCGAGAAACGCGCCGCGAGAGATCACCATGTCGATCTCATCCGCGCCATCTTTGACAGCGGACTTCACCTCCGCGAGACGTGTGGCCAGCGGAGCCTGTCCGGATGGAAACGCGGTCGCCACGGAAGCGATTTTCACGGGGCTGCCTTTCACGATCCTCGCCGCGTGCTTCACCATCGCCGGATACACGCATACGGCTGCCGTAGGCGGGACGCCGTCATGCGGGCGCATGGCCTTGTGGCACAGCGACTCCACCTTGCCGCGCGTGTCCTTGCCCTCCAGAGTGGTGAGATCTACCATCGATACGGCCATTTTCAGCCCGAAAACCTTGGACGCCTTCTTGATACTACGTGTGCCGTATTTCGCCACCCGCTCCTCGATCCCCACCCGATCCACACGCCCGCACCGATCCACCAGCTCGCCCAGAGTCCTCGCATCCCTGAAATTCATGGCTTCAGGTTCCGTGCAAATCGACCCGCTGCCAAGATGCAAGTTCGCCGCCGCGCCAACCCTTCCCTCCGGCGCCCGAAAGGGTTGCGGGAGTCTTCCTGTCCTTCGGGATATCACACGCGAAGGGAGGGGCTTCACCCGCGGGATCGCCGTTCATACTGCAACGGCGTTGACGGTAAAACGTCCAGCGGCGGGCGCCCTGTCCTGAATCACTAGAACTGACCTGCCGTCTGTTCAGCCCTTGCTGCCGCAAAAAAACGCAATCGAACTTCCGTCGGGCGCCGGGGAATCCGGATGTCGATAAATTCGCCGGACACCGAAATTGCATCATGCGCGATAGGCCGTTAGTCTCGCTGCCATGCCCGAAAGGATTTTCCTCGGTTACGACGCGCCGTTCCTGTCTCTCCTTGTCCCGCGGCTGCTGGACGACCGCGAATCCCTGAAGGAATCGCTGGTCATCGTGCCGACCGGGCAGAGCGGGCGCATCCTGCGTGAATCCCTCGCCGCGGCTTCGACGGCGATCCTTGCGCCCACCGTCACCACTCCGGGCGCGCTGCTGCATATCGACGATGCGTCGGTCTCGCCGCCATGGATCGAGAAAATCGCCTGGATGGAAGCGCTGACATTGATCCCGCCCGAGGGCTGGGGGAACTACGCCGAGCTTTTCCCCGTGCCGCCTCAGGCCGGTGATGGGAATCCCGATTGGGCGGTATCGCTCGCGGCGGAGATCACCGCCCTGCGCGCGGCCTTGCAGGAGCACCGGCACAACCTTTTCTCCGCCTCGAAGTTCCTCGCCTCCACACCGGAGGCGGGTCGCTGGGAAAACCTCGCGCGGCTGGAAACCCTCGCCGAGCGGCAGCTTTCCGCATGGGGCTACACCTCCCGCACCACGGCGATGCGGGAGGGTTTTGCGCTGCCTGCCGGCACCCGGAACATCATCCTTGCGGGGATCACCGAGATGCCGAAGTGCCTGGAGGAGGCGCTCATGGAGTTCGATGGAAAGGTTGTCTCATACATAGCTGCGCCGGAGACGGAGGCGGAGCTTTTCTCGCCGCTGGGACTACCCCTGGAAACATGGGCGAGCCGCGGGCTGCCGTCGCACGTGATCACGCAGATCGCAGCTGATCCGGCGGGACAGGCCGCCCTCGCGCTCACCGCCGTTTCGAAAACCGGAGCGTCATCCTCGGAGATCGCGCTCGGCTGCCCGGACGAGCGCAGCGGGGCGGTGGTCGCCCGCGCCTTTTCGGAAAACGGCTGGCCCGCCTTTCATCCCGCCTCCTCGCAGCCGATGCCGCCCCTCGTCCGCTGGCTCACCGCATGGAAAGATTGGCTCGCGAAACCAACTTCCCGCCAACTCGCCGCGCTGCTCTCGCTGCCCGAGTCCGCCCACCTCATTTCCGGAGACCGCGCCCGTAAACTCACCGCCCTCAACAAGATCCGCGACAACCACGCCGCCATCGAACCCGAGGCGATCATAAACCTCCCCGAAACCGACGATGCCCTGCGCGCCTCCGTCTCCGCCTTGCTCGGACTGCGGCGTTCCTTCCTCTCGGAACATTTCCCCGAAGCGATCAGCTCCCACCTGCACGCACTCGACCCGAAATCGGAAAGCCCGCTCGCCTCCCGCATCGGCGATTTCCTCACCGAGGCCGCGCCGCTTTTCCCGCAGACCGACCGCAGCCACGGCTTCTGGCTCCAGACTTTGCTCTCATGGCTTCCCTCCCCCACGGCCGAGCCATCCGCCGACCGCGTGATCGATGTCCAGGGCTGGCTGGAGCTGCTTTTCGAGCCGGGCGCGCACCTGGTCATCTGCGGCATGAACGAGACCTTCGTCCCCGCGCGACCCGGCGGAGATCCCTGGCTTTCGGAAAACATCCGCCGCGCCCTCAGGCTGACCGCCGAGACCGACCGCCACGCACGCGACGCGTACCTCCTCCACGCCATGCTCATGATGCGCCGCGAACACGGCTCCGCGCACCTGATCTGCGGAAAGAACGGCGCGGGCGGCGAAACCCTCCTCCCCTCCCGCATGCTGCTCCGCGTGCCGCGCGCGGAACTCATCCCCACCGTCGAGAACCTGTTCCGAGAGATCGAACCGCCGGAGGCGGATCTCATCTGGACGCGCGATTGGAAATGGCAGCCGCCCGCCATCGATCTGCCGGAGCGGATCAGCGTCACCGCCCTCCGCGATTACCTCGCCTGCCCGTTCCGCTTCTATCTCAAGCAGCTCTGCAAAATGGGAGCGCCGGAGCCGGACCGCCGGGAAATGAACGCGCGGGATTTCGGGTCGATCACCCACCTCGTCGTCGAGATTTGGGGAAACGATCCGGAGAAACGCCGCCTCACAGATCCGGAGAAAATCACGGCCTCACTATCCTCCACGCTCGATGAGGTGATGCTTCGGGAGTTCGGGAAAAACCCTCCGCTGGCGATCCGCATCCAGACCCACGCCATCCACCAGCGCCTTGAATGGTTCGCCGCCGTGCAGGCGGAGACAGCGGCGGAGGGCTGGGAAATCATCGAGATCGAGAGCAAGTTCGCAATCCCGTCCGGCGCGTTCAACATAGTCGGCAAGATCGACCGCATCGACCGCCACCGCGAGACCGGGCAAATCCGCGTGATCGACTACAAGACCGGCAAGGCGGAGAAAGTCGATTTATCGCACCGCCAAAAGATCACCGCGAAAACCAAGTTGCCGATCCATCTACCCGAAGGCTGCCCCGCCTTCCTGGATACGACCGACAGCAAGGGCAATTCCGCTTCATTTTTTTGGAAAAACCTCCAACTCCCGCTCTACGCCCTCGCACGCAGCCTCGGCTCACAAGAAACGCCGATCCCCGCCTACATCCACCTCGGCCAGACCGAGGAAAACGTGAAGTTCTCCATTTGGGACGAGTTTTCCGTAGAGGATCTGGAATCCGCGAAAGCCTGTATGGAGTGGATCACCGGGAATCTGACCGCACGGGCATTTTGGCCTCCGGCGGAAAAGGTCGAGTACGATGATTTCGCCCTTCTCGCCCAAAACTCCCCGCTCGGGGAAGCGTTCGAGAAGCTTTCCCCCTAGTTCGTGAAAATTTTCCTGTCTGCCAGCCTTCCTTGTTTTCGCAGGAAATGACTCATGTGTCCTTTGTGCGCAGGCGCAAAAGGATCCGTGGAAAAGCGCGGCAGGTCAATTTTCATGGCGGATACACGCCACACGCTCCGGACGAGCCCGACTAATCCGGCATCCAGCCCGAAAACCGCGAAATCTCCGATCGGCTCCTCTGCCTGTGTACCCAAACGCTCTGCACAAGCCCGAGCAGGAACATGCAGATTACCACAAATGTGCCGGAGTAGCTCACCAACGGAAGGGGAATGCCGGTGATCGGCATCAACAGCACGCACATCCCGATGTTTTCATAAGTGTGTGCGAAAAACAGCGCCACAACCATGCAAACGATGAGCCGTCCCGCCACGTCACGGCTGTAGAAGCCGATGAACAGTCCCTGGATCATGAGCAGGGCGAACGCCCCCAGCAGCAGCAGCATCCCTCGGAACCCCAGTTCCTCAGCAATAACCGCCACAATGAAGTCGTTGTGCGCAGTGAGGTGGGGGATGAATTTCTTGTCATGCAGGGATCCCCTCTCCGCTGATGCCTTCCAACCCGCGCCACTCCAGCCGGCCTTACCGACCGCCATTGAGACGTTGTGAGGCGCATAGCCGTCCCCTTTGATATCGACTTCCTCACCATTCATCATCCGCAGCCAGAGATCGATCCGGTCAGGGCCGCGTTCCGAAACGAGCGGCAAGATTACAAAATAAAGAATGGGCAGGACACCCGCCGAGACGAAGGCAATGAAGCTCAGGAAACGGAACGGGATGCCCGCTACAAGCAGCGCAACCACGACAACCGGAATCCACACCAGGGCGGATCCCATGTCCCCCATTTTCATTACCAGCAGGAAAGGCACGATGGATACCGTGCCGATCATCCCGATCCGAACGAAGGGATTCCCCAGCAAGGGATGGAGCTTTGGCATATCCTGCATGAGCCATGCGATCATCACGATCCCGGAAGTCACGCCGAGTTGCGCGGGTTGGAAACTGAGCCCCCCGATCACGAGACGGTGCACCTCGTCATCGGCCTGCATCGCCATCACCATCAAACCCAGGCTGACGGCGTATAGCGGCACCCCAAGCCAGCGGATCCAACGATAATCGATGAGTGCCGCCGCGAAATAGGCCACGCTACCCACCACGATCCAATTCTTCTGCATCCACGCGAAATATCCGCCGGCGGAACCGAACTCAGCGAGCTTTTCGGGGGAAACCGGCAAATGTCTCGCGGCGCTCTCGATCATAAATACCCCGAAGATGAGCAGCGCGTACATCACGAACACAAGCACCCAATTCATCCCCAGAATTTTCCGCAAAAACGGCGTCATTTTCCCTTAGGAGACCGACGGTATCCACCCTCACCTGCTTGGCAAGCCGTCATCGCGCAATCAACCGTGAAGTGCTGGCGATGCCGGAAAAAAGCGCCGAGGTTGTGCGTTGACGGCCTCAGATTTTGCCACCAAGCTTGCAGCCGCAACCATTCGCAACCCCAAACAAACTATGACTCTTATCCGACGTTTTCTCTGCGTGGCCTTCGCCGCCTCGCTCGTTTCCATGGCCGCCGCCCAGGAAGACAAGCTCAAGATCGCCACCGTGGACATGCAGGAGCTTTTCAAGCAATTCTACCGTACCAACGAGGCTCAGAAGCAGATCAATGGCGAGCGCGCCCGCATCCAGAAGGACAACAACGAGCGCCTCGCCCGCATCCGCGAACTGGAAACGAACCTCGGCAACCTCAAGAAGCAGATCGAGGATCCATCGATCAACGACTCCAAGAAGCAGGCGCTGTTCAAGGACTGGCAGATGCAGCAGCAGGAGGGCATCGCCCTTGACCGCGAGCGCCGCGAGTTCCTCCAGCGCCGCAACCAGGCTCTGAATGAGAAGATGGTGCAGCGCATGAAGGGCATCCTTGAGGAAATCCGCAAGCTCGTCGAGGAGCAGGCGAAGACTGACAACTACGACTACGTCTTCGACAAGTCCGGCCTCAGCACCTCGCAGGTTCCTTTCCTCCTCTACACCAAGGATGCCACCGACATCACCGCCGGCCTCCTGAAGGATCTCAACAAGGACGCACCCGCAGAATCCGCCCCCGCTGAGGAGGAAGCTCCTGTCGAAGAAACTCCTGCCCCAGCACCCGCTCCCGTTGAGGAGTAAATCAAGCAACCGCTCACTTTGGCAATCAGCCTGAGTCTTTCGGAACTCGCCGACCGCATTGATGGCAAGATCATCTGCGGTGAGGCGGGTTCTCTTTTTTCAGGAATGGCCGCACTGGATGCGGCTGGTCCGGAGGAAATCAGTTTTCTCGGAAATGAGAAATACTTGCCGCAATTCCTCGCCACCAAGGCGGGGGCGGTGATCGTTCCCGTAGGCCATGATTTCGGAAACCATCCCTCGGCACTGGTAGCGGTTGCCAACCCTTCGCTGGCCTTCTCGGCCGTGGTGCGTCACTTCGTGGCTTCGGCGCACTTCAAGCCGGGTATCCACAAGTCCGCTTTTGTCGATCCCGCAGCCGTCCTTGATCCGTTGAAAGTCTGCGTCCACCCCGGCGCTGTCGTGATGGCCGGGGCTGTCGTCGGCGACGGCACGGTGATCGGCCCGAACGCCGTGATCCAGGAGGAGGCGCGGATCGGTGAGGACTGCCACATCGGCGCGAACGTAAGCGTCCGCGAGCGCTGCATACTCGGTGACAGGGTGGCGATTCAGCCGGGTGTCGTTATCGGCTCCGACGGATATGGATACGAGTTTTCCGGAGAGCGCCACGTGAAGATCGAACAGGTCGGCATCGTCGAGATTCACGACGACGTGGAGATCGGCGCGAACACAACCGTCGACCGAGCCCGTTTCGGCAAAACCATCATCGGTGAGGGCACGAAAATCGACAACCTCTGCCAGATCGCGCACAACGTGATCATCGGCAAGCATTGCCTGATCGTTTCACAGTCGGGTCTGGCGGGCAGTTGCCGGATCGGGGATTACGTAACCATCGCCGCACAATCCGGCGTGGCGGGTCACGTCTTCATCGGCGACAAGGCCATCCTCAGCGGACGCTGCGGGGCGACCACCAGCCTTGAGGGCGGCATGATCTACGCCGGCAAACCGGCTCTCCCTTTCCGCGAGGAAAACAAGCTCCAAGCCCATGTCCGCCGATTGCCCAAACTAATCGCTCGCGTCAAGGCGATGGAGCAGTTGCTAAAGCAGACTCCCACCTCTGACACCTAAGCCCCCTCTCTCATTTTCGATTTCTCCTGGTTCTCCCAGCCAGGCGCCTGGGCGGCTCTTCTCACACTAACCTTGCTTGAGATCGTCCTCGGCATCGATAACATCGTCTTCATCTCGATACTCGTGGATCGGCTCCCTCACGAGCAGCGGAAACGCGGGCGACTCATCGGCCTTTCCCTCGCCATGGTCATGCGCCTCTGCCTATTGGCCACCATCTCCTGGATGATGGGGCTCACCTCCGAGATTTTCTCCATTCCGGTTCATCCCCTGCTGTGGAACACAATTCCCTACGCCGCCGAGCACGCCGGACAGCTCGGCATCAGCGGCAAGGGGCTGATCCTGCTCGCGGGCGGATTCTTCCTGATCTGGAAAGCCACCAAGGAAATCCACCACAAGCTCGAAGGCCATGAGGAGGCCGGACATAGCGTAAAGGCAGCGACCTTCGGGGCGATCATGGCTCAAATCGCCGTGATCGATATCGTCTTCTCACTCGACTCAGTCATCACCGCCGCAGGCATGGCCGATCATCTCTCGGTGATGATGCTCGCCGTGATCATTTCCATCGGCGTGATGATGCTGTCCGCAAGCGCCATCGGGGACTTCGTCTCGAAGCACCCTTCCGTGAAAATGCTCGCCCTTTCGTTCCTGATACTGATCGGAACCGCCCTTATCGCGGAAGGCTTCCACTTCGAGATCCCCAAAGGCTACATCTACTTCGCGATGGTGTTCTCGCTGGGCGTTGAGATGCTCAACCTCAGGATCCGCAGCAAGGGCGGTGCAGTGCCTTCCCCGCACTAGACAACCGTCCATCCTAGGATCAGAGCCTGAATCGCGGCGACTGGCTGAGGAACTTGGCGGGATTGTCGTATGTGACTTTGCGGATCATCTCCGGCGTGTGCTTCCGGCGCTTCATTTCCAGCGCGCATTTCGGCACGGCCATGGGATCTGAGACACCCCAGTCGCAGGCGGAGTTCATCCAGATATTCTCGCTGCCATAGACCTCGAGGATATCGATCGCCCGGTTCGGCGTGCATTTGCTTTCCGGATAGAGCGTCATGCCCGCCCAGTAGCCCGCATCGAGCACATGGGCTACGGTGTGTTCCTCGACGTGGTCGATGATCACCTTGGAGCGGTCGAGCTTCGAGAAAGAGGCCAGCGAATCGAGGATCAGCTTGGTGCCCTTGAGCTTGTCCTCGAGGTGGGGGGTGTGGATGAGGATGGGCAGGTCGTAATCGAGGGCGATCTGCACGTGTTCCTCGAAAATTTTCAGCTCGCTGTGGGTGTTCTTGTTGAGCCCGATCTCGCCGATGCCGAGCACGTTCTCCCGACCGATGAATTCCGGGATCAGCGCCATCACCTCACGCGCGAAGCCGGGATCATCCGCCTCCTTCGGATTGATGCAGAGCCAGCAGAAATGCTTGATGCCATATCGCGCCGCGCGCTTCGGTTCGTATTCCGTGAGCTGTCGGAAGTAGTCGTAGAAGCCGTCAGCGGAGGATCGGTCGAAGCCCGCCCAGAACGCGGGTTCGCACAGTGCCTCGCAGCCCGCGATGGCAAGTCTCTCGTAGTCGTCAGTCGTGCGGCTGACCATGTGGGCGTGGGGTTCGATATAGCTCATGGCGGTCAGGAAACGGGTGCTCCGGAGGCTCCTTGGAAAGGGGCTGTTTCAGATAGCTCGGCGGTGTGGTCGGAGAACTTCTCAAGCACTGCTTTCGCGCGATCGGGGCGATTTTCCAGAAGGATGGGCAATGCCTCCTTGAAATACCGGATGCGGGCGTCGTCACCGCCCTCATGCCTCTCCAGCCGATCCAAAAACGCGGCCAGATCGATCAGCCGTGCGCGGGCGTCGATGAACTGCAAGTCCAATAGTTCCTTTTTGCTAAGCATGATGTTCGTGGGGAAATGTTAGCCGCTTTTGCCGTTCAGGCGAAAAGAAAAACCCCGCCGCGAATCCGGATTCCGCGACGGGGGGGAAATTCGGGCCGCCATCGCTCCGAGTCTTTGGTATCCCTCCGACGCTGAGCGGTGGCCGCCCACAAAGGGTGCCGAGGCCATTGGATACGAAAGCTCGGAAGAGGGATCTTTCAACCGTACTTGGAAAAAAATTAGATCACACGGGCTCACTCGGACTCTCGATGGAGTGCGCCTCGGAAGCGGGCTGCCTGGCAGCCGAATGGCCGAGGCCGGGAACCACTTTGCGCATCAATTTCGTGAAACCGCTCTCGGCGGAATCCATCTCCGCCTCCGCCTGTCGCACGGCCTTTTCCCATGCTCCCGCAAATCCCGGTGCCTGTTCGCGCATCGCGCTGATCGCCATCTCCTGAATCCGGAACTGGCGCTGCTCCGCCTTGTCCGGCTTGTTCTGCAAAGCCGCCAGATTCACCCGGAGATTCTCGTTGTGTGTCCTGAACTCGTCGATCTGCTTGGTCAGCGCTTCGTTGCCGGTCGCGGTGATCTTCATCTGCGTGTTGAGGTGCGATTGCATGTCGCGCATCTCACCCTCGATACGGCGGATCTCGCGCTTGAGCCGAAGCTTGGTGGCGATGGCGTTCTTCAGCGTGAACCCCGCCACAAGGAGCCCTAGGGCAAGCCCCCATGTAAACGGGCTGTTCAGAATATCCTGCAGTGTCATGGGCGATTATTCCGGTTTTTTGGGGGCTGGGGCGGGAACCGGTTCCGTTCCTACAGGAGGATTCTCCGCCGGCTTCTCGCCAAGCAGCCCGATCACAGCCTCTGTCATATCTTCTGCTCCTCCGGCGAAAAGAACGAATGGTAAACCGGTATTCGTATCTCCCGAAGTATCCATCACACCGTCAAGGTTGCGCTCCTTTGCGATCTGCTGTGCGGCCGCGGAAATCCGGTTCAGGGAGTTGCGTGTCGCAGCAACCAACTCCTTGTTGTTGCGCATTTCCTCCTCCGCGCGAAACCCCTCAAACTCCAGCCTTAAGGTTTCCGTTTCCTGCCTCTTGATCTCATAGCTCCTGACCAGCTTTTTACCCAGTTCCGATTCCAGATCATCCTTGTTAGCACGAAGTTGGCTTTCCAAGGCCTCCATTTCAGTCAGGATTGCGCGCAAGCGCTCCGCCCTCACATCCTTGATGATGTTATCCCGCTGGGACTGTATGTCAGCCTGCATCGCTGCGGTCGAAGGCAGACCACGGTAAATATCAGTGACCCGGACAACGCCAAACTTCGGAGCGGCAGACAGGAAGGATGCCAGGCTGACCGAAGCCATTACAACAGTGAGTTTCATGCTTGCCCGGCCATCATTGCGTATGGCGTGGGTTTTGTCGATGACCGACTAGATTTCCTGCACCGGCAGCGCGGCACATTCCTCGCGGAGCTTGTCGGCGAGGGGGGTGGAGAGATAGCGTTCGCTGGAGGAGCAGCCGACGGTGACGATGCGCTTGCCCTTGAATTCGGGACGTTTCGCGACCTGCATCGCGGCCCAGACGTTGGCTCCGGTGGAAATCCCGGCGGGCAAACCTTCCTGCTGCGCGAGCGCCTGAGCGGTGGCGAAGGCGTCCTCGTTGGTGACGAGGATCGTCTCATCAATGATGCCCACGTTGAGGTTACCGGGGATGAAACCCGCGCCGATGCCTTGGATCATGTGCGGCCCCGGCTGTCCGCCGGAAATGACCGGGCTATTGGCAGGCTCAACGGCGAAGGTCTTGATCTCACGGCGGGATTTGATGACTTCGGAAACCCCCGTGATCGTGCCACCCGTGCCGACACCGGCAACGAAGGCGTCGATCTGGCCGTCCGTGTCGCGCCAGATTTCCTCGGCCGTCGTATCGCGGTGCGCCTGCGGGTTGGCGGGATTGTCGAACTGTCCGGGGCCGAACGCGCCGGGTGTTTCCGCGAGAAGCTTTTTCGCCATCGCGATGGCACCGCCCATGCCTCTTGCGCGCGGGGTGAGAACGATTTCCGCACCAAGCAGACGGAGCAAGACCCGGCGCTCGATCGACATACTCTCCGGCATGGTGAGGATGCAGCGGTAGCCTTTCGCGCGCGCTACGAAAGCCAGCGCGATGCCGGTGTTGCCGGAGGTCGGCTCAATGATGAGCCCGCCGGGCTTGAGGAGTCCGTCGCGCTCGCCGGCCTCGATCATCGCCTTGCCGATCCGGTCTTTCACGCTGAAGAGCGGGTTGAAAAACTCGGCTTTCACGCAGATCTCAGCCTCGAGGCCTTTCGTGATGTGGTTCAGGCGGATGAGAGGGGTATTGCCGATCGTGGCTACCATGTTTTCTGCGATGTTCATGAGGGTGCTTTTGTTGGTGGCTTGCGACGATTAAACGCCGGATTCCTAGATCTGGAAGTCGGAAGTTGCGGAATCGAGGTGGAGTCCGCACTCGAATTTCTCGCCGTTGAAGCGGGTACCGGCCGCGGTGCCATCCTCGGAGGGGCGTGTGCTGTGCCAGTCGCCCATCGTGAGATAACCTTTCTCGGAAAGCGGGTGGCGCGGAAGGTTGTGCTGGTGAAGGTAGATGTCCACCTGGGCATCCGCCCAATCGAGGATCGGGTAGGCCTTGAGGGTCTTCTTCTGCTGCTCGACGAACGGGCGGTCGCTGCGGGTCTCCGACTGCGAGCGGCGCAAGCCGCTGAGCCATACATCGGCACCGAGCTCGCGCAACGCGCGGTTCATCGGCTCGACTTTCGTGAGGACGCCATATCGCTCGGCTCCCTCCTTGCCGTTTTCCCAAAGATTCCCCCAAAGTGCCTGCATCCGCGCGGCGGAAATAGTCGGCTGATAAACTCGGAGATCTAGTTTCGGCAACATGGCGCAGAGCTGCTCTGCATATTGATACGTTTCCGGAAAAAGGTGGCCAGTATCGATGAAAACGACCGGGATTTCCGGGGCGTTCTCGTGGATCAGATGCAGCATCACCGCAGACTGCAGGCCGAAACTGGTGGTGGCCACCAGATGATCACCGAGCCGCTTATGCAGCAGCTTGATCCGCTCCCCGGCGCGCATCGGCGCGATCTCGGCAGAGAGGCTCGCCGGATCGAAATCCGGCTCGGCATGGAACTTGAGGGCTTGCATGATGGCGGTCTTAGGCGTGCGCCTCCGCGAGGACGTTCTTGTGGAAATCCTTGCCCTGCTCGGTGGCGGCGACGTATCCGGCGCGAATGCAGAAATCGCCGAAGCGCTCGCCCTCGTTCCGCTCCTTCGCGTAGCGGCGGATGATGGGCGCAAGCAGATCCTTGATCTCCGTTCCCGGGAAATTCTCGCGATACATTTTGGACAACCTCTGCCCGGCGAAGCCGCCGCCAAGGTAGACATTATAGCAACCCGGCGAGCGGCCGACGAAACCGATCTCGGAAATGTATGGCCGCGCGCAGCCGTTCGGGCAACCCGTCATGCGGATCGTGATCGCATCGTGGCGAAGGCCGGATTCCTCGATCACTTCATCCAGCTCGGTGAGCAGGTCGGGCAGATACCTTTCCGCCTCGGCGAGAGAGAGGGCGCAGGTCGGCAGCGCTACGCAGGCGAGCGAGTTGAGACGCAGGCCGCTTTTCAAATGGCTGTCCTTGATGCCGTATTCTTCAAGAAGCTTCTCGATTTCCGGGCGTTTCTCGGGGGAAACGTTCGCGATCATCAGGTTCTGGTTCGCGGTGAGGCGGAAGTCGCCATCGTGGATTTTCGCGATCTCGCGGAGACCCGTGCGCATCGGGTAGCTCGGCGTGTCGAGCACGCGTCCGCCCTGGATGAAAAGGGTGAGGTTGAATTTTCCGTTCACGCCCTCGACCCAGCCGTAGCGGTCGCCGTTATCCTCGAAAACGTAGTCGCGCACCGGCTCGAGATCGTAACCGAGGTATTCGTTGAGCTTCGCCAAAATCCATTCCGGGCCGTGGTCATCGACCGTGTATTTCATCCGCGCGTGCTTGCGCTCGGTGCGGCAACCGAAATCGCGCTGCACCATCACGACTTTCTCCGCCACATCCGTGACCTGATCGACCGTGCAAAAACCGATCACATCCGCGAGGCGCGGATAGGTTTTCTCGTCGCCGTGGGTCATGCCCATGCCGCCGCCGACCGCGACGTTGAAACCAACCAGCTTCCCGCCCTCAACAATTGCGATGAACGACAGGCAGTTCGCGAAAATGTCCACGTCGTTCGATGGCGGCACCGCGACGGTGATCTTGAATTTCCGCGGCAGGTAGGTCTTGCCGTAGATCGGCTCGAAATCCTCCTCGGTCGATTCCACTTTCTCGCCGTCCAGCCAGATCTCGTGGTAGGCGCGGGTTGCAGGCGTGAGGTGGTCGGAGATCTGTTGGGAAACTTTCAGAACCTCGGCGTGGACTTCCGAGAGGTACGGGTTCGGGTTGCACATCACGTTGCGGTTCACATCGCCGCAAGCCGCGATCGTATCCATCGCCGCTTGGTTGATCTCCGCGATCGTGCGCTTGAGGTTCGTCTTGATGATGCCGTGGAACTGGAACGCCTGACGCGTGGTCAGCTTGATCGTGCCGTTCGCGAACTGCGTGGCGAGACGATCCGTTTCCAGCCACTGCTCCGGCGTGGCGACACCGCCGGGCACGCGGATGCGGATCATGAATGAGTATGCTTTGTCGAGCTTGTGTTTGCGGCGGTTCGGGCGCAGGTCGCGGTCGTCCTGCTGGTAGGTGCCGTGGAATTTCAGCAACTGCTGGTCATCCTCGCTCATGGCTCCCGTCGAGAGGTCGGCCAAGCCTTCCTTGATGGTGCCGCGCAGGTAGTTGCTGCGGGTCTTGATGTATTCGTTGGCCGCTAATTTTTGTTCGGACATTGGAAAAGAGATTTGGAATTAGGGAATTGAAATTTAGTAAACGTCGCGCTGGTAGCGTTTCGATTTCTTGAGGTTTTCGACGTAGGCCTCGGCCTCCTCGCGGCTCTTCGCCCCGAAGTTCTCCACGATGGAAATGAGCGCCTCGTGGACGTCGGCGGCCATGCGGTTCGCGTCGCCGCAGACGTAGAAGTGCGCGCCTTCCTCAAGCCAGGAGTAAAGTTCCGCGCCTTTCTCGACCATCTTGTCCTGGACGTAGACCTTCTCCGGCTGGTCGCGTGAGAACGCCAGGTCGAGCTTGGTGAGCTGGCCGTTTTTCAGGAAATCCTGCCACTCGAGCTGGTAGAGGAAATCGTAGGTGTAGCGCTGATCGCCGAAGAAGAGCCAGTTTTTCCCGGCGGATCCGAGCGCCGCGCGGTGCTCGACGAAAGCGCGGAACGGCGCGACCCCCGTGCCTGGCCCGACCATGATGATGGGCGTGCTACCATCGGCAGGTAGGCGGAAATTCTTGTTCGGCTGTACGAAGATCGAAACGTTCGCGCCCGGCTTCGCGACATCGGTGAGGAAGGTCGAGCAAACGCCCTTCCGTGATCTACCATGAGTCTCGTATCTCACCGCCGCCACCGTCAGGTGCACCTCGTCCGGATGCGCGAGCAGGCTGGATGCGATCGAATACAGCCTCACCGGCAGTTTCCGGAAAATCCCGGCCAGCGCTTCGGCGGAAAGACCGCTTGGGGCGAAGTCGATCAGCGCGTCGATGATCTCGCGGCCTTCGATATAGGCGCGGAGCTTGTCATTCGCGTCTTCGGCGAGAAGTTCGCCGAGCGTCGCCGACCCTGTGGCCTCGGCGAGCTTCTTCAGGACCGCTTTTGAAAGCGCCGTGATGTCGAAATCCTCGCGGAGCGCGTCGGCCAATAGTTTCTTTCCGGCACCCTTCACCTCGATCTCCTCGGTGCCTTTCAGCTTCGCGGCGTTGAGCACGTCCTTGACCATCTGCGGGCAATTCGTCGGCTGTACGGCGAGCGCATCGCCCGGCTCATAGGCCATGCCGCTGCCCGCGAGCGAGAGCTCCACATGGATCGTCTCCTTCGCGGAGCCCTCGCCGTTGAGAAGGACGTTCTCATAGACCTCGGAGGCAAACGGGTTCTTCTTCCCGAACTCTTCCGAAACGGCGACCGCCGCGACAGGAGCCGCAATCACGTTCGAAGTCGGCGAAAGCGAGGTCATCGCAGAGGCGAACCAGCTGACGTAAGCGTCCTCGTAATCCACATCACAATCGGCGCGAGGAGCCACACGGGTCGCGCCCAGCTTTTCCAAACGGGCATCGAACTGCTTCCCGATTTCGCAGAATTTCTCGTAGGAGGTGTCGCCGAGGGCGCAGACGGAGAATTTCACGCCATCGAGCTTCACGTCCTGCTCCATGAAAGCCTTGTGGAAAGCCACCGCCGTTTCGGGTGCCTCGCCGTCACCCCATGTCGAAACGATCACAAGCAGGTTCTCGGTTTTCGCGAGATCGGCGGGCGCGATGTCGGACATGTTTTTCATTACCGCCTTGAAGCCGCGCTTCTTCGCTTCCTTCACCGCGCGATCCGCCAGTTGCTCGGAGTTTCCGCTCTCGGTGCCATAAAGAACGGTCAGTTTCCCGGCGGAAACGGGCACAGCGGCGACCGGCGCGGAGGCACCGGCGGCAAGAAATCCACTCAACCAGCCGCGCTGCAACGCGTCGAATCCGGCAAGCAACGAATCCAACGCCTTGCGCTGGTCGGGTGAGAACGGTGAACTTTCGGGAAGCATAATCCTTAGTATATTACCTTGTTTTGTCAGGTTTGCGCCAAACGCTGCACCAACCACTCATCGGAAGCAAACGCTTTTTCGAGAAAATCCATCTCTGCTGAGCGGCGACCTGATGCCGGACGCCCTCAAACAGTAGCCGCAAGGAAACGCCTCTGAGCGGCGGCTTCCGGATTTTGCTCCTCCGGTGAAATGGCGGGCTTGGTATCGGCTAGGAGTTCGTCGCGGAATTTCGCGATGATCGCCTCCACCGGCCATGAGGAAGCCTCGCCGAACGCACAGATGGTGCGGCCGTCGATCTGATAAGCCACGCTTTCCAAGGTCTCGATGTCTTTGGGTGTCGCGTTCCCGGCGACGAGGCGGTCGGAAATCTTTTTCATCCAGGTGGAGCCCTCGCGGCACGGCGTGCATTGGCCGCAGGATTCGTGGGCGTAGAAGGCGTTGAGATTATTGAGCACCCAGGACATTTTCCGGGTGTCGTCGAGGACAATGACGCCGCCGGAGCCGGCCATGGAGCCGCAGGCGGCGAGGGAGTCGAAGTCCATGGGAATATCCCAAAAAGAGAGTTCGCGCTCGGTGCCATCGGGGTTCTTGAGTTTGAAAACCTCGTCTGCCTTGAGGATTTTCGAGGACGATCCACCGGGGATCACGGCCTTGATTTCCCGGCCGTCCTTCGGGCCGCCGCACATATCGTATAGCAGTTCGCGCATCGTGACCTTGCCGACCTCGACCTCGAAGTAGCCGGGTTTTTTCACATCGCCGGAAACGCAGAGGATGCGGGTGCCGGTGTTGCGGGCCACGCCGAGCTTGGCGTAATCCTCGCCGCCCATGCGGATGATGTGTTTCACGTGGCAGAGCGACTCGACGTTGTTCACGATCGTCGGGCACATGTAGAGGCCGAGCGCGGCGGGGAAGTAGGGCGGCTTGATGCGCGGATACGGGCGTTTTCCTTCCAGCGATTCGATGAGGCCCGTCTCCTCACCGCAAATATAGGCTCCTGCACCGCGGTGGACGTAGATTTCCAGATCGAAGCCGGAACCCATTACGTTTTTCCCGACGAAATTTTTCGCGCGCGCCTCTTCGATCGCCTTCTCGACGATGAGCGCCGCCTCGGGAAACTCCTCACGAAGGTAGATATAGGCGGTGTGTGCGCCGACGGCGAAACAGGAGATCACCATACCCTCGATAAGCTGGTGGGGATCCTGGTGGAGGATGTAACGATCCTTAAAGGTGCCGGGCTCGGATTCGTCGCCGTTGCAGATCAAGTAAACCGGCTTGGTGTTGTTCGGCGGGATGAACGTCCATTTCATGCCGGTCGGGAAACCCGCGCCTCCCCTGCCCCGCAGCCCGGACTTTTTCACCTCCTCGGTGATGTCCTTGGGTGCCATGGCGATGGCCTTTTTCAGATCCTCGTATCCGCCATCCTTTACGTAGGTCTCGATGGATGGATCCCAACCCACGCGGTCAACGTTCTTGAAAATGAGCCGGTATTCGCGTTCATGGGGCTGTTTCGTGTAGGAGATCATAAGAGGCGGGCGGAATATGAGCGCGGTTCGGATGATTGGGAAAGCCGGAATCGGGAATTTGTGAAATTTTTCACAAGCGATCCGTTTTCATCGGCTGACGCAACTCGCCCTTGGGAATTGCGCCTTGATTCCAGCCGCCCGGTCGGACGATTTTTTTAGCCCACTTTTGTCTTGCCAAGTTCTCTTGGTTCCGTAGGTTTCGCGCCCCATGCCAAGAGTTGGAGGAAAAGCAAAAACACGGAAAGCCGTCGCCAAGCGCTTCAAAGTCACTGGCACCGGGAAGATCCTGCGCAGACATCAGGGAAAACGCCACTTGCTTCAGTGCAAGAGCCGCAAGCGCAAACGCGCTCTCGGCAAGGCCGGACTCGTGTCGAAAGCTGACATCAGTAGAGTCAAGGAGAACCTTCCCTTCCATTGAAACAGAAGACGAAAACGACAGCCACGACCCCGTCCGCGTAACGGACGGCATCCACACGGCCTGATCCGGGAAATCCGGAGACACGAACAGGTGAGACCGCGGGATGAATGACAACAAACGACCTGCTCATAACCACAGAACACAATGCCAAGAACGACAAATTCTCCCGCCAGCCGTGCGCGCCGCAAGCGCACGATCCTGCGGGCCAAGGGCTTCCGCGGTTTCCGCTCGAAGCTCTTCCGTTACGCCAAGGACGCCGTCCGCAAAGCGCAACAATACGAATACCGCGACCGTAAGCGCCGCAAAGGCCAATTCCGCCGTCTCTGGACACAGCGTATCAACGCCGCCGTCCGCGCCGAGGGAATCACCTACTCCCGCTTCATCGAAGGCCTGAAGGCCGCCGGCATCGAGGCCGACCGCAAGATCCTCTCGGATCTCGCGATCACCGACGCCGCCGCCTTCTCCGCCATCGTTGCGCAGTCGAAGCAAGCCCTCGAAAAGAAGGCTGCCGCCGCCGCGTAACCAGGTTCGTAGCCGAAAAACATCAACCAGCCGCCCGGTGGAAACGCCGGGCGGCTTTTTTTTGTGCGGGGAGCACACGCGCCCCCGCGTGTCGCGGAGTGCGCCCTCGCTCTCCGCTGGCTGGAAAGATCCTATGTCCGAGAAGCGGGAACAACACCCGCCCCACACAAGTTTCGCCTCGCAAAGGCCAACAATTTCTAACAATCTCACCACGTGAAAACCATCCTCATCGCCCTTTTCCTGTGCACCCGGATCTTCGCCAGCACGATCTCGGTCATATCCATCCACGAACCGATCAGCCTGCACGGTACCGATGTGGACGGCATGATCGCAGACACCGGCGAAGCACTTCAGGCTACCGTCATGGCGCGACCCATGGCTCTCACCGGCGCGTTTCCGGAAATCCTCGTCGAGTCCATCCGCACGCCCCACAAGCTCCCCACCAACAACCCGAACTACAAGGTCGAGGAAGCGAACCTGCTCGTCCTTTGCAACGTGGACATCGGAGCGGAACTGACCGACGCGGGGGTGCTCGTGAAACTCGATGTAAGCAAGCTCAGCATCCCGTTGGAAGTGGATCTCACCAGCCGCCAGCTCCTGAAGCTCTCACTCGTCGCCCTCCGCCGCACCCTGGAGGAATACCACCGCCCCCAAACCGAGCCGCTCAACGTGATCGTCACCATCACCGGCACCAGCGAGAACAACGCCAGCCTGCTGGATCTCCAGGTGAATTTCACCTTGGAAGAGCAGCCGTAGCTGTCGTCCCCAAAAAAAATCCGCATCCCGCATCTTCGGAGTTGGAGGTTGCGTCCGGCTTGTTCAATCTGTCGCCCGATGCCAACCACTTCAAAAGACCCGCGCCCCTTCAAACGGGCCGTCCTGAAACTAAGCGGAGAAGCCCTACGCGAGCCCGGCTCGACGGACAACATCTCACCGGAAATCGTCCAGCGCATCGCTGCGGAGATCAAGGAGGCGGTCGATGGCGGCCTCCAGCTGGGGATCGTGGTCGGCGGTGGTAATTTCTGGCGCGGAGCCAAAGCCTCCGCGAGGGGAATGGATCGCGCGACGGCTGATTACGTCGGAATGCTCGCCACCGTCATGAACGCATTGGCTCTTGAGGGCGCGCTTTCCCATATCGGCGTGAACTGCACGGTGATGTCCGCCATCGAGATGAAAAACGTGGCCGAGCCTTTCATCCGCCGCAAGGCGGAGCACCAGCTCGACAAGGGCACCGTGATCATCTTCGCCGCCGGCACCGGCAGCCCCTTTTTCTCCACCGACACCACCGCCGCCCTGCGCGCCAGCGAAATGGGAGCCGACGTTATCCTGAAGGCCACCCAGGTGGACGGCGTTTACGATTCGGATCCGAGGAAAAACCCGGACGCGAAGCGCTTCGAGACCGTCACCTTCCAGCATTGCCTGGAAAACCGCCTCAACGTGATGGATGCCACCGCCTTCAGCCTCTGCATGGACAACGACATCCCCATCATCATCTTCGACCTAGGCCCCAACGGCAACCTCTCCCACGCCCTCCGCTCCCAGCCCATCGGCACCCTCGTCCACGGGGAGTGAAATTTTAAGCACTAAACTCTAAATCCTAATTTAGAAAAAAGCATACCTTTGCGTCCCTCCGCGTCTCTGCGGTGAAAATCATAACCTACAGCACCATGCAAGATCCATCCACCGCCATCAAGGAAGTCGAAGCCCACATGTCCGCCGGGATCGACCATCTCGTCCAGGATTTCTCCGGGGTTCGTACCGGGAAAGCCTCCCCCGCCCTGATCGACAACCTCGACGTTTACATCCACGCCTACGGAGCCACGCAGAAGCTCAAGAGCCTCGCCGTGATCAGCTCGCCCGAGCCGCGCATGCTCAACGTGCAGCCCTTCGACCCATCCACCACCCGCGAGATCGAGAAAGCGATCCGTGAATCCAAGCTCGGACTCAACCCCGCCGCCGCCGACCGCTCGATCCGCGTCCCCATCCCGGAACTCTCCGAAGAGCGCCGCCGCGACATGGTGAAGCTCATCAAAACCCTCGCCGAGGAGGCCAAGGTTCGCCTTCGCGGAGCGCGCAAAGCCGGTATCGACGAGGCGAAGAAAATGAAGGCCGACAACATTCTCACCGAGGACACCCTCAAGACCCACGAGAAAGCCATCCAGGATCTCACCAACAAATTCACCAAGAGGATCGACGAACTCGCCGTGGCGAAGGAAGAGGATCTGATGAAGATCTAAACCTCAAATTTTAAACTCTAAACCTCAAGGAAGAATCCCTCTTCCTTGAAATTTAGAGTCTAAAGTTTCGAGTTTCTGACTTTTTCGGCTTGCGCCGTATCCGCGTCCTCACCTAAACCTTCGCCCCGCCGCCGCACAGGCGGCCACCCGGTAACGGGGCGTTAGCTCAGTTGGTAGAGCACTTGCATGGCATGCAAGGGGTCAGCGGTTCGAATCCGCTACGCTCCACTTCCCTTTTCCCATAAGGGATCGAGGAATTAAAATCCGTTAATGTCCCTTGCTGTCCGGCAGGGTTCCGCGCGTGGGAGTTCGGCACGCAACGGCGCTTAGTTCGGGATCAAGGGGTGGCGCCGGGAAACCTCGTTCTCCGCACTTGGACGTTTCTCACCGAACGTAGTCCAATGCGTTTTTTCTGTAGCTGAGGAACTCGGCCAAGGACACCTGACCGTCGCGATTTGCATCGGCTTCCTGAAAGGGCGCATTCAGGCTCTTGCGCACCGCTGCGCTAGCCTTGGCTTCCGCCAGCGTAATCTTCCCGGAACCGCTGGCATTGATCCTGCGGAAACCCTCGGCGGTGCCGCCGTTTTCGAGGAACTCTTCCCGGGTGATGACCGAGTCCTGGTTCTTGTCGAAGCGAACAAACATTTCGCCGATCATGTGGGAGTCATACTCAGACCGTGAGACCATCCCATCGCCATCGATATCGGCTTTCCCAAAGGACTGCTCTGGAGTAGGAACGGTGGATCGGGTGACGCAACTGGTGAAGGCAATTGCGGCAGCGAAGAGGGGGATGATCGAGATGTATTTCATATCTGGTAACTGGGAGTTTGCTTTCTGGGGAAGGTTTGCGGTTAAGCTGTTGGGTCGACCCGGGCAGGGCGGAAGATAGAAGGACTTCTACCAACCCCACAGTATTTCTAATGATCGCTTTGCCAAGAATTCTTTTCCGCAAGGAACTTGCTTGCAGCAGGAGGCGTCAGAACCGATGTGACGATACTTAAGAAGGGATATCCGCCGGAAGAACGGTATGCCTTTCCCATGCAACGCGGCGGGTGGTGATGTTCACATGCAGGGATCGGCCCACGCCGGCGGGGCCGTGGAAGCCGCCGATCACCGGCATGACACCGCGCGGATGGTGGCTGACACCAACGGCAATGTGGCCGGAGCCCGCGGGTTTGCCGATCGACGGATCGTAGCCGGTCCAGCCGTGCTCGGGCAGATAGATCTCGGCCCATGCGTGGGTGGAGCCGCGGCCGACCTTTGAGCTGTCGCTTTCCATGTAGCCGCTGACGAAACGCGCGGGATATCCGAGCGAGCGGCTCACCTCGATCATAAGGACCGCCATATCGCGGCAGGATCCGCTGGCAAGACGAAGTGTCTCGGCCGGGGATGGGACGCCTGTCTCCTTGCGCCGGTTGTAGGCGACCGCGCGGTGGATGAGCAGCGCCAGGTCGTCGAAAATGGTGCTGGTCTTGCCGGGAGCGGGGGGCAGGACCAGGCCGGTGGGGAAGGAATTTCACGGGCGCGAATACGAATAGCGCGTTTCGTGATGCACGTGGATGCGCTCCCATGTGTCGGGAGGGGCTTCGAAAATTTTCATGATCGCTATTTTTCAAAGAAGCACGATGGCCTCGTTGCGCCGGGCGAGGTCATCGCGGGTAATGGGTATGAACGAAGCGTCGGTGAAGATGCACCAGACAGAGCTGAGTGTGAGCTCGGGGTTGCCGAAAATCGTGCAGACCGCCGTGTCCGCCGCGTCCCGCCCGGTGGCGATGCGGATGAGACCGTTGAGGGGAGCAAGGTGCGTGGCATCGAAGGCATACCACCAGCCATCGACGAAGACCTCAAAACAGGCATGGAAATCCGGCGGGTTCAGCTGGCACGCATAGCAACTGATGTAGCGGGCGGGCACATTCATGGCGCGGCAGAACGCGATGCCGAGATGGGCGAAATCCCGGCAAACGCCGCTGCGGTTCTCGAAGGTATCCATCGCCGAACTGGTCTCGCCGGAGCTCCCGCTGACGTAAGCGATGTTTTCATAGATCCAATCGCTGGCGGCGGCGGCGATCTCATAGGGATGTTTCAGGTGGCCGAACAGATCCTGCGCGTGATGGCGCAGTCGGTCGGATTGGCAGTAGCGGCTGGGAAACAACAAGGGCACGGCATCCGGATTCAAAACGGCAGGCCCATCGTGCGCAATGGATCCCACCGGGACGATCCGGTACGAGGTGCTGACATCCGCTTGGTAGGAAAGGCTCAAGGTGCCCGGATTCAAGGTCCGGAGTCTGGTGATTCGGCTCATCCCACCCGCGATGGTGAACTCCTCGGCCTGCATAAAAGGTTTGGTGATCAGCGTCTCGCTGAGAATATGCTGCCCGCCGGCCGCAACGCCCCTCACCGCAAAAAAGAACGTGGCGGGGTTATGGAGCGTGTATTCAAGCTGGCAATTGACTCTGAAATTCATGGGCGCGGGGGGTGTTCCGTCACTCAACAAAGCAGGCTCCGCTCCATTGTTCCAGCTTGTTGGCTGCCGGATGTCCGATTCACTCCTTGCAAGGATCGGCCTTGAGACTCGCCTTGCCGCCCCTATGCTTCGCCATGCCGAACGCCCTCGCCACGGAAACCTCCCCTTACCTGCTCCAACACGCGGAGAACCCCGTCGATTGGCTGCCTTGGGGCGAAGAAGCGTTCGCGAAAGCGAAGCGCGAGGACAAGCTGGTGTTCCTCTCCATCGGATACTCCACCTGCCACTGGTGCCATGTGATGGAGCGGGAATCCTTCGAAAACGAGTCCATCGCGTCGGTGATGAACCGGCATTTCGTGAACATCAAGGTGGATCGCGAGGAGCGTCCGGACATCGATGCGACCTACATGGCCTTCGTGCAGGCGACCAGCGGCCAAGGCGGCTGGCCCTTGAGCGTGTGGCTCACGCCTGACGCACTGCCGGTCGTGGGCGGCACCTATTTCCCGCCGGAGGACAAGTTCGGTCGGCCGGGTTTCCCAAAAATCTGCGAGCAGCTCGGGGAAGCTTTCCGCGACGACAAGGAAAGGGTGCTTGGCAGCGCGGCGCGGGTGATGGCGCATCTGCGCAAAGAAGCCGCGGTGCAAACCACCTTGCGCGGACTGCCCTCCGAAACCGTGTTCGGCGATTACCTCGACACCTGCGAAAGCATGTTCGATCCGCATCATGGCGGTTTCGGCGGCGCGCCGAAATTCCCCCGCCCCACCCTCATGCTCACGCTCATGCAGCTCCGCGAGCGCTTCCCGGCGGGTTCCGAGGAGCGCAACATGGCATGGGAGATGGCGGATAAAACGCTGCGCGCGATCGCACAGGGCGGCATCCACGATCATCTCGGCGGCGGTTTCCACCGCTACTCCGTGGACGCTTACTGGCACGTCCCGCACTACGAGAAAATGCTCTACGACCAGGCACAACTCGCGCTCGCCTACATCGGGGCATGGCAAATCTCCAAAGATGACCTTTTCCGGAAAACGGCGGAGTCCACCATGGATTATGTGATATCCGAAATGCGCGATCCCGGCGGTGCCTTCCACTCCGCAGAGGACGCGGACAGCCACCGCCACTTCGGCGACGCCCACAAACACGAGGGAGCTTTCTGGACATGGACGGCGGAGGAAATATCCTCGCTGTTAGATCCGATGCCCGCCGCGATTTTCTCGATGACCTACGGAGTTAAGGCGGAAGGTAACGCCCGCCCTGAAAGCGATCCGCACGGAGATCTCGAAGGGCAGAACACGCTCTATCGCGCGCTCGGTAACGACAATCTCGCCGAGGCTTTCGGGCTTTCCGGAGATGAAATCGAACGCTCGCTTGCGGAGTCCCGCACCAAGCTCCTCTCACACCGCGCCACCCGCCCGAAGCCGCACCGCGACGACAAGATCATCACCGCCTGGAACGGCCTGATGATCTCCGCCCTCGCCCAGGCCGCCGCCGCTTTCCGATCGGAGAAATACCTCAATTCTGCGACCACCGCCGCCCGCTTCATCCGCGAACACCTCTGGGACGGCATCCTCCACCGCAGCCATCGCGGCAAGCGCGGCAGCGCGAAAGCCTTCCCCGCCGATTACGCGTTCCTCATCGCCGGCCTCATCGATCTCCACGCCGCGGATCCCTCCGGCGGCTGGCTGGATTGGGCCATCGAACTCCAGGCCGTGATGGATCGCGAAACCTGGAGCGAGGAAAAGATCGGCTACGTGATGTCCTCGGAAATGAACGGCGAAGCGCTCCTGACCATTCGCGAGGATTACGACGGAGCCGAGCCTTCGCCGAACCACGTCGCCGCCCTCAACCTCCTCAAGCTCGCTGTTCTAACCGATACCGAAAGTTTCGCGAAACGCGCCGAGTCACTGCTCCGGGCCGGGGCGGGCACTCTCGCGAAGCAGGTCTTCGCCGCGCCCGTCCTGCTCGCCGCCCACGACCTCCACAACCGCAGCTCGCAACATTTCAAAATCCCCGCATCCGGCTACGAGGAAAGCCTCGCCCGCCTCACCGGCACCCACCGCCCGCGCGCCGTTTTCACCCCGCATGATGGCGACAAAATCCTGCTATGCGAAGGCATGGCCTGTCGGATTTTCGCAGGCTGATTTTCGATGTTGGACGTTACCGCCCCGCCGTTCACACTCCGCCCGTGAGCGGAAAAAACATCGTCTATTTCGACCTGGAGACACAGCGCAGCATCAGCGATGTCGGAGGCTACGCGAACAAGGCCAATCTCTGCGTGTCCGTCGCCGTCACCTATTCCACCGCCACCAACGAATACGTCATCTACGCCGAGAAGGACATGGACGCACTCACCGAGCAGTTGCTGAAGGCCGATCTCGTGGTCGGCTGGAACCACATCGGCTTCGACTACCCTGTCCTCCAGGCCTACGTGCTGCCGAATCTTGAAGAGCAGACGATCAACCTCGACATGATGCTTGACGTGAAGGAACGCATGGGACGTTTCCTGAAGCTCGACAACGTCGCCTCCACGTCTCTCGGCACCGGGAAATCCGCCGACGGCCTCGACGCGATCCGCTGGTGGCAGGAGCACAAGAAAACCCGCGAGTTCGAGCCGCTTCGCAGGATCGCTGAGTATTGCGCCTACGACGTCAAAGTCACCCGCTTTGTCCACGAATACGGGATGCAATACGGCTTCATCAAATATGAGGACGCGGGCAGGATTATTGAGCTGCCGGTGGAGTGGTCACCCCCGTGATTTCGGTCAGAAAAACATCCCGAGCACACCCGCGACCGTGAAACTGAACACCACGATGAGCGCGAAGAGGAAGATTTTGATCGATAACTCGATGGATGAGCGTGTCATTGCGGGGCGGTGTTAGCCTTTACGGTGCCATCTCGCCAAGCAAAAACCTGATCACCTACATGAAAAGCCAGCGACTCGTCTTCAAAAACCACGGAAAACCCGCCGATGTCCTGCACTTGGAGGCGTTCGAGATTCAGCCCTTGAAAGACGGCGAATGCCTTCTCGCCGTCCATGCCGCACCGATCAATCCGGCCGACCTCAATTTCATCGAGGGCACCTACGGCATCAAACCCGCGCTGCCAGCCCAAGCCGGAATGGAGTGCGTGGCGACCGTCCTGGAAAGCCGCTCGCCTCGCTTTTTTCCCGGCGATGAGGTCATCCCCATTGCGAGGATCGGAGCATGGGCCAGCCATATCGTCACGCCAGGCGAAAACCTGATCCGCATCCCTAGCGGCATCGATCCCCTGCAAGCCGCCATGCTGAAAGTCAACCCCGCCACCGCTTGGCTGCTGCTCCATCATTTCGAGACCCTCCACGAAGGAGATTGGGTCGCCCTCAACGCCTCAAACTCCGGCGTCGGCCAATGCGTGATCCAGCTCGCCGCCGCGATGGGTGTCCGCACCCTCTGCTTTCTCAGAAACGCAGGACTCGCCACCGAACTCGTTTCCCTGGGAGCCGACGCGGTGTTCTTTGACTCGCCCGAAGGTTACGGACAAGCCCGCGCAACGCTCGGCGATGAGAAGGCCAAACTGGCCTTTAATGCTGTCGGCGGCGACAGCGCCCTGCGGCTGATGAAGCTTCTCGGAAACGGCGGCACCCACATCACCTACGGAGCGATGGCGAGAAAACCCCTCACCATACCGAACGGCCCGCTCATCTTCGCTGACATTCGTTTCCGGGGGCTGTGGGTATCGGGATGGATGGAGGAATCGCCGCGGGAGGAGGTGGATATGATCTACGCGGAACTCGCCGCGCGCCTTCTTGCTGGATCGCTAAAGCAAACGGTGGATTGCGTTTTCCCTCTTGGAAGTTATCTTGAGGCGTTAGCCCGGCTGGATACGGTGGATCGGCATGGTAAAATCCTGTTTAGCCAGCAACCCTGATTTCGTGTTGCCATCCGCTTTACAAAGCCTGCAATCAACTGATTCGTCCCATCCGCGCCGTGAGATCTCTCGTCATCCTTTCACTGACAGCAGTCACCGCCCTTTCCACACCGGCTTGGAAGGCGGAGCTCTCGCCGGCTGAACCCGGTCACCATCCGGTCATCACACCTTCGACGCTTGATTTCACGCTGAGCTGGAAAGGCATGGTCAATGCCGGGAAGCTGCGCATGGAGTTCGCTCCCAAGGATGCAAAGAAACCCGGTGTGCTGGTCACCAGATGCTCCGCCTCCAGCATAGGGGCGGCCGCCACACTTTTCCCCTACTCCTTCAACTACTGGTCGGAAATCGATTCAGCTACCCTCGGCTCCCGCTACCTCCATGCCACCGTGGACGATGGCGAGGAAAGCGCCGTGACCACGAACCGCTATGCCGCCGGGAGCGTGAGCATCGGCGAGGTGACGACGGTTGCGGAAACCGGTGCGGTGAACACCGAGAGCTTCACATTCCCGCATGGCCCGGCGCGGGATCTTTTTTCCGCGATCTTTCACATCCGCGGCCAGAAACTCGATCCAGGCGAGGAACACACCCTCCTGCTTATGCCCTTTAAAAACCCTTACCTGCTTAAGGTGCGGGTCGAGGCGAAGGAAAAACACCTAGGCCGCGACACATTGCGCATCAGTTTCGGCCTCATGAAAATTGACCTTACCAGCCACGCCCTGGTTCCCTACAAGAAGCTCAGGAAACCGGTCACCCTCTGGCTCAGCGACGACCCCGACCGCATCCCCATCGAACTCCGCGCCTCCGCCTACATCGGCGATGTCCGGGCCATACTCACCCATTTCACAAAAGCCCCATGAATACGCGCAGACTGGAAAGTCCCGAAGCGATGATGGCCTTGGGCGCGGATTTCGCCGCAAAGGCGGGTTCGGGCGATGTCTTCGCGCTCGTGGGAAACCTGGGCGCAGGGAAAACGCACTGGACGAAGGGCTTCGTCGCCGCCATCGACCCAACTGCCGCCGTCACCAGCCCCACTTTCGCCATCGTCAACGAATACCGCGGCGGCGAACGTCCCGTGTTCCACTTCGATTTTCACCGCCTGAAATCCGCCGAAGAACTCATCGCCCTCGGCTGGGACGAATACCTGGATGAAAACGGAATCGTGATCTGCGAATGGGCGGATCTATTTCCCGCAATCATGCCGGACGGGACGGAGTGGCTGGAAATTTGCCATCAGGCGGATGGAACGCGGATTCTGCGCGGCATCGAAAAACCGTCCCGGTGAATCGCTTGCCTCATCATTATGACGGGCCGAACGGATCGGAAGCGGTGGAAACAATCGCCTTGCTCGCGTTCTGAACGGTTCTGACGGTGGCGGGCGGCACTGATTTAATCATCGTCTGGGCGGATCTCACCGCACTCATCGGGATTCCGCAGGAGCCAAGTGACCCACACATCACGACCAATACGCCCAACGTTTTCAGGTTTTTCATCCGCGTCAGTTTCAAGATCCGCACCTTACCGTCAAGGAAACGTTTCGGTCGTGGGGCAGAATTGCTCATACATTCGCGTGCATTCTGCGGGTTTCATGTCTAGTTCCATTGCTTCGCCGTGGTTCGCTTCCTCATCCTGCTCGCCGCCCTGCCCGTCATTGCCGCATTCATCGCGCGCTGGTGGCTGGGTCTGCGCGTCCTCTCCTCATCTGGTCGCCGTCAATGCTCCTGCGATCCAGCGCTGTGGGAAAAAGCCTTCGGCGCTGACAATCCGCCCCCTTCCAAATCCGGCGACGCGCGGATCTTCGCCGAAACCCTGCGGAAAGCCGCGCTAGCCGATTGGAAAACGCGCGAACCCAAGGCCGCCGCCTCGCGCGAAGGCGTCCGGCGTTTCGGCATGGCAGTCCCTCCCCTTTCCCTGTTGATTGTCATCCTCGGCGTCATCGTCGGCCGCGTTCCCGCGATCTGGGCGATCCCGGTCTTCCTGCTGGCGATCGCCGTATCGGTCGTTTTCTCTTATCTCAGCATCGCGCCCGAACTCAACGCCATGCTCATGGCCTCCCGCCGCCTCCGCTCCAGCGGCGCCTTCCACCGCCGCGATGACGAGGATGCCGTCATAGCCGCCACCACAGCCCTCGTCTGGAAAGAATCCGCCCCCCACATCTTCAACCTGATCCAGAGATAAAACTCGAAGCACGAAATCCAAAATCCAAAATCCAAAATCCAAAATCCAAAATCTCCCTCTTCTCTCCCACTCTTCCATGAACCCCCTCGCCCTCCTCATCCTCATCTCCCTCTTCGTGCTGTGGAATCTTGAGTTCATCGCCACCCTGCTTAATCTCAAATCCTTCCCCGCAACCCCGCCGCCGGAGCTCGCGGGTCTCATGGATCAGGAAAAGCTCGATAAGGCCCGAGCCTACCTCTCCGTCAATTCCCGCTTCGATCTCCTCCGCGCCAGCGTCTCGCTCGCCATCCTGCTCGCCTTCTGGTGGCTCGGAGGCTTCCCCTTCCTCGACGGCCTCGCCCGCTCGCTTTGCGAAAATATCATCCTCGCCGGACTGATTTTCCTCGGTGCCCTCTTCCTCGCCCAGAACCTCATCTCCCTGCCCTTCGATTGGTTCGAGACCTTTGTGATCGAGGGAAAATTCGGATTCAACAAATCCACCCCCGCCACCTTCCTCGCGGATCGCGTGAAAGGCCTCGCCCTCGCCGCCCTCCTCGGCCTACCCCTCGCCGCCGGCATCCTGTGGATTTTCCACGAAGTCCCGAACGCCTGGCTCTGGGCGTGGGCTTTCGTCACCGCCTTCCAGCTCATCCTCACCTACCTCGCCCCCTCCCTCATCCTGCCGCTCTTCAACAAATTCACCCCCATGCCGGACGGCGAACTCAAGGACGGCATCCACTCCCTCGGCGTGAAATGCGGCTTCCCGCTGGAGGGCGTGTTCGTCATCGATGGTTCCAAACGCTCGACCAAGGCCAACGCCTACTTCACCGGCTTCGGGAAACACAAGAAGATCGCCCTCTTCGATACGCTCATGGATAAATCCACCCAGCCCGAGCTGCTCGCCATCCTCGCCCATGAGATCGGCCACTTCCGGCTAGGCCACATCCGCCAACGCCTCGCCGTCGGCATCCTGCAGATGGCGCTCATCTTTTTCCTCATAGGCCTCGCCACCAACCCCGGCGGAGCCTTCGCCCGCATGTTGCACGATGCCTTCTTCGTCCCGGAAATTTCCCCCCACGCAGGCCTCGTGTTTTTCACCCTCCTCCTCGAGCCCGCCTCAAAGATCCTTTCCGTACTCGCCAACGCCTGGTCCCGCAAACACGAGTTCGAGGCCGACGCCTACGCCGCCCGATCCACCGGCGAACCTCATGCCCTCGCCTCCGCCCTCAAGAAACTCTCCTCCGACCACCTCTCCCACCCCTCCCCCCACAAGCTCCGCGTCGTCCTCGACCACTCCCACCCTCCGCTGCTCCAGCGCCTGCGCGCCTTGGAACAAGTGAAATAGGAGGAAGGGGTTATGCCTGACGCCCGCTTTCCAACCGGACTTTCAAGTAATCCTTCTAAGTTATCGATTCAGCAGGCTCAAGGTCGGCACCTCTCCCCCAACATCCAAAATCCATCATTCACAATCCCATCTCCTCATCTTCGCTTCCACTGATCACTGATCACTTCTCATCTCCCTCCGATTCCCCTTTGCAACTTGCGCTCCGCCCATCTAGACCCGCGCCCCATGTTTCCCCAAGATCCCATTGAATGGCCGGATGAAGTCGAGGTTCTCGTCGACCGCCTTGAGAGCGAATCCACCGGGCGCGCCCTCACCCGCGAGGAACGCGCCCTGATGGATGTCTACGAGACCGTTCCCTTGCTGGAGAGCGAGGACGGCTTGCACGAATTCTGGCAAAGCGCGATCAATCACCAGCGCATCATCAATTCCTTCGACCTCATCGGTGCCACCACCCTCGTCGATCCCCTCAACGCCAGCCGTTGGTGCGGAACACGCAGCCAGGATCGCAGCGACTACAGCGAGACGGAATCCGATTACCTCGCCACCATCGAAGAGGAACTCCCCGCCGCCATGGACGAACTCATCGACCTCGTCCTTGATTTCATGGAGGAAGAGTTGGGATAGGGCAGACAAAACCACGCGATCGGCTCGATACGGATTACCCCGATGCCGTCCTTGCGCCGCGCTCGTGGAATGGTGATGCTCCGCGCGGATGATTTCGGTTTCTGAAAATGGCGGGGGTGTGGCCTTGGCGGAAAGGATTCGTGAGATCTTTTCCGCGAAGGGGCCGCTTTCGGCTTCGAAGGATTTCGAATACCGGCGCGAGCAGGAGCTTCTGGCGGTGGCGGTGGCGGAGAGTTTCACCTCGGGCAGGCCGCTGGTGGCGGAGGCGGGGACGGGGGTGGGGAAATCACTGGCGTATCTGGTGCCGGCCGCGAAGTTCGCGCTGGAGACGGGGCGTAAGGGTGTGATCTCAACACATACGATCAACTTGCAGGAGCAACTTGTCAGGAAGGACATCCCCATCGTGCGGAAGATCCTTGGCGAAGAGTTGCCAGCGGTGCTTTTGAAGGGGCGGCAGAATTACCTTTGCCCAGCAAGGCTGAGGCGGGCATGGGAGCAGGCGGCGGATCTTTTCACGACCAGCGAGAGCGAGGAGCTGGGCCGCATCCGGACGTGGGCGGAAAGCACGCGCGACGGCACGCTGAGCGGGATGCCTTTCCAGCCGACGAACAAGGTCTGGCTTCAGGTTTGCAGCGAGGCGCATTCCTGCACGCAGCGGTATTGCGGGCCGAAGGGGAATTGCTTTTTCCAGGAGGCGAGGAAAGCGGCGGCGGACGCGAAGCTGGTGGTGGTGAATCACACGCTGTTTTTCGCCCTGCTGAATACCGGCGAGCTGGAGGAGGAGCCGGAGGCTGAAAAGATGGCGGGCTTCCTTTTTCCCAACGACTTCGCGGTGATGGACGAGGCCCACACCGTGGAGCAGGTGGCGGCGGTGCAGCTCGGGCTGCGGATTTCACAGGCGGGGCTGCGCTTTGATCTCCAGCGGCTCTACAATCCGCGCACGCGCAAGGGCTTGCTGAAAGCATACCGCAAGGCCGCGCCGATGCTGGCGGTGGAGCGGGGTTTGGTGGCGGTGGAGAAATTTTTCGGCGATGTGGGGAACGCCGCGAAGTTCGGCGAGTGGTCGAAGGAGTTCCGCGTGAGGCGACCGGAGCTGGTGGGGAATCACCTCGCCGCTCCGCTGCGGGAGTTGTGGGAGGAGCTTTCAGAACTGGCGGAGGACACGGAGAACGAATCCTCGAAAAACGAGCTGATGGATGCCGCGCGGAAGCTGCGCGAGACGCACGGGGCGGTGGGCGAGTTCCTCGATCAGAAGGACGAGGGCTGCGTGTATTGGGTGGAGCGGAGCGGGCGCGAGGAGACGAGTTTCAGTTGTCATGGCGCGCCGATCAACGTCGCCGACCGCCTTCGCCCGCTGCTGTTTTCCGGAAAAAAATCCATGGTGATGACCAGCGCAACGCTTGGAATCGGCGATCCGGAACTCGGCTATTTCCGCAAGCGTGTGGGCGCGGAATCGGCGCGGGCGCTGAGTGTGGGCAGCCCCTTCGATTACAAGTCCCAGATGAAAATCCGCATCTACAAATCGGTGCCGGAGCCGAACACTCCGAAATACGATGAGCTGCTTGCGAAGGGAATCATGGACGCGGTCACGGAAAGCGACGGGCGCGCCTTCGTGCTTTTCACCAGCTACCGGACGATGCGCGACGCGGCGCAGCGGTGCGAAAAGTATTTCAAGGGCAAGCGCTGGCGGCTGATCATGCAAGGCGAGGGAATGCCTCGTCACAAGATGCTGGAGGATTTCCGTGAGGATCTCGACAGCGTGCTTTTCGGCACGGACAGCTTCTGGACGGGCGTGGATGTGCCGGGCGAGGCGCTTTCGAACGTGGTGGTCACGCGGCTGCCCTTCGCGGTGCCGGATCATCCGCTCACCGCGTCTCGGCTGGAGGCGATCGAGGCCGCGGGCGGAAATCCCTTCATGGAATACTCCGTTCCCGAGGCGATCCTGAAACTCCGCCAAGGCGTAGGCCGCCTGATCCGCACGAAACGTGACAGCGGTCTGGTATGTATTTTAGACAACCGCATCCTCACGAAACGTTACGGTAGCGCGTTCATGAAGGCTCTGCCGGACGCGCCGGTGGAGATCGTGGTGTGAAACCTTAAATTTCAAACCCGAAGGAAGACTTTTGCTGTTATTTCGGAATGAGACTGATCCTGCTAACCCTCGCTCTTTGCATGTTCTTCCTGCTCGGCTGGTGGGCGTTCGGCCAGGGACTGGAGGAGGCATGGGATGTGGAGGTTTTGGCGGGGAGGTTCCGCGAGGCGAAGGGCTGGGCTTGGCTGGTGGGGATCGCGCTGCTGCTGGCGGATCTTTTGCTGCCGATCCCGGGAACGATCGTGATGTCGGCGCTGGGGGCTGTGTATGGGGTTTGGCTCGGCGGCTTTATCGCGGCGGCGGGGTCGATGCTGGCGGGGATGTTCGGCTACGGGGTCGGCAGGTTTTTCAACGAAGGTTTCGCGAAGCGTTGGCTGGGCGAGCGTGATTTCGAGAAAGGTAAGTCGCTGTTCCAGCGCGGCGGGGCGTGGGTGGTGGCGATGAGCCGGGCCTTGCCCATCCTCCCCGAGGTGCTGGCGTGCATGGCGGGTTTGCTGCGGATGCCCTTCGGAAAATTCGTCTTCGCGCTGGCGTGTGGATCGATGCCGATGGGATTCCTGTTCGCGTGGATCGGAACGGTGGGAACCGAGTATCCGGGCTGGGGGCTGGCGTTCAGCCTCGGCGTTCCCGCTGTGCTTTGGGGCGCGGCTGCGTGGTGGGGCAAGCGGTCGGGTTGATTCCCGTTTAACGCTGCTCCGAGCACCACGCCGTAGCAGTCTCACGGATGCCCCTGTCAGCGGCGAGGATTTGATCAAGCGTCGGATTCAGCACCGCTTCGTGTTGCTCCATGCAATGCGCCACGCAGCCCCAGATTTCCGGGAAACGGATTGCACCGGCGCGGAAATGTTCGACGGCGACCTCGTTCGCGGCGTTGAAGACGGCGGGCATGGTGCCGCCGATTTTGCCTGCCTCACGGGCGAGGTTCATTGCGGGGAAATCATCGATCCGGGGAGGAGCGAATTCCAGCTTCGACAACGTCGCGAAATCCAACGGCTGCAGCGCACCTTTCATGCGGGCAGGGTAGGTCAGGGCGTATTGGATGGGGAAGCCCATGTCCGTCCGCGAAAGCTGGGCGAGCACCGAGCCATCGGTGAACTCGACCATCGAGTGGATGATGCTCTGCGGATGGATCACCGCCTCGATGCGGTCCATGCCGATCCCGAACAGCCAGCGCGCCTCGATCATTTCCAGCCCTTTGTTGAAAAGGGTGGCGGAGTCGATGGAGATTTTCGGCCCCATGTCCCAGGTCGGGTGGCGCAGCGCCATTTCGGGGGTGACGTCCCAAAGGTCGGCGGCGGGCGTTTCGCGGAACGGACCGCCGGAGGCGGTGAGGATGAGGCGGGAAATTTCGGTGGACGACCCGCGGTGGCCTTCGAGGCATTGGAAGATCGCATTGTGTTCGGAATCAACCGGCAGGATGCGGACACCCTTTTCGGCGGCGCGGGCGGTGATGATTTCCCCGGCCATCACGAGGATTTCCTTCGATGCGACGGCGATGTCCTTGCCCGCTTCGATGGCAGCCAGGGCGGGCTGCAGTCCCGCCGTGCCGACGATGGCGATGAGGACGATGTCTGCTTCCTCGAGTTGGGAGAGGGCATTGAGTCCTTCCGCACCGATATGAATGTTCACTCCTGAGGGGAGTAGCGAGCGTAGTTCAGCGGCTTTCGTTTCATCGTAAATCGCGACGTGGCGGACTCCTGTTGCGATGGCTTGCTCGGCGAGTTTTGCCACGCTCGATCCGGCGGCAAGTCCCACGATCTCGATTTCATCGGGCAGATTTACGGCGACCTTCAGAGTGGAGAGTCCGATGGAACCGGTGGAGCCGAGAAGGACGACGCGGCGTTTCATGCGAAGCAGGGGATGATCCAGACGAGATAGAAATACAGAGCGGGTGCGGTGAAGCAGATGCTGTCGATGAGGTCGAGCCCGCCGCCGATGCCTGGCAGCATTTTGCCTGAGTCCTTCGCGTGGAGGGAGCGCTTCACCACGCTTTCCGCCAGATCACCGACAACGGCGAGGATGGCGAGCAGGAAGCCGAGCGCGATGACGTGCGGCCATGAGTGCAGGGCGGCGAGTTTGCCCGGTATCAGTGCGTAAAGCCCGCACGCCGCGAGCTGCGCAAAAAACAATGCACCCACGAAGCCTTCCCACGTCTTGCCGGGCGAGATGTGCGGGATCATCTTGTGTTTTCCGATCAGCGAACCGGTGATGTAGGCGCCCGTATCGGTGAGTTTCGTGACCGCCAGCAGCCAGAGCAGCACGAACGCGCCGGGCACCGCGCCCTCGCCGGGCAGCGCGAAGGAGATCCGGGCCGCGAAATTGAATAGGTAGGCGATGTAGAGAAAACCCAACAGGTTCGCGGCGACGGCGAGCAGCGCTTCGATGCCCTTGATCGAGTACCGGAGCTGGAGCGTGAAGGCACCGGTGACCGCGATGAAAATGGCCACCGCGTCGAGCGCGGGCGGAATGTCTTTCCCACCTTTTATGAAGTGGAAATACGCGATCCCGCAATACGCCACGGCGAGCATCAGGCCGAAGCGCGGAAAGCACATCACGCCCGCCGCGCGGAGCATGCGGAAATACTCAATGGTGGAGATCACCGCCAGCAACCCGATGAGCCCAAGGTAGGCGGCGGGGATCATGCTGACAAAGATCGTTGAGACGATCGCCCACAAGAGCAGGGTGCTGCCCGCCCTGCGGACGAAGACCATAGCCTTGCTCGGGCCGGCGGGTTTTGAATTCTCGGGCTGCACAGGTTGACGAGATGCAAGCCTTCGCCGCGCCGCGTGGCAACTCATTCCGGCCCCGCGGCGAGAAATCTCCGGCGGTCGCGCAACTTACCTTCACTCGCAGGGTTGATGGATGTCATGGGAGCGATAGCCGCTCATCAAATCAAACCAAAGAACAACACCATGAAAACCACCACACTGATCATGATCGCGGCCGCCATAGGCCTTTCCGGAGCCGCCCATGCAGAAGAGGGCAAAGGCCCGCGCAAACCCCACAAGGTACCACCAGAAATCCTCGAGAAATTCGACGCCGACAAGGACGGCAAGCTCGACGAGGAGGAGCGCAAGGCCGCCAAGGCCGCCCGCGGCGACATGGAGGCCAAGTTCAGGCAGGAAATGCTTGAGAAATTCGACGTGGACGGGGACGGCAAGCTCAACGACGAAGAGAAGGCCGCCATGCGCGAGGGCGTGAAAAAGAAAATGCTCGAGAAGTTCGACAAGGACGGCGACGGCGAACTCAGCGAGGAGGAGAGAGCCGAAATGCGCAAGGCGATGGCGCACCGTCCCGGCGGCCCAAAGAAGCCCCACGGCAAGGGTGACCGACCCCACAAGGGCGGCGCGGGCGGAGACGATGAAGCCCCCGGTGCCGGTGAATAATCCGCCCCACCCATGAATCGCGAGGCCACCCGGAAACGGGTGGCCTTTTTCGTTTCCGGCATCAGCCTTCCGCGTTCTTCGATTTCGCTCCCGGGGCGATATCGTTGATCGCCTCGATCACGGAATCGTCCAGCGGCGTAGCTTCGAGGGCGTTGAGGCAATCGTCGAGCTGGGCGACCGTGCGGGCGCCGATGATCGCGGAGGTCACGGCCTTGTGGCGCAGCGTCCAGTTGATCGCCATGTGGGGCAGCGACATCCCCTGCGCGGCGGCGAGATCGCCGAGCGCGCGGATCTTTTCCTGGTGGGCGATCACCTGCTCCTCCGTGAGGAAACCCTCCGGCCGCGCGGCGCGTGAATCGGCGGGGATGCCCTCCAGGTATTTCGGCGTCAGCATCCCCTGCGCGAGCGGCGAGAACACCACGCAACCGATTTTCTCCTCCAGCAAGTAATCGAGGATGCCCTCCTCTTCCGGCCAGCGGTTCAGGATGGAATACGGCGGCTGATAGACCATGCAGCGGATGCCCATTTCCTTGAGCAGCTTCACCGCTTTCCTGAGGCGCTTGGGAGGGTATTTGGAAAGACCCGCGTAGAGCGCCTTGCCGGAGTTCACGGCGGTGGCGAGCGCGGACATGGTTTCCTCCAGCCGCGTCTCCGGATCGGGACGGTGGGAGTAGAAAATGTCCACGTAGGGCAAGCGCAGGCGGCGCAGCGATTGGTCGAGCGAGGCCAGCATGTGCTTGCGCGAACCCCACTCGCCGTAGGGGCCGCCCCACATCAGGTGCCCCGCCTTGGTCGTGATGATCAGCTCGTCGCGGTGACTGGCGAAATCCTCCGCGAGGATGCGGCCTACGTTCTCCTCCGCAGAGCCCGGCGGCGGCCCGTAGTTGTTCGCGAGGTCGAAGTGCGTCACCCCGCGGTCGAAGGCGCGGCGCATGATTTTCCTCGCCTCCTGGAAGTCGTCCCCGTGCCCGAAGTTATGCCAGAAGCCCAGGGATATTTCGGGAAGGAGCAGGCCGGAGTCGCCGCAGCGTCGGTAATTCATATACTCATTCTCAAATGTTCATTTCAAACATCAAGGAAGAAGCTCAGTGGCATAGGCTGGTCTTGCCGTCGTCGCCGCGCAGGTTTTTGGGGCTGTTGAGGTCGCTGGTGTTGGCGGCATCCACAATGTTTTCAATGTCTCAGTAGCGGTCTGGATCGAGCAGCCTCGTGTCAAACTTCGGCGCATCACCCTTGATGATCCCCGCAACCATCTCGCCGGTCACCGGTGCGAGGCTTAGGCCGAGCATCGAGTGCCCCGTCGCAACCACGACATTCTCACGGTGCCTCGTCCTCCCGATGAACGGCATCCCGTCCGGCGAGCAAGGCCGCAACCCTTTCCAAACCTCCAGCCCCTCGAAATCAGCCGCGGAGAGCTGCGGATAATACTCGCCCACCGATTTCAGAATGCCAGCCAACCGCCTACGGTTCACCGACTCGTCGAGTCCCACGATCTCCATCGTCCCCCCGATACGCAGTCTCCCGTTCATCGGCGTCACCGCCACCCGCGCCTCGTTGAGCAGCGAGCAAATACCTGGCAGCGCCGGGGGATTTGGATGGGTCACGCTATATCCTTTCCCCGCCTGCATCGGCAGCCTGAGACCCAGCATTTTTCCCACACCCTGCGACCATGCACCACCGCAGATTACGAATTCATCGCCGGAAATCTCCTTCCCGTCTTTCAGTTCGACCGCCTGTACCCTTGCTCCGGCTTGCCGGAAATTGTTCGCTTCCGATCCCCAGAGCACCGTCCCTCCCATCCGCACCACTTCCCTCCGCAGATCACCCAGGAAACGCGCCGGATCCAGATGGCAATCCTGCGCGAAGTAAACCCCGCCCGTCACATCGATCTCCACTCCCGGGTCTTTCCCGCGCACTCCCTCCGCGTCCAGCACCTCGGCCTCCAAGCCCAGCGAACCTGCGGTCGCAGCCAGCCCGGCCTCATGCTCCAGCGCCATACGTGTCTTGCAGAGCACCAGCAGCCCCTTCTTCTGCAGTTCGAACGCAAAGCCCTCCCTATCCGCCAGTTCCGCGAAGATCGCCCGGCTCCTCAGCGCCATGTCACGCAGCACCGGCATCGCCCGGTTCACGCGCACGGGGCTGGAGGCCCTGTAAAATTGCAAACCCCATGTGATGAGTTCCCAGCTCGGCCTTGGCCGGATCGAGAACGGGCTTTCGGGATCGAACATCCAGCGCAACCCTTTCCAAATCACCCCCGGAGCTGCCAGCGGCACGAAGTGGCTCGGCACCACCATCCCGGCGTTCCCGGTTGAGCAACCGTCGGAATTTTCATCATTCCGCTCGATCAAGGTTACGCGCATTCCTTCGAGCAATAGGTGATATGCCACCGAAAACCCGATCAGCCCGCCGCCGACCACTACCACATGCCTCTTGCTCTTCGTCACGCGGTGAAACTGACAGATGATGAAATCTGAAACAGTCGAAAAGCCAGCGGCGGATTAAGGCTGCCGGGAATCATCTGGATAGCCAGCGAGGCTGAAATGTCTCCGGTCCGGTTTTGCGAAATGCTGGCTATGCCGTTCATCATCGCATGAATCCAAGGGCGAAAAACCACGCTTCCGAACTTGCCAGCGCATGAGGCGGGGGACGAGACTGAGCAACCATGAAAAACACCTACATCAGGACGATCAAGTTGGCGTTGGGACTTGTCGCAGCGCTGGCTTTGCCCAGCTGCCTGCAGAACGAGACCACGGTCACCTTGAACAAGGACGGCAGCGGAACGGTGGTCGAGGAGACATTCCTCGGAGCCAAGATACTGGAAATGATGACGCAGTTCGCGCAGCCGGGACAACCGGATCCGGTTGAGGAAATGTTCTCGGAAGAGAAAGCCAAGACCAAGACCGCGAAGATGGGCGAAGGCGTGGAATACGTGAAAACGGAAATGATCGACCAGGACGGCAAGAAGGGCGCGCGCACGCACTACAAGTTCGCGGACATCAACAAGCTGAAGATCAACCCGAGCGGTGCTGTCGATGACATGAACAAGGGCGCTCCCGGCGAGGAGGAGAAAGAGCCTGAGAAAGAGGAAACGGTCGGTTTCACTTATGCCGGCGGAAAACTGAGGGTCATCACTCCGCCCACCGATTTCGAAGACATGGACATGGGTGGCGAAGGCGCCGAGAATCCCGAAATGGAAGCGATGATGACCGAGATGATGGCGGACATGCGCCTCACCCTGAAACTCAAGGTCGAGGGCGGCATCGAATCGACCAATGCGACTTTCACCGAGGGCGACACGGTCACTCTCTTTGATGTCCAAGTCGGGAAGGTGCTGGCTCAGAAAGACGAGCTCAAGAAAATCGGCGAAACCGCAAAGACCGACAAGGATGCCGCTGAAGCCGCGTTCTCCAAGCTCGAGGGTATCAAGGTTGAAATGAAGGATGATGTAACGGTCACCCTAAAGTGATTTTCAAAACAGGGAGCTTGGAATCCGAAGCCCCGCGCTCCCGCCTTAGGAGCAAACCGCCTCAGACGATGCGTTTTTTTCCCTGAACAACGAATCGCGGCATTTTCAAGCCGTCTTCGGCTGCACGTCGGGCACCGAGGGGCCGGTGGCCTGCATGAAGCGGGTCTTGGCCTGGAGAATCAGGGTGCCGAGGCAGAAATCCGCAAGGGGGAGCACGACGTTGAAGTTCTTGTGCATGTAGCGGTGATGGAGAAGGTGGTGGCCGTTGAGCTTGCGGAACCACGAGGGTTTCTCCACGCGACGCGCCTTGGGCAGGTGCATGCACCAGTGGATGTATTCGTAAAAGCCATAATACAGGGCGAAGGCCGAAGCTCCTCCGACGGCGAGCCCCCACTGCCCGATCGCCCAGGAAATCAGGGCGAAGGGAACCGCACCGATCAGGATCAACACCGGGCCGTTCCACCAAGCCATCGGGATGGTCTCCTTGTCCTTCTCGTGGATGAGGTGGTAGGTCTGATCCGCCTTGAATACCTGATGATGGACGACGGCATGCGCCTGGAAAGCGTAGCGGAAATTCCAAATCGGGCGGTGCATCACATACTTATGCAGGGTCCATTCGAAGAAAGAGGCGAAAACAACACCCACCGCGAGACCCGCGAGGCACCAGAGAAAAAAGGCAGTCATGATTTGAGGTCGTCCTTCAGCGGACGGCGACGAAGTAAGCCCACTCCGGGGCGATCACAAGCTTTGCTTTCGATTTACCTCCATGGAATTGGGGAAGCCCTTGCTGCAACACCTGATCTTGATCGTTCTGATTTCTTTAAATCGCGGTTTACCTTCCGGAAACAGGCAGCCCGGGCGCTCCCGAATCTCGCCTTGCCCATACGCCGGGGACACTCTACAGCGGCGCGCATGTCGAAGAAACCTGTTGTCCTAATCATTCGCGACGGCTGGGGCACGAATCCCGGCGGCAAGGCCACGGCGGAAAAGGACGGCAATGCCGTGATTCTCGCCAACACCCCTTTCACAGACGAGGTGCTTTCCCAATACCCGCATTCATTCCTCAGCGCCTCCGGCCTTGATGTCGGGCTGCCGGAGGGACAGATGGGGAACTCGGAGGTCGGCCACCTGAACCTGGGCGCCGGGCGGGTCGTTTACCAAGATTTCACCCGCATCAACAAGGCGATCGCCGAGGGAACCATCGCTGAAAACGGTGTTTTCAAACGCGCGATGGAAGCATCGAAATCCAGCCGCTTGCATCTGATCGGGCTGGTTTCCGACGGTGGAGTCCACTCCCATCAGGATCAGCTCATCGCAATCACCAAGCTTGCCGGCGCGGCGGGCGTGAAAGACATTTTCATCCACGCAATCACGGACGGCCGCGATACCTCGCCCACGGGTGGCGCAGAGTTCATTTCCAAGGTAGAGGACGAGACGGCGAAGGTCGGCGCGAAGATCGCCACGGTCGTGGGACGATTTTTCGCGATGGATCGCGACAAGCGCTGGGATCGCGTGAAGCTCGCGTGGGACGCCATCGTCCACGGCATCGGTGCGAAAATGGACATCCTCGCCTCGGAGGCCATTGCCGAGGTTTATGAAACGCAGGCGAAGACCGATGAGTTCATGCCCGCCATGGTTTTCTGCGAGGCCGATACCCAACGCGTGCGCGACGGCGATGTCGTCTTGTTCTTCAATTTCCGCGCCGACCGCGCCCGCGAGCTTTCCGAGGCGTTTCTCCGCAAAGACTTCGATGGCTTCGACCGCGGAACCGTCCCGCAAGTCCACTTCGTCACCCTCACGGTCTATGACGAGACCTATCCATGCGAAGCGATTTTCTCTCCGCAGACGCTCGACATGACTCTGGGCGAAACGGTCGCCGCCGCCGGAATGAAACAGATGCGAATCGCGGAAACGGAGAAATACCCGCACGTCACCTATTTCTTCAACGGCGGGATCGAAAAGGAAAACAGGGGCGAGAAACGTTTCATCATCCCCTCGCCGAAGGACGTGGCGACCTACGACCTGAAGCCGCAGATGTCGGCCGATGAGGTGACCACCACGGTCGTGGAAAACCTCAAGGACTTCGATCTCGTGATCCTGAACTTCGCCAACCCCGACATGGTCGGCCACACCGGAGTCGTGGAAGCGGCGGTGAAAGCGGTCGAGACCATCGACGCGTCAGTGAAAGCCATCGTCGAGCAGACCCTTCGCCTCGGCGGCAAGCTCCTCATCACCGCCGACCACGGCAACTGCGAATACATGCGCAACCCCGACGGTTCGCCGAACACCGCCCACACCACGAACCTGGTGGAGATCATCTACGTCGCCGACGACGCCTCCTCCCGGAAAATGCGCGATGGTATCCTGGCCGATGTGGCTCCCACCCTGCTGGAAATGCTGCGCCTCGATCAGCCCGGGCAAATGACAGGTAAATCGCTGCTCGTTTAACGGAAAGACCCGCCCGCCCTACGAGCATCAGACCCTGCGTCAAATGGTCTGGGGCAACAAGCGCGCCATCAAAATGCTGCGCGCAAACGAATGATTTCCAAAAGTCAGATGACCGAACGGAACGTGAGGTTCACCCTCGGTGAGGAAACCTTCGCCGATTTCGGAAGCTGGTGATGCCAGTGGATCTGGGTTTCGCCGGCCATCATGAGAAGGCTGCCATTTTCAAGAGAAACGGAAACGGTTTCCCGCGTGCGCTTGTGGCGGAAGGAGAATTTCCGCTCCGCTCCGAAACTCATGGAAAGGATAGGGGCAGAGGGTGCTAGGGATCGCTCGTCGTCGGAGTGCCAGCCCATGCCTTCGCCGCCGTCGTGGTAGAGATTCAGCAGGCAGGAGTTGCAGGTCGCGCCGGAGACTCGTTCGGCTGTGCTTTTCAGGGAAAGGAGGTGCTCCGTCCATGGGTGCGCGAGCTTCATCGTACCGGAGTAGGCGTAGGATCGCCCTCCGTCCGCAAACCACGCAACCTTGCGTTTCGTGACGATGCGTTTCCCGAAGATCACGGTCTCGTCATGCTCCCACGGGATCTCCGCGATCAACCGGGCGAGGTGGCGGTTGCTTTCATCGGTTTTGAAAACGGCACCATGGTAGGTCACCAGACCATCGCAAGGCAACAGGTTCATCGCGGGGGCGGCGGGAAAAAGCTCCATCGATCAGGCTTCCATGCCTTCCACAGCTTTCGGCTTTGCGGCGATCTTGGCCTGCTTTTCGAAATGCTCTACAAGCATGGCCACCGCTCCGAAAAGGATGAAAAGCATCATCACGGCGTAGAATACCCAGATCGTGCCTTTGCCGGCGGTGAATCCGTAGTTATGGAGACCCACGCCGAGGAAGTTCACATGCCACCACGAGAACGCCACGATGCACGCGGTGAACAGCGACGCGAGATGCAGCCCCCAATCCTTGATGATGCCGCCGAGGCGGGCGTGGAGGATGGCCAGGGTCCAGAGCACGATCATCAGCGCACCGTTCTCCTTCGGATCCCAGCCCCAGAAGCGCCCCCACGAATAGTTCGCCCAGATACCTCCGAGCACGGTGCCGACGAGCGAAAGGAAAACCGTGAGGCAGATGCAGCCATACACCGCCTTCGAAAGCGAGCGGCGCAGATCCTTGTTGCCATCATCCAGATTCAGTCCGCGCATCAGCACGTATCCGCAGGAAAGCATCGCCGCCAGCAATCCGGCGGAGTAGCCGAGGGTGATGGTGATCACGTGTGTCGCCAGCCAGAAATTCGAATCCAGCACCGCGACGAGAGGATCAAGGTGATCGCCCGCATCGCCGACCTCGTATCGCCTCGCAAGGATGATGAGCCCGAGGCCGAGGATGGGCGCAAGGCCGAGGGCGAAGCGTTTGCGCGAGATCCACTCAACAATCAGGGAGAAAATCACGCCGGTCGCTGCGATGAAGATGATCGTGTCGTAAAGGTTGCCCACCGGCGGGCGGTTCATGATGAGGCAGCGGATCACGATCGCGGCCACGCAATACACCGCGCCGATGACAGTGAAACCGAGCGTCGCCCACGAGAGGATTTTCCCCGCTTTGCCCGAGCCTATCCCCCACATCGCCAGCGCGCAGAGCGTGCCGAGGAGGAACCAGATCATCGCGTTGAGGAAGTAGTCCCGCTTGAAATAGGAAACCTCCATGCCGATGCGCTGCAATTCCCCGCGAGAGCCGGCGTGTTTTTCGACGCTGTCCTTGAACTCCGCGAAATGCTTCCGGAACTCCTTCCCGGAAACCGGCACGGAGCGCACCGCCGTCTCCATCAGTTTGACATCGGCGATCGCGGATTTTGGATCTTTCGATTCCATGGTCATGACGCCCATGATCGAGTTGCCTGCGGATTGCCACTGGGTGTCGGAGGCGCCCTTTGGCGGTAGGATGAACATGCCGTATTTGGAGTAGTTCGCAGCGCTGAGCACCTGCTGGAGAAGATCTTGGAGCCTCGGCTCGACCTCCCTGCCCTCGCTTTGCGCGGTGGCGATCTCGCTGCGGAGCTGCGGAGCGGCGGTCATCACCGCACTCAGGTCGGCGCGCTTGTCGGCCCCGGTTTCGCTTCCCGTTCCCCGCAGCTCGATGCCGCGCCGCGCGAAGGAGAAATATCCCAGCAGGCTTTCATAGTTCCGGATGTTGTAGGCGAGGTCGATGACCTGCTGCTGCATCGGATCACGCTGCTTCTTCTCGATGGGTTCGTAGGATTGGGCAAGTCCGATGAGTTTTTGGATCCCCGGCTCGATCTCCGCATAGCTGTAACGGTCGCGGCGTCCTTTCGTCTCTATGGAAATGGCTTCAAGAACCTGAGAATTATCCACGCGAAAGGTCGGCAGGTTCACCGCGAGCTCCGGACGGAACAGCGTGTCCATGAGCCACTCGGTGGGCTTGAGCGTGTACACGCCCGGCTTTTTCCCCCTCAGCTTCCAAATGAATCGTTTGAAAGCGGAAGCCTTTGCGGCCTCATCCGATATATCCCCCTCGACCTTCATCGAGCGCGCGCCGTGGATCTGGAGCATCTTGAACCCGGCATAGGTCGCGAAAGGCTTGATGCGCCCGCCGTCCTGCAACGGCAGCGACTCGACGAGCTCCAGGCTTTCCTTTTCCCACGGCACGTAGCCCTCCACTTTCTGCGGATCACCCTTCGGCATGTTGTCGATCAACATGTTCACGAACACCACGGCGAGGGCGCCCGCCGCGAGCGCCGCCACCACCCATTTGCCCCAGACCGGATTCTTACGCTGCATTGTTTCGTTTTCTTGAGGCGGCGCCGAGATGGCCGCCAAGTTTGGTAAGGAACGTCACGAGCATCCCGAACGCGACGACATAAAGGCTGTATTCCGGCCAATGGTCGGCCGGGTTGCGAACGATCTCAAACACGGAATACATCTCCTCGCCGGGTTGCGCGCCCGCGGGGCCATAGCTGGCTTGGAAAAAGGTGTAACCCTCGTAGCGCATCGGCTCGTTCATCTGGATGCGGATCTCGGCCTCGCGCCCGTTCTCCACGCGGGTGACGTCGCTGATGAATTTCGCCGGCCGCGAGGTGCCGGGATGGAAATCGGCGGTGAACTTGTCGAGCTTCACCTCGAAGGGCATGGGCCAAAGGCGTTTCCGCATGTCGATGGTGAAATTCCTCCCGTCCACCGTGGCGGTGAAAGGGTGAAACTGCCCGCCCCAGACGATGAAGGGATCGGATTTCGAGCCGTCCGCCTTCACGATCCGTGCATAGCAGCCCGCGACGTTGCGCTCGGTCTCCACGAAGCTGTCGAGTTCGCGCAGGTAGTATCCGTCCACCACGAGTTCGCGGTTGCGCGGCGCATTGATCAGCTCGCTCTCCGGCTGGCAGTTGCCGAGGTATCCGGAAATCTCCAGCGACAGCGGCATGCCCCCGAAACGAAATTCGCGCGGGTTACCGGCCGTGAGCCCTTCGAGGAAATTCCCGCGGATCACATGGATTTTGCCAGCCTCACCGTCTTTCGACTCCGCCACCTCCACCACATACTCGTGGTAATCCTCGGCCACGTTGCTTGTCTCATTCTCGTAGATCGCCATGTTGCCGCGCTCCGAGAAATGGTGAGCCACGCCGCCGCCGAGCAGCATGAAAACGATGCCGAAGTGGGAGATGAGATTGCCCGCCTGCCTCCAGCCCTTGCGGATGCGGATGATGCCACCGAGGATCATGTTGACCAGCAACAGGGCGGAAACGTAATAGCCGCCGGGCAGGATGATGGGCACTGTCTTGCCGTTGAGCTCAGGGATCAGCCACGGCGATTTCCAACTGAAATACTTGGTCAGCGTCGGATAGAGCCCGGCGTCGATCTGCTCCAGCGTTGCCAGCCATGTGAGCACCAGCAACAGGAGCAGCGACACGGTGGCCAGATGGAATCCGGAGAGGAAATCATAGGTGATCCGGATTGCGGAACGGCTCTTCGCGGGCGTTTGTGTTTCGGTTTCCATTTTCAAATCAAAAATCTAGCGGATCATCCCGAGGCTCGCGGCGAAGGTTTTCAGCGCGGCTCTCTCGGCCTCAACCTCGGCCTGCGGGCCGACCATTTTCAGGGTGAGAATCTTTCCATCGACTTGGGCGATGACACCGGCAAGTCCGTATCCCGGCTTCGCGGGAGCGCCCATGCCGGAGGCGTATTCACCGGAGGCCTCGACCCAGATGCCCTCCGTTCCTGCGATGGGAGTTTTCTCCGCGGCGTCGAATTCCTCCGGCGTAAACGGCGCAACGCCGAATTGGCCGCGCCAGCGGTTCACGTTGTCGGCCACCGAGCCGGAGGCGAGGGTGACATAGACCTCGCCCATACCGGACGCGCCGAAGCGGTAATTCAGCTCGCGGAACTGTGCGGGCGGCAAGGCGAGCCAGTTTTCCGGCGGGCTGCCTTTTACCGGGGAAGGCTGGGCGTTGCGGAATCGCTCGTCGCTGGTGGCGAAGAGTTTCGGATCCCTGTCCTTGGTGGTCAGCGGACGGGTATCCTCCACCTCCATGGGAGCGGAATCCTTCTCGCATGAGGCGCAAAGCAGGCTGATTCCAAGGATAAAAGGGCGTAAGGTCATGGGGCTGCGGGAATAAGGCGCGGAAAGGAAAGACCGCAAGCCGAATCGCTCCACAATACGTCGGGAATCCCCGCGTGTTTCACCCATCTTCACCCTTGGCTTCCAAGCTACGCTGCATTTCACTGCCTTCACATTGCAAAGCATCCGATACTTCAACCGCCACACCGGCACGCACGAAACCGAGGAGATCTACGGCGAGTCGTTCCTTCGCTGGGCTTATGGAAATACGTTGGGGAAAATGTCCCTGCATGCCTTCGTGAAACGGCCCGCGTTCTCGAAGTGGTACGGCTGGCGGATGTCGAAGCCCGGGTCTGCTGATCGCGTCGCACCGTTCATCGCGCAATACGGCCTCGACCCGGAGGATTTCGCCGAAACACCCGACACGTTCCGCAGCTTCAACGAGTTCTTTTTCCGCAAGCTCAAGCCCTCCGCCCGCCCCATCGACTCCGCGCCCGTCGTCTTCCCCGCCGATGGCCGCCACCTCGGCTTCCCCGACATCTCGGCCATCGACTCGTTCTTTGTGAAAGGCCAGCGCTTCGATCTCGCCGCGCTGTTGGATGATGCCGCGCTCGCCGCGAAATACGCGAAAGGCTCGCTCGTCCTTTCCCGACTATGCCCGGTCGATTACCACCGCTTCCACTTCCCCGCCGCAGGAACACCTTCGGAAACACGATTGATCAACGGCCCGCTGTTCTCCGTTTCACCCATCGCCCTCGCCAAAAACCTTTCCTACCTCTGGACGAACAAGCGCACTCTCACCGAACTGAACACCGAGGACTTCGGCGCCATACTCCTGCTTGAAATCGGAGCCACCTGCGTAGGCACGATCCAACAGACGTTCAGACCCGGACAGCCCGTGGAAAAAGGAGCGGAGAAAGGCTACTTCGCTTTCGGCGGATCCTCCACCATCACCATCTTCGAACCGGGCGCCGTCATTCTCGCTGATGATTTGTTGGAAAATTCCGCGAAGCAGACCGAACTCTACGCGAGAGTGGGTTCGGCAATGGCGACCTCACCGGCCTGAGATTTCAGAAGGGAATCTGATCGTCATCGAAATCGTCCTCTTTCCGCAAATCCGCAGCCGAAGGCTCAGAAGAGACCGGCGATTCCTGTGAGTATTCGTCGCTGCGGGAGCCACCGCCACCGCCCTCCAGCTTCCAGCAGGAGAGATTGACGTAATACTTGCCGTTATACTCGTTGCCGCGGATGTCGAAGCTCACCTTCACATCGCTACCCTCCTTGTAATTGTCAAGGGTCGCACACTTGTCCTTCACCATCTCGAACTTCAGATCCTGGGGGTATTTCCCGTCTCCTGTGGTAACGACGAACTCCCGCTTGGAAAAGCCGCTTGGAAAATTTTGCGTATCGCTGATCAATTTTATTTTGCCACTTGCCTCGTACATGGATTGATTCTCCCCAGAGCAGGTCGCATGTCAAAACCGTTTGACCCGATTTTCCAGATACGGTTGAAAAATTCCTTTTTGCCCTTGACTCATATATTATTTGCACACAAATAATCCCGGCATGAGTCTCGCAAGCCGTCAGGCAGCCAAAAAAGCAAACCGGGTTACGACGGGTTACGCCGCCTGCCTTCTGCCATTTGAAAAGGACGGCTCCATTTCCCGCGATTCCTTCCAAGCCGCCATGGAGCGCACCACCGCAGCCGGTCTCGGTTGCGCGGTAAACATGGACACGGGATACGCCAACTACCTGGAAGTGGAGGATCGAAACCTGATCCTGGAACTCACGCGCGAAACCATCGCAGGGCGCCGCGATTTCATCGCAGGCGCGTTCGTTGAAGGACTGCAGGGCGACCTCGTCGGACTTTACCGCTCGCAGATGGATCAGATCGTCGCCTTCGGCGGAACACCCATCCTTTTCCAAACCACCCGATTTCATTCGTGGAAACCCTCCGAAATCGTCGATCTCTACGCCAAGGTCTGCGAAGGGTATGAATCGGTGATCGGCTTCGAGCTCGGCCCCATGTTCGCGCCCAACGGGATGATCTTCGACGAGGAAACCATTCGCGGCCTTATGGGCATTCCCGCACTGAAGGGCATCAAGCACTCCTCGCTCGACCGCGGAACCGAACTCCGCCGCCTTCAGATCAAGGACGGGATTCGCCCGGATTTCAAAATCTTCACCGGCAACGATCTCGCCATCGACATGACCGAATACGGATCCGACTACCTGCTCGGCCTTGCCACCTTTTGTCCTGAGCTTTTCGCCCTGCGCGACAAGTATTGGCTGGAGGGGGATGAACGATACGACGAGCTGACCGACGCCATCCAACACCTCGGCAATGTCTCGTTCCGTGCACCGGTGCCAGCCTACAAGCACTCCTGCGCGGTGTTCCAGCACCTCATCGGCCGCTGCCCTTCCCCGCTCACGCATCCGAAATCCGCGAAACGCCCGGAGTGGGAAGCGGAGATCATGGCCGATTGCGCCACCCGTCTTTCCTACCCCATCGCCTGAACCTACAACCATTATACAAATGATCACCATCACAGACATCGCCGAAGCCCTCGGCATCTCCGCCGCCACCGTCTCCAGGGCGCTCAACAACTCCAGGCTCGTTGGCCCGGAACTCACCGAGAGCATCAAAGCGACGGGCGTTGAACTCGGATACAAAAAGCGCGTGATCCGCCGCCACAGGGGGCGTGCGATACTTAGCATCAAGCTGATCCTGCCTCACCACGAGGAGCCGGAGCGCGCGCTGTTCTACGACTTCGCTTCGCTGATCGAAAACATCCGGCTCGGCTTCCGCGAATGTGCCATCAATCTGCTTTGCGAAACCGCGTCAACGAAGTTCAGGCCCTTCCCTCACAAGAAAGGTGGCGATACCAGCGGTTTCATCTTCGCCTTCAATCGCCCCAGCCCTGCCACGCTCCTCGAATTAAACGAGGTCGGGACACCTTTTGTCGTCCTGAACCGCCAGATCCCCGGCATTCCATGTGTCGCATCCGAAAACGCCCAGGGCATGGCCGATATCGCCGCCCACCTTCTGGAAAGGAAAGCGGATCTCAAGCCCGCCTACATCGCACTCGAAGGCATGGATCAGGTCGGTGAGGAAAGGCTCGATGGATTCGCCGCCGCATGCGCTTCGCTCGGAATCGGCTTCGATCCGCAAAACGACGCCTACCGTTTCGAAAACATCATCTCGATCACATCGGAACGCATGCTGGCTATTTCCAGCAACTACAACGCGGTCGTCTGCGCGAACGACATCGTCGGCACCGTCGTCCTTGAGGAACTGGATCGCCTCGGCATACCCATCCCTTCGCAGATCGCCGTGACGGGTTTTGATGACTCCCCCGTCAGGCGGCTTTCCCGCCCCCTTCTAACGACCGTCAGCATGCCCATCGCCGACCTGGCGCGCACCGCCGCCACTCAGCTAGAAACGCAGATCATCCAGCGCAAGGATCCCCAGGAAATCATCCGTATTCCGGGAATGCTGCTCGTCGGCGAATCCACCTGATGCCAAGTTGCCCATGACACAGTCGCAACTCGCCGTCCATACCTTCACCAACCAGCCCTGGTCTATCCACGAGTGCATCGAGAATTACGCCCGCGCGGAAATCGGCGGCATCTCGGTCTGGCGTGAAACCATCGCGGACGAGGATCTGAAACAGGTCAGGAAACACCTCGACGATTCCGGCCTTGCGCCGGTTTCCCTCGTGCGAGGAGGATTTTTCACCGGGAAAAGCCGGGAAGAACGCAAGGCGGCCATCGCCACGAACCTCGCCGCTTTCAAGGAAGCGGAAGCCCTCGGCCTGCCCTCCATCGTCTTGGTCTGCGGCGCGACCCCCGGCCAATCCCCGGATGAAAACCTTGACCAGATCGAGGAGGGCATACGCGCCATCATACCCGCCGCCGAGGCTGCGAACATCAGGCTTTCCATCGAACCCCTCCACCCGATGTACGCCGCCGACCGCTCCGCCGTCGCCTCACTCCGGGACGCGAACCTCCTCGCCCAGCGCATCAACCATCAACTCGTCGGCATCGCCATCGACACCTTTCACGTCTGGTGGGAAAGCAACCTCGAAAAGGAAATCAAAACCTGCGCGGAGCACGGCCACCTCTTCGCCTTCCACATCTGCGAGTTCAAGCCCGACTTCGATCATCCCCTGCTGGATCGCGGTCTCCCCGGCGAAGGCGTCAACGCCACCCCCCGCATCCTGGAAATGATCCGCCAAACCGGCTTCACCGGCCTCACCGAGGTCGAGATCTTCTCCCGCAAATACTGGGCCATGAACCAGCACGATTTCCTCCAAAAAATCCTCACCTCCACCCGAGACATCTGAAAATTTTCACCGCAGAGACGCCGAGGCCGCAAAGGGTCGCAAAGCCAGCACGATGAAAATCATCAAAAAGAACACAACCCGAGCTCCGCGTTCCCTCCGCGACCTCCGCGCCTCTGCGGTGGAAACCACAACCCCAGCTCTTACTTGAAAGTTGAGATTTAAATTTTGAAGTTAATGAAACACATCGGAATCATCCTCAATGGTGTCACCGGACGCATGGGCACCAACCAGCACCTGGTCCGCTCCATCCTTGCCATCCGCGACCAGGGCGGAGTCCTTCTCCCGGACGGCTCCCGCCTCATCCCCGATCCCATCCTCACCGGCCGCAACGCCAACAAGCTCGCCGACCTCGCGAAGGCGCACGGCGTCACCCGTTTCACCACCGATCTCGACGCAGCCCTCGCCGATCCCTACCACGAGATTTTCTTCGACGCCTCGATCACCCACCACCGCATCCCTTTCCTTGAGCGCGCCATTGCCGCCGGCAAGCATGTCTATTGCGAGAAACCCACCGCCACCGAATACGCGGAAGCCCTGCGCATCGCCGAAGTTGCGGAGAAAGCTGGCGTGAAAAACGGCACCGTGCAGGACAAGCTCTGGCTACCCGGCATCCGCAAGCTCCAGCTTCTCAAGGAACAGGGCTTCTTCGGGAAAATCCTCTCCGTGCGCGGCGAGTTCGGCTACTGGGTTTTCACCGGCGAGCACGAAGGCCAGCCCATCCAGCGCCCTTCCTGGAACTACCGCTCCGAGGACGGCGGTGGCATGATCATCGATATGCACTGCCACTGGCGCTACGTGATCGACAACCTCTTCGGCAACGTCACCCGCGTCTTCTGCAAGGCCGCCACCCACATCCCCGAGCGCTTCGACGAGTCCGGAAAGCCTTACGACTGCACCGCCGACGACTCCGCCTACGCGATCTTCGAAACCGACACCGGCGTCACCTGCCAGTTCAACTCATCATGGAACGTCCGCGTCCGCCGCGACGATCTTCTCACCATGCAGGTCGATGGCACCGAAGGCTCCGCCATCGTCGGCCTCCGCAAATGCTGGGCACAGCACCAGTCCGTCACCCCCCGCCCGGTCTGGAACCCGGACATCGATTCCCCCATCGACTACTACGCGAACTGGACGGAAGTGCCCGACCAGCTCCACTTCGACAACGCCTTCAAGATCCAGTGGGAGATGTTCCTCAAGCACGTTGCGAGCGATGCACCCTTCAAATGGACTCTCCGAGAGGGCGCAAAAGGCGTGCAGCTCGCAGAGCTTTCCATCAAGTCCCACGAGCAAGGCCGCTGGATGGACGTGCCCGCGTCGTAGCCCTCACTCCAGAAGTTTCCGCAACGTGGCGGTGATCTCCTCCCGTGATAGCAAACTCGCCGCCACGGAAAGCGTCAGGTTTACCCAAGCATCCGCATCGAGATCCTCGTTAGGCAGCAAACCGTTCTCGCTGAGGAAAACGAGGCAAGTGGCGAGCGCCATGCGTTTGTTCCCGTCCACGAACGGATGGTTGCTGCACAGGTAGAAAAGATAAGCCGCCGCGATCTCGATCGGCTCGCTGATCATCGGGCTGCCCATCATCGTGGCCTGCGGAGCGGCGACCGCTGACTCCAGAAGTTCCATCGAACGAATCCCCTCCCCGCCTCCATGGGCGGCGAGAACCTCCGCATGGATGGCGAGAACCGCTTCCACTGTGGGATGCTTCAAATCAGCGCTCATGACAGCCTGCGGAAAAGTTCGCTGTTCTTCCCAATCAACCTCTTGGCCGTTTCGGAAGCCTGCGACGCCTCGATCCGTTCCTGCCTGAGGGGCTGTAGTGTGATACCTCCGCCGGAGTGAATCTCAAGGTTCACCTCATCCCCGATCTTCAGCCGTGCGAGTTCCATGATCGCGTTGTCGAAAATGATCCCCTGCGAGTTCCCGATCTTCGTGATTTTCTTGATCATGCGGTAATACTACGTTTTACGAGCCGGATATCAAGCGACAAAAAAAGAGCCTGACGCATCCCGCCAGGCCCTCTTCGGTGAAGTTTAAAACTTAAGATCTAAGGTTTCAAAGCTGCACGTTCCAGCGCAGCAGGCGGCCCCACTTGTTCCACTCCGTGGTAACCACGTTGCCATCCTTGTCGAAGGTCGCTCCGTGGGGGGAGGTGGTGATGCCTTCGCGCCATTTGTCGGGAGCGACTGCGTTGGTGTTGAATTCCTTGGGGTCGTCGTTTGCGCCAAGGCGCTTGAGGACTTTGCCCTCCTTGTCCAGGATGCTGATACCGCTGGCAAGCTGGGCGACGCATACAAGATCGCCGTGGAAATCCACCGTGCAGGGTTTGAGAACGCCGGTGGCGTAAACACTGAGGAAATTCCCTTCGAGATCGAGATGGATGAGGCGGTCGTTCGTACGGTCACAAACGAGGATGCGTACCGGATCGAAACGATAATCGAACGCGAACTTGTGCGCGGTGTTGAGATTCCAAGGCTCTCCTTTGCCTGCCGTGGCGCGCTTGAACGTGCCGTCGGTCCCGAAGATCAGGAGACGGTCGGAGGCGTAACCGTCGATGAGATAGATGTCACCGTTCGGCGCGCGGTCGGCGTGTGTCAGCGCAAACTTCGTTCCGATCTCGGCGGGGATCGCGGAAAGAGGGATCTCAAGAAGAACCTCGCCTTCCAAGCTGAGCTTCAGGAAGGCCGTTTTCGGATCGCCGAGGCAAGCGGCGAAGATCACGTCCTTGCCGTCTTCCTTCACCATCGTGAAACCGTGGAAGTTGTTGCGGGCGTTGGGAAGGTTCCGCAGGTATTTCCCGGAGGCATCGTAAATCTGAACCCCGTTCTTTTCCCCGCCCACTACGGAGACGTAGAAATTCCCCTCCGAATCCACATCGATCTCCCCATGGGAATCACCGATGGTCTGAAGCCCTTCGGGCGTTGTCGGCCAACCCTTCTGGAAATCATATTCATGGGCGGCGGCGAAAGTCGCGAGCGCGACGGATGCAAATAGTGCTGTTTTCATAAATTTCAAATTTCGAAACCCGACTTTCAAATAGAAGGATGCCGATAGGATGCATATCGGACTCGTATGCGTCCATAACGGATCATCGGAAAAAAAATCACGCATTTCCCCATGACCAGCAGAGTCGAATCCCTCTTCCTTGAAAGTTGAATTTTGAAAATTGAATATTACGCGCACTTCGGGCACGTCCCGAAAAACTCCAGCTCGTGGTAAAGCCCGCGGTATCCGGTTTTTTCGCGGATCTCGTCCTCCAGCTCGTGGACGGGACATGGGGCCTTGATGGACTCGATTTTTCCGCATCCGGTGCAGATCAGGTAGTCGCTATGCTTGCCGGGCTGGAGCAGGGTGAAATAAGCGGCACGCTCGTGCAGTCCTAGGCGGCGGAGGATGCCGTGTTCGCAGAGGCGCTGGAGAAGGCGATAGACGGTCGCCTTGTCGCACTGGTCGGCAAGGCGCTCCGATGCGGTCAGCTCGGCGAGCGTCATGGGTCTATCTCCCTCCACAAGGGTGGCGAGCAACTCCTCGAGCGCTTTGGTGCGGCGGAGACCGAGATCACGGCAGCGCGCGACGGCTTGTTTCACTGGGTTTTCCGACATGGGTTTAGAAAAGCTTCGTCTGTGGGTCTTCGGGTTTCAAGGGCGGAAGTGCCGCGCCGATTTTTTCGTAGGCGGCGGGCATCGCCGTGCGTCCGCGCGGGGTGCGCTGGATGAAGCCCTGCATGATCAGGAAAGGCTCGTGCACCTCTTCCAGCGTCGCCGCGTCCTCGCCTACCGCGACCGCCAGCGATCCGAGACCGACCGGCCCGCCGTTGAATTTGTAGATCATCACTTCCAGCAAACGCTTATCCATTTCGTCGAGCCCGTCGGCATCGATCTCGATCATCGCGAGCGCACCTTCGGCATTTTCCCGGTCGATGATGCCATTGCCGCGCACCTGGGCGAAGTCCCGCACCCAGCGCAGCAGGGCGTTCGCCACACGCGGGGTGCCGCGGGAACGGGCGGCGATCTCCAGCGCGCCGGGGCGATGGATGTGCGTTTCCAACAAACCTGCCGAACGCTCGATGATATCGGCGAGTTCCTCGCGGTTGTAGTAGTCGAGACGGTTGATCAGGCCGAAACGGGATCGCAGCGGCGCGGTCAGCATCCCGGAGCGCGTCGTCGCGCCGACAAGGGTGAAGCGCGGCAGGTTGATCTGGATCGACCGCGCCGAGGGGCCGGAGTCGATGATGATGTCGAGACGGTAATCCTCCATCGCGGGGTAAAGGTATTCCTCGATCGCCGGGTGGAGGCGGTGGATCTCGTCGATGAAAAGGATGTCGCCTTTCTGGATGTTCGTGAGGATGCCGGCGAGGTCGCCCGCCTTCTCGATCTGCGGCCCGGAGGTGGTGTGCATCTGGGTGCCCGCCGCCTTGGCGATCAGGTTTGCCAGCGTCGTTTTCCCCAAGCCCGGCGGTCCGGAAAGCAGCACATGGTCGAGCACGTCGCCGCGCCGTTTCGCCGCCTCCAGCATCAGCAGCACGCGGTCTTTCACCTTCTCCTGCCCGATGAACTCGGAAAACGCGGGAGGCCGCAGCGAGACATCGAAGGGTGTCGCGGGTGCGGTGGTGGTCTGCTGGTAGAAATTCTCGGGCATCCTTCGCTGAGGGTTTCTAGGCGATCTGCCCGCCGAGGGGAAGGGCGGATTGGGGAGCGCCCGAATCTTGTTTGAAGCCGAAACACCATCGCCCGGGCTGAAGCTGTCCACTTCGCGCCGCCCACAGCGACGGCGGCACTTCGTGTTCTGGGATTCACAGGGAAACGGCAAGAACCGCCCGTTCACTCCAACTGCGGAATTGATCTCCCTCCCCCGCCGCCTATCCTCCCGGCATGAGCGACACCACCCTACGCATTTCCGACGACATCAAGACCGCCATGCGGGCGAAGGATTCGACCGCACTCAACGCCCTGCGCGCGCTGAAAAGCGCGATGACCAACGCCGCCATCGAGAAGGGCGGGCTGGGCACGGTGCTGGATGAGCCGGAAATTCTCGCGGTGATCCGCAAGCAGATCAAGCAGCGCCAGGATTCCATCGAGCAGTTCGAAAAGGCCGACCGCGCAGAGCTCGCCGCAAACGAGAAGGCGGAGATCGCGATCCTTTCCCAATACCTCCCCGCCGCGCTCACGGAAGAGCAGATCGCCGGAATCGTCGATCAGGCCGTTTCGGAAACCGGCGCGTCCTCGAAGGCGGACATGGGCAAGGCGATGAAGCGCGCCCAGGAGCTTTCCGAAGGCCGCGCCGACGGCAAGCTGCTCTCCGCCGCGGTGATGAAACGGCTTTCGTGAAGGAACCGTCGCTTGCGCTCCGGGCGGGGCGTGTGTTTCATGTGGGCATGTTACGGATATTCATCGCAGCCCTTTTCCTCTTATCCCCGCTCCACGCCGTCACCATCCCTCACTCCGAGGCGGGCAAACACGTCGCCCAGGAGGTGACCGTCACCGGCAAGGTCTCCAGCGTGAAAACGATCGCATCCGGCATGACCTTCGTGAATTTCGGCACGCGCGGCGCGGCGGACGCTTTCACCGCCGTGGGGAAACCGGGCGCGGTCGATGGACAGGCGCTGCTCGCCTATGACGGCAAGGACGTGGAGGTCACCGGCACGGTCGAGCTTTATAAGAACAGCCCGCAGATCGTCCTGAAATCGCCCGAGTCGATCCGCCTTTCCGGAGCCGCACCCACACCCGGAGGAGAACCCGCACCCGGAACGACGGAGAAACCCGAGCCCGCAGTCACCGCGCCCGCGGCCTTCGAGATCGAGCCTCTGGATCTGAAGCTGGAGCGCGAGGAAGTGCGCATGGCCGGCAAGTCGCCCTCGGGATTCGTCCCGACGAACGCCGAGGTCTTCATCGCCGTGCCCAAGGATTTCAAACCGCAGGCAGGCCAGCGGGTGCTTGCCGTGGTGCCGGATTTCAAAAGCGAGGAGGAGCTGGAAAAACTCGTCAGGCTGCACGCCAAAGTGGCCGCACCGAAGGGTTGGTTGGTATTCACCGCACATTGCCCGACGCCCGACGAATTCCCCACCGACGGCCTCTACGCCGCCGTCATCAGCGCCACGATGCGGCATCTCGCCGGCAAGTATCCCGGCGCGGAGGAATGGCCGCTCTACGTCGCGGGAAGCTCCATGGGAGCGGGTCGCGCAAGCCTCGCATCCGGCGCGCTGATCAAGGAGGACTTCGTTGTGCCGGGGATTTTCCTCAGCTCCCTGAAATGGCAGGACATTACGAAATCCGTGAAAACCTTCTCCCCTTCCAAAAGCGCGGTAAGGGATCTGAAGGTTTACATTTCTCAAGGAGAGAAGGACTTCTATGCGACCAAAGCGCAAAGCCTCGCGGAAGCGGAGGAAATCCGCGAGGCGGGCGTGAAAGACGTCCGCCACGAAGTCCACCCCGGACGCGGCGGCATGGATGCGGCCAGCTTGGCGAAAGCCCTGGATTGGTTCGCGGAACCGGAGTAGGTAGCGATGGCCGCGTGCGCTCACGGCGGTGCCTGTGTTTCACAGCGGCGTGTTCCGAATTTTTCTAGCCGCCCTTTTCCTCGGATCGCAGCTCCAAGCCGTCACCATTTCCCACACCGAGGCGGGCAAGCACGTGGGACAGGAAATGGAGGTCACCGGCACCGTGGAGATGCAAAACGAAAAACCGAAGATCATCCTGAGGACGGCGGACTCCATCCGGATTTCCAGCACAGCACCCGCAGCCGAAGCACCGCAAACAACCGAGCCCGCCGCCCCCGCCCACTTCGTGATCCAGGCGGCGATGCGGCACCTCGACGAGAAGCAAAAGGGGGTGAAGGACTGGCCGCTTTATCTCGGGGGAAATTCCTCGGGATCCGGGAGGCGGGTGTGAAAAACGTGCGCCACGAGAGCCAGTCCGGGCGCGGAGGGCTGGACCCGGCCGGCTTCGCGCAGGCCTTGGACTGGTTTGCCGGACCGGAGTGAACCGTTTCGCCATTGCCGATTCGCCCGGGCGTGCTAAGTATCCGTCCGATGTTTGAGGTAAGACTGAAACCCGATATGGTCGAGCGCGCGCTTGTCGTGCGGCTGTATTTCGACAAAAGCGAGGAGGCGGAGTCCGCCTCGCTGCTGGCGGAGCTCGGCGAGCTCGTCTCCACCCTCGGCATCGGTATCGCAGACTTGGTGCTGGCCCGCTCGCGCGAGATGCATAAGAAATTTCTCTGCGGCACCGGTAAGGCGGCGGAGATCGTTGAGCTGGCCAAGGCTCACGAGTGCGACGTGATCGTCATCGACAACAACCTCTACCCCTCCCAGCAGCGCGAATGGGAGAAACTCGCCGACCTCTGCGTGATCGACCGCGAGGAGGTCATCCTCGATATTTTCGCAAAGCGCGCCCACACCCGCGAAGCCCGCCTCCAAGTTGAGTTGGCGCGGATGCAATACGCCCTGCCCCGCCTTGCGCGGATGTGGGGACACCTTGACCGCGAGGGCGGCGGCGGCGGTTCCGGCGGCGGCGGTGGTGCCGAGCGCGGTATGGGCGAGAAACAGATCGAGATCGACCGGCGGCTCGCCCACATGAGCATCGACCGCTGCAAGCGCGAGCTGGAGATCGTCCGCAAACAGCGCAAGACCCAGCGCAAGGAGCGCGAGAAATTCGAAACACCGCACGCCTCCATCGTCGGCTATACGAACGCTGGGAAATCCACCCTGCTCAACCTCCTTTCCGGCTCCGACGTTCTTGCGAAGGACATGCTTTTCGCCACGCTCGACACCACCACCCGCCGCATCGAGCTGCCCGACGGCCAGCCGCTGCTCATCACCGATACGGTCGGCTTCGTCCGCAATCTACCACACCGCCTGATTGAGGCCTTCAAGGCGACTCTTGAGGAATCCGTGCTCTCCGATTTCCTGATCCACGTTCTCGACGCCAACGCGCCGGAGATCATGCGTTTCCACGACACTACGCTCAAGGTATTGGAGGAACTCGGCGCCCTGGACAAACCCGTGATCACCATCCTCAACAAGATCGATGTCGTGGAGGATGCGGAAACACTCGAACGCCTTGACCGTGATTTCCCTGATGCGATCCGCACCTCCTCGCTCACCGGCGAGGGCATGCCGGAGCTTCTGCGAGCCTGTTCCCATGTCCTCGCCGACCGCGTCGCCCGCCGCCAATACCGCATTCCCCAGATGCGCGGCGACCTCCTCCACCTGCTCCACACCGACGCGAAAGTCCTCTCCACCGATTACGAGCAGAACGATATCCTTGTCAGCGCCGTTGTCCCCGCCGCCATCGCCGGTCGGCTCTCGTCATACCTCATTCCCGTCTGAATTTTTATGCGCATCATATCCTTCGTCCTCCTGCTCTGCCTGATCCAAGCCCAAGCCCAAACACCGGCTGAAGAAGGCCGCGTCCTCAAGGCGCTGCCCCTAGATTTCGATGAATCTCCGGAGCAACCCGCCGCCGCCGGGCCTGAGCCGGCGCACCAGCCTGAGCCGACACCCACACCGGCACCCGAACCAACGCTAACCCCCGCCCCATCTCCCAATCCCGCACCTGTTGAGATTTCCCCCATCGACCAGAAACCCACGGGCGATGACGCGGTGAGGCTCCAGATTTTTCTCGATCATGAGAACTTCGGCCCCGGCGTGATCGACGGCAAGATCGGCCAGTTTTCCGAACTCGCGGTGAAATCATGGAACGAACTCCACGGCCATCCGCTCGATAGCTGGACTGAGGTGAACACCGCCGCCCGCAAGGCCGTCCCGAATCCCTACGCCGTTGCCATCGTCCCGGAGGTCTCCGAGAAATGGGTGGATACCAAGCTCACCTACAAGCGCTCCCAACAGGGGAATGTGAAACGCATGTCCTACCGCTCAATCGTGGAGTTCATGTCGGAGCGCTACCACACGGACATCCCCTATCTTACCGCGCTCAACCCGAACGTGAAGATCTACAACCTCAAGCCGCGCGACACGATCATCGTCCCGAACGTGAACGCCTTTCAGATCGAGAACCTCACGGGCGCCGCGTTCGAGCAGGACGAAGCCCTTTCCCAGCGCCACGCAGTCATCGACACCAAGCTCAACCAGGTGCGCATCTACGAGGCGAACCTCCGCGCCCTCGTCGTCGCCGATCCCGAAGCTCCCACCCGTGTCGCGAACCAGAGCCTGATCGCCACTTTCCCGATCACGCCCGGCAAGCCCCAGTTCATCCGTTACGGGAAATGGACGATGCAGAACGCCGTGGAACTTCCCGTCTGGCGCTACGACCAGCAACTCCTCGACACCGGCAAGCGCTCCAACAACGCAATCAACATCGCCGGCGGGCCGAACAACCCGGTCGGCGTCCTCTGGTGCGGCCTTTCCAAACCCGGCATCGGAATGCACGGCACCTCCGATCCCGAAACCATCGGTCGCTCCCGCTCCGCCGGCTGCATCCGCCTCGCCAACTGGGACATCGTCCGCATCCCGGGCCTGCTCAGGCCGGGCGCGAGCGTCGAGATCCGGTGAAGTAAATGCTGAAACGCTAAAAAGCTGAAAAACTGAGATGAGAATTCCAAACCCGGCGCTCACTGCTCTTCATTTCAGCGTTTCAGTTCTCAGCATTTCAGCTTTTACCCCATGAAGTCCTTCACCAAATTCTCCGTCCGCTTCGCCGCTTACTTTTTGGCGGTTGGATACCTCGCGTGCGATCTCTACGTCTTCAACGGCCCGCTGAACCGCCGCATCCAGGCCTCGCACCCGGATAGCCCTGAATCCATAACCAAGGCGAAAGCGAACGGTGTCGTCGCCCGCGTATTCAACCACCACATCACCCGCAGCCAGCTCGATTACGCGATCCACGAGCGGCTATGGCTGGAAGGGAAAAATGCGAATGACCTTTCCTCCGCCGACAAAAAGCTCGTCACCTACGCCGCGCTGGGCGATCTCATCGACAACCAGCTCCTGCGAGTGAAAACCAAGGTGAACACGCTGGAACTGCCTGTCTCCCACAATGATATCGACGAGCGACTCAAGCGTTTCACCGGGAGGTTCGAGACCAAGGCTGATCTCCAGGCTGCCATGAAATCGATGGGCATCCCCAACGAAACCTCCCTCCGCCACCGCATCGCCGCGCGGATCCAGCAGGAGAAATACGTCGCCATGCGCGTCGATCCGCTCGTGAAAGTCAGCGAGGTGGAAATCACGGATTTCTACGAAGCGAACAAGGAAGCGCTGCAACTCCCCGAACGCATCCGCGCCAAGCACATCTTCATCGCCACACTCAACAAGCCTTCGGACGAGGCGAAGGCTATCCTCGAGAAGGCTCTCGCCGAACTGAACTCCGGAAAAAAAGACTTCGCAGCCCTCGCCAAGGAACTTTCAGAAGACTACGCCAACAAGCAAAACGGCGGCGGGCTGGGCTGGATGTCCAAAGCCCGCCTGCCCGCCGATTTCGGCGAAGCCGCCTTCGCCATGGAAAATGACAAACCCGCCCTCGTCCGCACCAAACTCGGTTGGCACATCCTCCAGATCACCGACCGCAAGCCCGCCGAACCCCGCACACTGGAAGAAACGAAAGCCGAGATCACCGCCGCCCTCACCGCCGCGAAACGCCACCAGGCCGTCAAGGATTTCCGCGCCGCCCTCCGCCGCTTCGAGGCCCATAGGATCGAGATCTTCGGTCAGCTTACGCCTTAACACGAACGCACCGCACCCTTCCGCTTATTGCCAAAAAATCCGATCGCAAGGTGGCGCGTCATGCGCGTGACGCTGGATGAAACCGTAATTCCATCAACCCGCAGACAATGGAATGCGTTTTTTACCGCGTGACGGATGCAACCAAAGAGGGCATTTCTCCATGATTCCGGACGAGATGAAATTACCGGGAACTCCGCTCATTATCGGGCAGGGCCTGGCTGGGATCTGCCTCGCGTGGGAGTTCCTGCGGCGCGGCGTTCCTTTCCGCATCGCGGATCGCGGAGTGGGTGGCAGCACCCGGGTCGCTGCCGGATTGATCAATCCGATCACGGGGAAAAACTTCGAGCCAAGCTGGCGCATCGCGGATTTCCACCCGCAGGCCATCGCATTCTACCGCTCGCTGGAAGAGGAGTTCGGCTTGACGCTCTGGCATCCGCTCCCTGTCCTGCGGCTGGCTTCCTCCGAAAAGGAATGGGCGAAAATTTCCGCGAAAATTGACCTGCCCGAGGTCAGGCCATGGGTGGGTGCGACTCGCGCGATTCCGAAGAGCTTCCTCGGCGGTGTGGAACTGACGGGCGGCGGCTGGCTCGATACCCGGAAATTCGTGCAACTCTCCGCCGATTATTTCCGTGAACTCGGGCTGTCGGCGCAAAGCGGCAAACCGCGCATACGTTGCGAAGGAGCGGCCGGGTTGATCGCGGGAAGTATGGGCGGGCACCGCTGCGCGAAAGGAGAAATCCTGACCGTCCAAGCCGATTGGCCGGAGACGCATATCCGCATCGGCGCGGGCGGGTGGCTGGTTCCCATCGGCGGCGGATGTTTCCGCGTCGGCTCCACCTATGACTGGGACAATCTCGACGAACAAGCCACCGCCGCAGGACTCGAACGGATCACGGCCATCGCGGCGAAGCTCGGCGGGGCTGATTTCGAAGTCATCGCCCACGTCGCGGGGATACGACCCATCCTGCGGCGCAGCCAGCCCTTGGTCGGCAAAGACGAATCCGGGGATTGGGTCTTCAACGGCCTCGGCTCGAAAGGCACGCTTTACGCCCCGGGGATGGCGGTGATGCTCGCGGACTGGATCCTTGACGGCGTCCGCCCCGAGCCGGAGTTTGTGTTTCCCGACGCCCTTTTCTAAAAAAATGTTCCCTCCCCGCCCCACGGAGCTGCTCCACCTCCTTTTGAAAAGCGAAATCGCCGCAGGTGATTTCGTCATCGATGCCACGGCGGGCAACGGCCACGATACGGCTTTTCTCGCTAAGGTTGCCGGTGAAACCGGGAAGGTGCTGGCCATCGATGTCCAGGCGCAGGCCATCGAATCAACGGCGGCCCGGCTTGAAAGCGAAGGCCTGCGGGATCGCGTGAAACTGCACCATGGCTGCCACACGAATCTCGCGGATTTTGCGGGCGGGAAAAGCCCGACTGCCATCATTTTCAACCTCGGATACCTGCCCGGCGGCGATCATGGTGTCATCACCCGGACGGAAAACACCCTGCAGGCTCTCGAAGCCGCCTCGGAAATCCTCAGACCGGCTGGAATTCTCGCGGTCATCTGTTATCCCGGCCACGATGGCGGCGGTGAGGAAGCGGCGGCGGTCGAGGATTTCATCGCTTCCCTCGCGACCCACCGCACAGCACGATATGGCATGCTTGCCGCCGAAAAGCCCGCCCCATTCCTTTTGCTATCCAGAAAATCCGGTTGAATTTCCGACACATCTTCCAACTTGCCCCACCGCCCATCCCTGTCTAAATCTCCACCAGCCACCAATGCCATGAAACGATTTCTCCTCACCTGCCTGCTGCTCCACATCCCGCTCCACGCACAAGCGGTGGCGGCACCCAACGCCGACGAATCGGAGACACCGATCCAAGCCGAGCTATTGCCCAATCAAGAGGAATTCCTGAACCTGCCGGAAGAAGAGCGCACGGAATTCGCCAAACACTTCGGAAACGCCAGCCGCTTTTTCCAACAGAAACGGGTTTTCGAATGCCTTGACGCGGTCAGCGAGGCGGAGGCGATCTTCCCGCGGAGCGCCGAGCTACTGAACCTGCGCGGTTCCTGCTACGTGGAAATGCGCGCCTTCGACAAGGCGACGTCCGCATTCAACGAGGCGCTCAAGATCACCCCGAAGAACACCAGCATCCGGTTCAACGTGGGGGAAGTCCTGTTCGTGACCAAGCAGTGGCAGCAGGCCCACGACGTCTTCCAGGAAGTCTTGCGCGAGATCCCCGAAAACAACATGGCCCTTTCCCGCCTCGTCGAGTTCAAGATCATGCTCTGCAAGGTCAAGCTCGGCCTCAAAGACGAGTTCACCATCCTCGCCCAGAAATACGACTACCAGGACGATTCGCCGTATCACTACTACGCGCAGGCGTCGCTGGCTTACGAGAAAAAGGAACTCGTCGAAGCCGAGGAATGGCTGGGCCGGGCAAACCGCATTTTCCAGGATCCCAACATCATCGCCCCGTGGCAGGACACACTCGTTGAGTTCGGATACATCAAGAGCTTCTACGGCGACGACTCGCCCTCCGCGGATTGAACGAACTCACACGTTGAGTCCGGCGACCATCGCATGGAAAGCGGCGGAAACCTTGTTTTCCGAAGCCGGAAGCAGCGCAACGGGTCGCCCCTCGTCCCCGCCCCGCCCCGTCGGCAGATCGATGGGAATCCGCGCGAGCAACGGGACGTTCATATCCTCCGCCTCGCGGACGCCGCCACCTTCGCCGAAGATGTAATATTTTTTCCCGTCGTCGCCCTCGAACCAAGCCATGTTCTCGATGAGTCCGAGGATGGGCACATTGACCTTGGCGAACATCGCCACGGCCTTACGGGCGTCGATCAGCGCGACCTCCTGAGGCGTCGTCACAATGACTACACCGTCCACCGCCACGGTCTGCACGATGGTGAGCTGGATGTCGCCGGTGCCCGGCGGGAGATCAAGCACCAGCACGTCGAGTTCGCCCCACGCGACCTGGCGGAGGAACTGCTGCGTGTAGCGCGTCGCCATCGGGCCGCGGACAATCACCGGGGATTTGTCCTCCAGCAGGAAGCCCATGGACATCAGCTTGAGCCCGTGCGCCTCGATGGGGATGATCTCGTCATGCTCGTTCGCATCCGGGCGCTCGGTGGTGCCGAACATCTGGGCGACGGAGGGACCGTAGAGATCGCAGTCGCAGAGACCCACCTTCAAGCCCCTTGCGGAAAGCGCCACGGCGAGGTTCGCCGCGACCGTGGATTTCCCCACCCCGCCCTTGCCGGACGCCACCGCGATGATGCGTTTCACGCCGGGGATGGAGCTTTTCCCCACCGCTCCGCCCGCCGCCTCGGGTGCGTCTTTCACCTCGATATCGACCTTCGCATGGCCGATCCCCTCGACCCTTTCCAGCACCGCGTGGACGTCCTTGAAAATCGTCTGCGGAACCTGGGCATCCTTCGTCGCCACCTCGACCCGCACGGTCACATCCCCGCCGTTCACCTCCACCGCCTTCACCAATCCGAAGGATACGATGTCACGGGAAAATCCCGGATACTTCACCTGTTTCAACAACTCCCTGATCTCGTCCGCGCTCATCATGTCGGCGCCACTCTCCGCGTTTTCACCCCGTGCGCAACCCAATACCTGCACTCCACAATCGACATTCCCCCGCCGCCGCCCGAATCTGAAACCGTTGTCCGCACCTTCGCCCATCACCATCATCCTCGCCGTCCTGCCCGTCTACCTCCTGATGGCCGGAGGAGCCGCGCTGCGGAAAACCGGCATCCTCAGGCGCGAGCACGACATCGGCGTGATGCACGTGATTTTCTCCGTGATGCTGCCCTGCTACATCCTCGACCGCACGCTGGGCGCCGAGGTTCTGCGCGATGGCCGCACGCTGCTCACCGGCGCGGGGCTGGGCTTTTCCCTGATCATCGCCGGGATCTGCCTCGGCTATCTGGCGGGGAAACTGATCGGACTCGAACCCGGCCAAGGCCGCCGGACATTTGCGCTCTCATCGGGCTGCCAGAACTTCGGCTTCACCGCCGTGCCTGTCGTCGAGATTCTTTGGGGCGGTTCCGCTGTCGCCCTGCTTTTCGTACACAATCTCGGTGTCGAGGTCGCGATGTGGTCCGTCGGCGTGATGCTGGTTTCCGGCGACACCGGCATCCCGTGGAAGCGCCTCATCAACGGCCCCATCATCGCCGTCGCCATCGGCCTTACGCTCGTCGCACTGCGGGTGGACGACAAGATCACCGGCCCCATCCGCGAAGCGATCTCGATGATAGGCATCGGCGCGTTTCCCCTCGCGATCATGATGACCGGTGCGACGATCATGGATCTCGCGGTCGCGGAAAAGCCGTCGTGGAAAATCGTCACTGCCTCCTGCATCGTGCGCCTCGCGCTGGCACCCGCCGTGATCATCCTTTGCGCGAAATACATCCCCATGGCCGTGGAGCTGAAACAGATTCTCGTCGTGCAGGCGGCCATGCCCGCCGCGCTCGGCCCCATCCTCATCGCCCGCATGTATGATGGCCGCCCCGCCGTCGCCGTGCAGATCGTTGTCGCGACAACGGTTGTCTCGCTTTTCACCCTGCCCTACATCATCACCTTCGGCATCCGCTTCCTCGAACTCACGTCCCTTTCCCCGTAACATGTCCGAAACGCCAGTCCACAAACCCATCTCCCTCCAGCCCGCCATCGACGGCCAGCTCTCGCCCGCCGAGCGCACTTCCCTTTACAAGCGTTTCATCGAGACGGAGCGGGAAAACATCCTCGCCCGCCACCGCGAGGGCGCGGGCGGACTTGAGATCTGCGAGGCGCGATCAGCGATGATCGACACCCTCGTCGCCGCGATCCTGCAGGCCACCATCAACTCACAGGGCATGGCCGCCTCCCCCATCGCGCTTGTCGCCATCGGCGGATACGGGCGCGGCACGCTGAATCCCGGCTCCGACATCGATCTCCTTTTCCTCCTCCCCCGCGCCTCCACGAAGCTGCCGAAAAACGTCCAGGAACTCGTCCAGAGCATCCTCTATCCGTTGTGGGATTGCGGCTTCAAGCTCGGCCACTCCTGCCGCTCCATCGCTGAGTGCATCGAGGAGGCGCGCGCCGATCCGCAGAACCTCACCGCCCTCCTGGACAGCCGCCTGATCGCCGGGAATAAGGCGTTGTTCCGCGATCTTCTCACCGCCTTCGGGAAAAACTGCGTCGCGAAAGGCCAGGATGCGTTCTTCGAGATGCGCCGCCAGGATATCCGCTCGCGCCACCAGAAAAGCTCCCACACCGTTTTCCTCCAGGAGCCGAACGTGAAGGAATCCTGCGGCGGCCTGCGCGATTACCAGAACATGCTCTGGGTCGCCCGCGTCAAGGCCGGCGCGAAGGATCTGGGGAAACTCGTCGATGACCGCGTCATCACCGCCAGCACCCTGCGCGAGATCGAGGAGGCGCACGATTTCATCATGCACGTCCGCAACGAGCTCCACTACCACACCGGCAAGGCCACCGACATTCTCACTCTCCAGCTCCAGGGCATCGTCGCCACCGAGTTCGGCTACCCGCAGCGCAGCATCCTGCGCCGCACCGAGGCCTTCATGCGGGATTACTACACCCACACCCGCCACCTCTACCGCCACGCCACCTCGCTGATGGAGCACTTCCAGATCCAGAAGGAGTCCGTCGCCGAAACGGGTTTCCGTTCCTTCCTCACCTTCCGGAAAAAAAAGCGCGAGGAGTTCGATGGCTTCATCGCCCGCGCCGGTCGCATCTACCCGGCGAACAACGACATCTTCAAAGAGGACATACACCGCCTCATGCGCCTCTTCCAGCACTGCCAGGTGCGGAACCTCCGGCTCTCCCCGCCCATGCGCCGCCTTATCGCCAGCCATTGGGACGACATCGACCGCACCTTCCGCTACGACAAGGCGAACCGCGAAACCTTCCAGGCCATCCTGGAGCGGAAAGGCGAGGTCGCCCGCACCCTGCGCCAGATGCACCGCATCGGTTTCCTCGGGCGCTACCTGCCGGAGTTCGGCGCGCTCGATTGCCTCGTCCAGCACGAGTTCTTCCATCGCTACACGGCCGACGAACACACCCTCCGCTGCATCGATGAGCTCGACAAGCTCATCGGGGACACCGACCCTAAGCTGGACATCTTCCGCCGCCTCTTCCACGGGATCGTCGATCCCTACGCCCTCTACCTCGCCCTCATCCTGCACGACACCGGCCGCTCGGAAAACGTCCGCGAGCACATCGACGGCTCCGCCATGCTCGCCATCAAGCTCTGCGCCCGCCTCCAGATCACCGGCCGCCGCCGCGCCAAGATCATGTTTCTCGTGGACAACCACCTCATGTTTTGGCGTACCGCCACCACGCGGAACCTGGAAGACCCTGAGGTCATCGCCGAGTTCGCCGCGATCATGAAGACCCCGGAGAACCTCGACGCCCTCCTGCTCTTCACCTACTGCGACACCAACGGAACCGCCCCCGACGCATGGAACGGCTGGAAGGAATCCCTCATGCTCCAGCTCCACAAGGCCACCCGCCGCTTCCTCCTGGAGGGCAGGGAAAACTTCACCCTCAGGCTCGATGCCGACCGCAGCGCCCTCCGCGCCGAGGTCACCGCCCTCATGCCGGAGGATTTCTCCGCCGAGATCCGCAAGCACTTCGACCGCACGCCCGCCGCCGCCTTCGCCTACCGGGAGGCGGCGTTCATCGCCAAGCAGGTCAAGGCCGTGCGGAAATTCAGCGAGGAGGAAAACGGCGGGAATCCGAACGCCTTCTGCGTGAAATGGCTCGAACACCCGGACAAGGGTTACTCGGAGCTTATCCTCGCCACCCGCGACAGGCCGCAGCACCTTGAGAAACTCTGCTGCGCACTCGCCTCCGAGCAGATCAACATCCTCTCCGCCGATCTCTTCACCCGCACCGACGGCATCGTGCTGAACATCTTCCGCGTCTGCACCACCAACTTCGAGCCCGTCTCCGACGACGCCACCCGCAAGCGCTTCATCGCCACCTTCACCAAGATCCGGGAGGCCGAACATTACGATCCCGAAACCTACCTGAAACGGAAGGCGAACTTCCTCAAACCCCGCACCGAAACCGGACTCTCCGTCCCCGTCCGCGCCCAGGTTTCCAACGAGCTCCACCCCACCTGCACCACCGTCGAGATCCAGGCGCTCGACCGCATCGGCCTCCTCCACGACCTTTTCCACACCGTCAACGAAGCCGGCCTCGACACCACCCACGCCCGCATCTGCACCGAGAAAGGCGTCGCCATGGACACCCTCTACATCACCATCCCCGGCGGCGGCAAAGTCACCGGCGAAGAACACCTCCGCGCCCTGGAGCAAAAATTCAACAGCCTCGTCGCCCGGGCGGAGGCGTGAGGTAGGGTCGTTTCGCCGAAACGACCGTTCCCTTAATCGCGGTCATCCCGGCGGTATGACACTACCCAAACCTCAGCGTGCAGATCCCCACGGGGAGGACAACGATTCCGGGAGACATCTCATCACTCCACCCGCTCGACGCCTTCGGGCAGCCCGATGGTGGATTTCACGGAGCCGTCGGGCTGTTTTTCGTGGCGGAGCTTGATGACGCCTTTCGGGGTCGGGTAGGTGCCTTCCACCCAATCGAGGTGGCCGAGCTTCGGGGTGATCCTGACCTTCGCGCAGCCGGGGGCGACTGACTCCACGCCGAGGACGTTGCGGCTGAGCCAGGCCGTCGGGCCGCCGGCCCAACCGTGCGCGAAGCTGTGGCGGAAGCCGATGTAGCAGTGCGCGCCGAAATCCCCGTGGATGTCCTTTTTCCCGGCGGGCACCGGCTCATCGATGCGGCCCGCGTTCTCCGTCCACGCGAGATCGAAGTCCTCCCAAAATGAGGTTGCACCCACATCGAGCATACCGCCCCAATACTTGCTGATGAAATCGAGACCGGTGGGAATATCGCCGGATTTCGCGAGGGCGTTGAGAACATAGAATCCGTAGAAGGTGCTGAGATCCTTGGGGCCGTCCTTTTTGAGGACATGATCGGAAACCTCCTTGGCCTCGCGCATCCCGGCGAGGGAGAGCAGGGCGGCGGGGGATTTCCGGCCGCTCGGCTCCGGGGTGTGGAGGCGCAGGCGGGCGGCGGTATCGGCGCAGAGTTTCGCAGTCTCCGCGTCGCCGAGTATGGTGGCAAGGCGGACTCCGCTTTCCATGGTCGTCCCCATCATCGCCTGGAGTCCTTCATGGACGGCCTTCTTGTCGTTCGCCGTGGGCCAATCGAGAAAACGCATGCCGTCGAGGGTTTCCCTGCCGTCTTTATCGACGAAAGTGGAGAGCCTTTTCAACAAGTCCATGAGGTAGGGCTTCTGCTCGCGGAGGTAAGCGAGATCTCCGTTCTGGAGATACCATTCCTCGTGGATGATGATCCACCACATCGAGTAGGAGCTAATGCCGTTCATCCAGTCCGTCACGGGGGTGATATCGCGAATGAGGTCGAGGCTTTCCGGGACGACGTCGTTGTGCCCGAAGACCGCGCTGATGACGCTGACCTCCGGGTGCATGTCGCCGAGCCAGACAAGGCGGTCCCGTTTCACGCCGTCCCACAGGTATTCCTGCATGTTGAGGTGGACGGTGTAGGCACCGGTCTCCCAGATTTGATTGAGCCGCTCGTCGGAGCTTTTGAAAGAGCCGAGGTAGGGCACGTCACGCAGGGTGAGGACGGCCTGGACGTGGGGGACATCCACGGTGGCTTTCGCGTCGAGGTTGTCGATGCGGACGAAACGGAAGCCGCTGGGGCCGAGCGTGGTCTTGCCGAGCCACGGGACGTTCACGATCATATCGCGGATGGCGTGGTCGTTCTGTGCGCCGCGCTCGCCGAGCTCCGCCATCGTCTCCGCGACGGATTCGCCGAAGCGGACACGGAAGCGCGGGGTGGTATCCTTCTGGAAATTCGTAATGATCTCCAGCGAGCCGGTGATCTCGCGCCCGAAGTCGATCACCAGAGCGCCGCCGGGGGCGAGCTTGAGCGGCGGGGCGGCATCCTTGAGCACCGCCTGACCGGGATGCGGCTTGAGCAGTGCGTCGGCGTTTGCCACGCCCTTTTCCGAAGTCCAGACGATGCGCTGCGGCTGGATGAAAAAGTTAGAGAGCGGGCTTTTCTTCGCCTCCACGGCAAGAAATTCGGGAAGGGCGGAGGCGTGGCCAGTGAGGAGTCCCGCAAGCGCGGAGACGATAGAGAGTTTTCTCATGGGGATCAGGCTTGGTATTTGTTGGGGAATATCATCTTGCCGAGGAGAGCGTCGAGGATGCTGGAGACGGGCGGCACGCCCCCGATCAGAAATCGAACTGGTCGATGTTCTCCTTGGTGAAGACGAAGGGCTTGCCGAGGATGACGTTGTCGCCCTCGACCTTCATTTTCCCGAGCTTGCCGGCGGTGAACTCCGTGGCGCCGGGGGCGAGTTCGCCCTTGGCGAGGGCGGCGCCCGCCATGACGGAGAGGTAGCCGAGTTCCTCGACGTTCCACAGGATGACGGCCTGGGTGACACCTTCCTTGACGTAAGCCTTGTTCTCGCTGGGCAGGCCGAGCCCGACCAATTTCACGGCGCCGGCCTTGCCCGCCTGCTTGATCGCCTCCGCCGCACCGGGAACCGATGGCGAGCAGACGCCGACGATGGCCTTGAGGTTCGGATACGCGCTGAGGAGGTTGGTGGCCTCCTGCTGCGCCTTGTCCTTCTGGTCGTCGCAGGGCTTGATGTCCACGAGCTTCATGTTCGGGTATTTCTCCGCCTGGCGCTCCTTGATGAACTTGATCCACTCGTTGAGGTTCGCGGCGGTCAGCGTGCCGGTGATGATGGCGAATTCACCTTCGCCGCCGGTGAGCGCGGCGGCGGTATCGATCAGTTGCTCGCCGATGCCCTGAGCGGTTGCTTGGTTGACGAAAAACGAGCGGGCGTCGGGCTGCGCGTCGGCATCGTAGGTGACGACCTTGATTCCCGCCGCCTGCGCCTTGCGGAGCGCGGTGGAGATGGAGTCCTTGTTTTCGCAGGCGGCGGCGATGACATCCACGCCGTCGGTGATCCAGTTCTCGACGATCTCGTTCTGCTTGGCGGGATCGGAGTTGATGGGGCCGTCGAACAGCAGCTCGGCCCCGAGTTCCTCGGCGGCGGCGCGGGCACCTTTTTCACAGGTGACGAAATACTGGTTGCCCTTGCTCTTCGGCAGCAAGGCGATGGTGAGATTGCCCTTGGGTTCGGATTTCTTGCACGATGCGAGTGGCAGTGCGGCGAGGATTGCGAGTGAGATGATGAAGGTTTTGCGTTTCATTGGGTTGCTGGATCAGGTTTGGAAAGGGGGACAGGTTGATTGCGGGCGCGGCGGACGGCCAGTGTTTTTATGGATGCCCCTATGGCGAGCGCGGCGAGAAGCAGGAGGCCGGTGAGGAGACCGGACAGTTCGCGCGCAACGCTGGCGACGGTTTGGTCCATGATTTTGTAGTCGGAGATCCGGGTGAGGCCGTTGTTCAGGATGGCGAGGGCGATCCATCCCAAAATCGTGCCAAACACCGTGCCGGAGCCGCCGAAAATGCTCACGCCGCCAAGGACGACCGCCGTGATCGCGAGAAGCTCATAGCCGATGCCGGCGTTCGCGCGTGCTTCGCCGAGACGCGCGACAAGGATGACCGCCGCGAGCCCGGCCACCGCTCCTGCGATGACATAGGCAAGGCCGGTGTTCCTGGCGACCGGGATGCCCGCGTAACGAGCCCCTTCCGGAGAGTAGCCGATCGCACGGAACGAGCGGCCGAAGGTCGTGCGATGGACGAGGAACCAGATCCCGGCGGCGACCACGAAAAACACCCAGATCTGGGCGGGAAGCCCGGCGACGGTGGCATTGCCGAGCGCGAGGAAAGACGCCGGAAACCCGGAGAACGATTCCGCGCCTTTCGTCAGCGCCTCAGCGAGGCCACGGAACAGGGAAAAGGTGCCGAGCGTCACGATCAGGGGCGGCAAATTCAGCCGGCTGATGAGGGTGGCGTTGATGCCACCGCCCAACGCGCCGCATGCCACCGCCAACGCCGCCGCGACCCAAGGATCCATTCCCAGCGCGTTCACCATCATGCCGAACAGCACCGCGCAAAGACCCATCATCGAGCCCACGGACAGATCGATGCCGCCTGTCAGGATCACCGGCGTCATCGCCACCGCGAGCAGGCCGATTTCCACCGAGTGCCTGAACACGTTGGAAAAATTTCTCTCGGTGAGGAAATTCCGCCCCAGCACCTGGAACAGGATCACCTCGAAGAGGATCACGAACACCAGAACCGCCTCGTGGCGGGCGAGCAACGACTTGAAGGACAATGACCTTGGATTGGACATGGTGGTGGTCGGTTAGAGTTGGGTTTTCCGGCTGCGGAGACCGTCCGCGAGCACGGCCAAAAGAATGACGAGACCCTGGATCGCTTTCTCCCAATACGGCGGCTGATGGAAGTGGGTGAGCGCCGGATTCACGTTGGCCAGCAGCAGTATCCCCAGCAAAACGCCCCACAGAGTCCCCCGCCCGCCGCTGATCGCCACACCGCCGACGACGGCCGCGGCGATGGTTTTGAGATCGAGTCCGTCACCGCAGTTCGGCTGCACTTGCGGCGATTGCACGAGGTTCAGGACAGCGGCCAGTCCGGCCAGCGCGCCCATCAGCACGAAGACGCCGAAGGTCGTGCGTTTCGGATCGATGCCCGCGAGACGGGCCGCCTCGGCGTCGGTGCCGGTGGCGTAGATGAACCGGCCCGCGGAGAGGTGCTTCATCGCCAGCGCCGCGCCGATCAGGAGGAGGAACGCGAGCGAGATCACCACCGTTTGCCCGGCGGGCTGGCTGAGGCCGAACCACTGGATGCCATCGGGAAGATTGAGCAGACGACCTTGCTGCCATAGCCGCAACGCCTCCTGCCATGTCACCATGGTCGCGAGCGTGACCACGATGCTCGGCAGCCCGAGATAGGCGACCAGCACGCCATTGAGCGCGCCCATCATGGCACCCGCACCGATCGCCGCGATGATGGAAACCCCCAACGGCAGGCCGGACGCCGCCGTGACGCCCGCGATGATTGCGCACATCGAAAACTGCGAACCGATGGAGATA